>JAFYJN010000064.1 GCA_017538105.1 Prevotella sp. | reverse complement strand
TATATATATTATATATTATAATAACCCATAGTAGAGGGAGGCGATTCTGCACATCGAAAAAGCTTAATGTTATAATGTTATATTGTTATAATGTTATAAATCGCCCAAGTGTTAACATATTTTTACACCTCTCGAATGGTTTTGATTCTTGAGTAACCACCTTTTCGGCTTCGTAAAAGACCACAAATGACCGTCTCATAGCATAGCTTTGACCGCGCAAGAGCTATGCTTTAGTCGCATGAAAGCTATGCTTTGAGAGGGCTAAAGCATAGTTGACATTTTTCAAGATGGAGTGAAGGGTGTGTCCTACCTCACGCTACAAAAAGAAAGCGACACACCAGATAGAACTGGCGTGCCGCTTATGTTGGTATCTGCGAAGGCAGGTACTATACTTTGATTTCAACCTCGACACCGCTGGGGAGTTCGAGCTTCATCAGAGCGTCAACAGTCTTGGCGGTAGAGCTGTAGATGTCGATCAGACGCTTGTAGTCTGACAACTGGAATTGCTCACGTGCCTTCTTGTTAACGAACGTACTGCGGTTCACAGTGTAAATGCGCTTGTGTGTGGGCAGGGGGATCGGGCCGCTGACAACAGCGCCGGTGGCTTTCACAGCCTTCACGATCTTCTCAGCCGACTTGTCTACGAGTTTGTGGTCGTAGCTCTTCAACTTGATTCTGATTTTCTGACTCATAATTTTAATTTACAATTTTAAAATTTACTATTTACTATTTATTTGTTTATTTACTGCCGCTAAAGAGTCATTTGCTCAGCGACAGATTTTTATGTGTAAGTGAAGAGCGGAAGCAAATTTATCACTATTCACTCTTCACTTTTCACTTCTTACACCAGGTCGGCACGACCCTTCACTTCCTCGAGCACAGCCTTGGCGATTGAGCTCGACAGAGGAGCGTGATGGTCATACTCCATAGAACTGGTTGCACGACCGGAGGTGATGGTACGCAAAGCGGTCACATAGCCGAACATCTCGGCCAGCGGAACCATTGCCTTGATGATGCGGGCACCTGAACGGGCCTCGTCCATACCTTCGACCTGACCACGACGCTTGTTGAGGTCGCCAATCACGTCACCCATGTTCTCCTCGGGAGTGACAACTTCCACCTTCATGATGGGCTCCATCAGAGCGGGAGCAGCCTTCGGGCAGATGTTGCGATAGGCGTTGATGGCGGCGAGCTCGAACGAAAGCTGGTCGGAGTCCACGGGGTGGAACGAACCATCGACGACAGTCACCTTCAAGCCAGTCATGGGATAGCCACCGAGCACACCATTCTTCATGGCAGTCTCGAAGCCCTTCTGGATGGAGGGGATGTACTCCTTGGGGATGTTACCACCCTTCACCTCGTTGATGAACTGCAGGTCGCCCTCGGTGTAGTCGGGATCCTTAGGACCAACGTTGACGATGATGTCAGCGAACTTACCACGACCACCAGTCTGCTTTTTGTAGACCTCGCGATAGTTCTCGACGGTCTTGGTGATGGCCTCCTTGTAGTTCACCTGGGGCTTACCCTGGTTGCACTCCACCTTGAACTCGCGCTTCAGACGGTCGATGATGATGTCGAGGTGCAACTCACCCATACCCGAGATGATGGTCTGACCACTCTGCTCGTCGGTACGAACGGTGAATGTGGGATCCTCTTCAGCCAACTTGGCCAATCCGTTGTCGAGCTTGGCGATGTCGGCCTGGCTCTTCGGCTCCACAGCGATAGAAATCACGGTGTCGGGGAAGGTCATCGACTCGAGCACGATGGGGTGGTTCTCGTCGCAGAGAGTATCACCAGTGCGGATGTCCTTGAAACCTACGCCTGCGCCAATGTCGCCAGCATCGATTGAATCCATAGGAATCTCCTTGTTAGAGTTCATCTGGAACAGACGGCTAATGCGCTCTTTCTTGCCAGAACGGGGGTTGTAGACATAAGAACCAGCCTCAACCTTACCCGAATAGACGCGGAAGAACACCAGACGGCCCATGTAGGGGTCGGTGGCAATCTTGAATGCCAAAGCCGATGTGGGCTCCTCCTCGCTGGGCTTGCGGCCCTCTTCCTCGTCAGTGCTGGGGTTCACACCCATCACAGCCTCGGTGTCGATAGGCGAAGGCAGGAAAGCGCACACGTAGTCGAGCAGCGGCTGAACGCCCTTGTTCTTGTAGGAAGAACCGAGCACCATAGGAGTGACCTCCATAGCGCAGCATCCCTTGCGGATGGCAGCGATGATCTGCTCCTCGGGAATGTCCTGGCCTTCGAGGTATTTCTCCATCAGGTCGTCGTCGAAACTGGCTGCGGTCTCAATCATCTTCTCGCGCCATTCGTTGGCCTCGTCCACGAGGTCGGCGGGAATCTCTTCGATGTCGTACTCAGCGCCCATCGTCTCGTCGTGCCACAGGATGGCCTTCATCTTGATGAGGTCGACCACACCTTTGAAGTTCTCCTCAGCACCAATGGGAATCTGCACGGGGCAGGGGTTGGCGCCCAGGATGTCCTTCATCTGCTGCACGGTCTCGAAGAAGTCGGCACCAGAACGGTCCATCTTGTTCACGTAACCGATACGTGGAACATTGTATTTGTCGGCCTGACGCCACACGGTCTCCGACTGAGGCTGCACACCATCAGCGGCACTGTAAGTGGCCACGGCTCCGTCGAGCACACGCAGCGAACGCTCCACCTCGGCGGTGAAGTCGACGTGTCCCGGAGTGTCGATCAGATTGATCTTATACTGCTTGCCACCATAGTTCCAGTTACAGGTCGTAGCAGCCGATGTGATGGTGATGCCACGCTCCTGCTCCTGTGCCATCCAGTCCATGGTTGCGGCGCCATCGTGCACCTCACCAATCTTGTGGGTCTTACCCGTGTAGAACAGGATACGCTCAGAAGTGGTGGTCTTACCGGCATCGATGTGAGCCATAATGCCGATGTTACGTGTCAAATGTAAATCGCGATTTGCCATTTTCTCTTAATCTTTTATCCTTTTTACCTTTTTACCTCAACTAATTAAAACCTAAAGTGTGCAAATGCGCGGTTAGCCTCAGCCATGCGGTGCATATCCTCCTTACGCTTGAAGGCACCACCCTGGTTGTTGTAGGCGTCCATGATCTCGGCAGCCAACTTCTCGGCCATACCCTTACCACCACGCTTGCGAGCGTAGTTGATCATGTTCTTCATCGAAATGCTCTCCTTGCGGTCGGGGCGGATTTCGGTAGGAACCTGGAATGTGGCACCACCGATACGGCGGCTCTTCACCTCCACCTGTGGGGTGATGTTGTCCAGACCCTGCTTCCAGATTTCCAGAGGAGCCTTCTCCTCCTTGGCCATCTTCTCCTTCACGATGTCAAGAGCTTTGTAGAAAATGTCGTATGAAATGGTCTTCTTGCCATCATACATCAAGTGATTCACGAATTTCGACACTTTTGTGTCGTTGAAGACTGGATCGGGAAGAACCAGACGCTTCTTGGGTTTTGCTTTTCTCATTGTTTCGAAAAAATTTTATTCTGCATGGGGTTGTCAACTTTTTGTTCTTCAACATCCGCTCCCGGACGTTTACTCAACCTTTAACATTTCTCCAGCAAAACGATTTTTTGTTTGATGAATTGTTTTCTGTCCTTAGTATTAATCCTCTCCGATTATTACTTCTTAGCTTTCGGACGTTTTGCACCGTACTTACTGCGGCGCTGGGTGCGATTGGCCACACCGGCGGTATCAAGAGTACCACGAACAATGTGATAACGTACACCGGGCAGGTCCTTTACACGACCACCACGTACCAAAACGATAGAGTGCTCCTGAAGGTTGTGGCCCTCTCCGGGAATGTAAGAGTTCACTTCCTTCTGGTTTGTCAAACGAACACGGGCAACTTTACGCATTGCCGAATTAGGCTTCTTAGGAGTTGTCGTGTAAACGCGAACACAGACACCACGACGCTGAGGACATGAATCCAAAGCGGGCGACTTGCTCTTGTCTACCAATTCCTTTCTGCCTTTTCTTACTAACTGTGAAATAGTAGGCATAATTTTACTTTTTTAATTATTATATTATTTTATTTCGTTTATTATCAATATATTACACGCCAAATGCGCACACCAACCCCTCGATTAGGGCTGTGCAAAAAGGCGTTTCGGGCTGCAAAGGTACAAACAATTATCGATTCTACCTAATTAATGGAAAACAAAAAAGTGTACACTTGCCATGATTTAAGCAAATATACACTTTGTTAACAATTTTTAGTATCGTTTCTTTCTTACGCCTCTCCCTTGTGAGGACTGAAAGGAGCTATCGTGCGTTGTCCTTGTCCTGGAACATCAATCTTGC
>JAFYJN010000063.1 GCA_017538105.1 Prevotella sp. | reverse complement strand
TGTAGCGGGACCCAGGATTGAACTGGGGACCTCATGATTATGAATCATGCGCTCTAACCAGCTGAGCTATCCCGCCATCGCTCTTAAGCGGGTGCAAAGGTAATGCTTATTTCTGAATAGCCAAAAATATTTGCCTATTTTTTTGCGAAACATCTTTTTTTTTGCTATTTTTGCGCCAAACTAAATAACTAAACGTCTTTTGGCATGAATAAGGAACGTATATATATCGAGAAGAATCTGCATTCCAAATCGGCTAACATTATTTGGAAGGTTATCAGTACAGAAGGGGGACTGTCGAAATGGATAGCCGACGAGGTTAACGAAACACCGGAAGGGTTCCGTTTCATGTGGGGAGACCCCAATGGCAGTCATGAGATACGCGAGGCACACATCGTTGACATGGTGAAGGGCGAGGCCATCCGCCTGATGTGGGAAGATGAGGTGAACCCCGAAGCCATCCTTGAACTGCGCATGACGAAAAATGAGATTACGGGCGACTTCGTGCTACATGTCACCGACTGGGCGGAACCCGACGATGTGGACAGCCTTCTCGACATCTGGGAACAGAACTTTGAACAACTGCACCGCACCTGCGGACTGTAGAAACCCACCCCAGACCCCTCCCCAAGGGAGGGGAGGGACAAGCCTTCCACCAAAAAATACTTATTTTTCTCCATTATCTGACTTTTTTGTACTAATTTTGCATGCTTGCACGTGTGCCCATGCGCACGATTCGCTACAACATGCTGGGTATCAAGAAACTACATATACTGATTTTCAAGCAGTTCGCCCTGCTCTTCATTGGCACGTTCTTCATATCGCTATTCGTGCTGATGATGCAGTTCGTGTGGCGTTATATCGACACGCTCATCGGCAAGGGACTGTCACTCGACGTGCTGGCACAGTTTTTCTGGTACATGGCACTGATGATGGTGCCACAGGCACTGCCGCTGGCCATCCTCCTCTCTTCTCTCATCACCTTCGGCAACCTGGGCGAGAGCTCGGAGCTGACGGCCATCAAGTCGGCGGGTATATCATTGCTCCAGACACTGAAGCCGCTGGCTGTGGTCATCACGCTCATCGCCATCGGCTCGTTCTATTTCCAAAACAACATTGGACCGTCTGCAAATGACCAGATGGCTAAACTGCTCACGGCCATGAAGCAGAAAAGTCCGGAGCTGGAGATTCCTGAAGGAGTGTTTTACGACGGCATACCCGACTGCAACCTCTACGTGCAGCACAAGGATATGAAGACGGGCATGCTCTACGGTATCATGATATACCGCATGACCAATAGCTTCGAAGATGCTGCCATCATCCTCGCCGACTCGGGCATGCTCCAGTCGACGGCGGAGAAAAAACACCTGATGCTCAACCTTTGGTCGGGTGAATGGTTCGAGAACATGCGCTCGCAGGAACTGGCTGGTAGTGCGGCTGTGCCCTATCGTAGGGAGACGTTCTGGAGAAAAACCATCGTGCTCGACTTCGATGGGGAATTCAACGTGGGCGATGGCAGTGGATTCACTGGACGCGCCGAGGGGAAGAGCCTGGCGCAGATTGACCGCGACCTCGACTCTCTCAACCATTATTTCGATTCCATCGGACATGTTTACTATGCCGAGGGAAAACAGACGTACTACAAGATTCATTCGCTCACTCCAAATGACTCGGCAAGGGCGTTGCGTGAGTCCAAAAAGAACCCGCTCCCCTTCGACTCGGTGTATTCGCGGCTGGCTGCCGACAAGCGACGGGCGGCAGTCAACCATGCTTTGAGCCAAGTGCAGCGCGAGGTGACCGACCTCACGTTCAAAAGTATGGTCACTTCTGATGGCGACTGGATGATTCGAAAACATAAAATCGAAGCCATCAATAAATTCACACTGTCGCTGTCATGTATCATATTCTTCTTCATAGGCGCTCCGCTTGGCGCCATCATCCGGAAAGGAGGATTGGGAGTGCCCATCATCGTGTCGGTGCTGGTGTTCATCGTGTTCTATATCCTCGACAATACGGGATACCGTATGGCGCGTGGCAACCTGTGGTCGATATGGTTCGGAAAAGGACTGGCCACGGCGGTGCTGTCGCCCTTGGCGGTGTTCTTCACCTATAAAGCCAACAGCGATTCGGCGGTGTTCAATCTCGATGCTTACCGCGAACTCTTTATGCGTATGTTCGGACTGCGCATCAAACGGCATGTCATGGGAAAGGAGGTGATTATCAACGACCCCGACTATCTCACCGACAAGCTCAAACTCGAACGAATCACCGAGGAGGTGCTGGCATACGAGAAGACGCACCGCCTCAATTCGCTACCCAATATTGTCAATGTGTTCTTCCGGTACCAGCCCGACCATGAGGTGGAGCGTATCAATGACGACATGGAGGCGGTCATCGAAGACCTGTCGAACACACGCGACAAGGTGATCATCACCGAACTGTCCAACTATCCGTTCCTCGCCGTGAAGGCGCATACCCGACCTTTCGAACGGAAATGGATGAACGTGGCGGCTTTCATCATCCTGCCGCTGGGTGCGTTCTTCTACATGCGTATGTGCCGCTTCCGCCGTCGGTTGCACAAGGACTTGGAACATATCGTCAAGACAAATGGCAAAATCATAAGACGCATTAGACACATGGAAGAGAAGAGTAAAATACCCACCCCCGACCCCTCCCAAAGGGAGGGGAGATGAATGGCTGGGAAGGGGTAAAAGAGTAAAAAAGTAAAAAGGTAAAAAAGTAGAAGTGTAAAAAATGAAAAGGCGGAGTAATGTCCATTTTAACTCCCATGAGCGAAGCGAATTAACTTCCATTTTAACTTCCTCTTTAACTCCCATTTTAACTTCCTCTTTAACTCCCATTTTAACACCCACTTTGACTCCGGATTAAATAAAAGAATATGTCACATTTCAAACTCGATAGCATCGCCGACGCGGTGAAAGATTTCAAAGAAGGCAAGTTCGTGATCGTGGTCGACGACGAAGACCGCGAAAACGAGGGCGACCTCATCATTGCGGCGGAAAAGATAACGCCCGAAAAGGTGAACTTCATGCTGAAGAACGCCAGGGGGGTGCTCTGCGCACCCATCACCATATCACGATGTGAAGAACTGGATTTGCCACGACAAGTGGTGGACAACACATCGGTGCTGGGTACGCCGTTCACAGTCACCATCGACAAGCTGGAGGGGTGCACTACGGGGGTGTCGGCAAGCGACCGCGCGGCGACCATACGCGCATTGGCCGACCCGGCTTCCACACCGCAGACCTTTGGTAGGCCGGGCCATATCAACCCTCTCTATGCGCAGGACCACGGGGTGCTGCGCCGCAGCGGTCATACCGAGGCGACCATTGACCTGTGTCGCCTGGCCGGACTGTATCCTGCGGGGGCGCTCATGGAAATCATGAACGACGACGGCACCATGGCTCGTATGCCAGAGTTGCAGGAGATGGCCAAGGAGTGGGATTTGCGCATCATCACCATCAAAGACCTCATAGCCTACCGTCTTCAAGAAGAGTCGCTCATCGAGGTGGGCAGCGAGGTGGATATGCCCACCGCATACGGCCATTTCCGTCTCATACCCTTCCGTCAGAAGGCCAACGGCTTGGAACACATGGCGCTTATCAAAGGCGAATGGCGCGAAGATGAGCCGGTGATGGTGAGGGTGCACTCATCGTGCGCCACGGGCGATATCTTGGGCAGCCGACGCTGCGACTGCGGCGAACAGCTACACAAGGCCATGCAGATGATTGAGAAAGAGGGTAGGGGTGTGGTCGTCTACATGCAGCAGGAGGGGCGTGGCATCGGCCTGATGAACAAGATTGCGGCTTATAAGTTGCAGGAGGAGGGACTCGACACGGTAGAGGCCAACGTGCATCTGGGCTTCAAACCCGACGAACGCGACTATGGATGCGGGGCTCAGATGCTCCGACACCTGGGTGTCCATAAGATGCGCCTGCTTACCAACAATCCCGTGAAACGCGTTGGACTGGAGGCCTATGGACTGGAAATCGTGGAGAATATTCCCATCGAGGTCACTCCCAACGAATATAACCTGCGATACTTGCAAACCAAAAAAGATCGCATGGGACATAACCTTCATCTGTAGGTAATTTTTTCCCATATCCTGCGTTATTAAGAATAATTACTGTACCTTTGCATAATAATATAAGGTGTGGGCGTTGTGTCGGAATGAGGCATCGCGCACATCATGCAAACAAAATAAAAAACCAACCATGGCAAACCTTTCCAAACGACTCATGAGGCTCGCTCCCTCGGCCACCTTGGCCATGTCGCAGAAAAGCGGCGAGATGAAAGCGCAAGGTATCGATGTCATTAACATGAGTGTCGGGGAACCCGACTTCAACACACCGGAGCATATCAAACAGGCGGCAAAACAGGCGGTAGACGACAACTACTCACGTTATTCGCCCGTGCCTGGATACATGGACCTCCGACAGGCGATTTGCCGCAAACTGAAATTGGAGAACGACCTGGAGTATTCTCCATCGGAGATATTGGTGTCGAATGGTGCCAAACAGTGTGTGTGCAACACCGTCATGGCGTTGGCCGACGAGGGCGATGAGGTGCTCATCCCCGCTCCTTACTGGGTGAGCTACCCTCAGATGGCACTTTTGGCCGGAGCCACACCGGTGTTTGTGAACGCGGGGTTTGAACAGGACTTCAAACTGACGGCAGATCAACTCGAAAAGGCCATCACGCCGCGCACTCGACTGCTCATCCTCTGTTCGCCGAGCAACCCCACAGGAAGCGTTTACTCGAAAGAGGAACTGCAGGCACTTGCCGAGGTCATCCTCCAACACGATAACCTCTTTGTGCTGGCCGACGAGATTTACGAACATATCAACTATGTGGGACGACATGAGTCGATAGCACAGTTCCAAGGCATGCGCGAACGCACCATCATCATCAACGGAGTGTCGAAAGCCTACGCCATGACGGGATGGCGTATTGGGTTCATGGCTGCCCCGGAATGGATCGTCAAAGGGTGCAACAAACTGCAGGGACAATACACCTCGGGACCATGCTCGGTGTCACAGCAAGCGGCATTGGCGGCATACACGGCGCCACAGGACTGCGTGGAGGAGATGCGACAGGCGTTCCAACGCCGGCGCGACCTCATCGTCAGCCTGGCCAAGGAAATACCAGGATTGGAAGTGAACTGTCCGCAAGGGGCTTTCTACCTCTTCCCCAAATGCAAGTCATTCTACGGAATGACGGATGGACAGCGCATCATCAACAATTCCAACGACTTCGCCATGTTCCTGCTTGAAGTGGCTCATGTGGCCACCGTTGGTGGCGACGCATTCGGCGACCCCGATTGTTTCCGTATGAGCTACGCCACTTCCGATGACAATATCCGCGAGGCCATGCGACGCATAAAAGAGGCACTTGCCACACTGAAACGTTAAGAAGTGGAGAGGAGGGGAGGAGTGAAGACAATAGCCGGCGTGGTAATGGCATCACTTCTTTACTACTTCACTTCTTCACTACATAAAGTAAAAAATAACTGTTAAAAGTTATTAATTCATGTAATAGTTTCTTTGAAATTGTTATCTTTGCGAAGTTATTTCCGATACTCTCGCTTTTGGCGTGGGCAATTACGGCATATACTTATAAGAAAGGCTATCAACAAATAGATTATTGTATAACTTAAATTTATTAATAACTAAAAATTAAATTTTTAACAAATTATGGAAAAAACAGCAACAAAACCGGCTGCCGCTCCTAAAGCTGCGCCGAAGAAGAGTTCCGGCTTCCAAGGTATTAGGGCCGCTTTTTGGGTGATCGTGGTATGTTTCATCATCGCTATCTGCCTCTACAAGTTCGTACTTGGTAACCCCAACAACTTCGAAGCAGGCGATCCCGAAGGACATCCCATCAACCTCCTCGGTACTATCTACAAGGGTGGTTATGTGGTGCCTATCATCCACACCCTTTTGCTTACCGTGATCGCCCTCTCCATTGAGCGCTGGCTCGCTCTGCGTACCGCTTTCGGTAAAGGCTCCCTCGCCAAATTTACCGCTGCCATCAAAGAGGCCATTTCCAAGCAAGACTTCGCCAAGGCTCAGCAGCTCTGCGACAAGCAGCGTGGTTCTGTGGCTAACGTGGTGAGCGCTTCCATCCGCGCATACCAGGATATGGAACGTACTACTGGCGTGAAAAAAGCTCAGAAGGTGGCTAAGATTCAGCAGGCTCACGAAGAGGCCACTCAGCTCGAGATGCCTACCCTGCAGATGAACCTCCCCATCCTCGCAACGCTCGTAACACTCGGTACCCTCACCGGTCTTCTCGGTACTGTGACGGGTATGATCAAGTCCTTCCAAGCTCTGGCTGCTGGCGGCGGTGGCGACTCCCTCGCCCTGTCAACCGGTATTTCTGAGGCCCTTATCAACACGGCATTCGGTATCTTGACCTCATGGTGCGCCGTGATTTCTTACAATACCTTCTCCAATAAGATTGATAAGTTGACATACGCCCTCGACGAAGTGGGCTATTCCATCGCTCAGACTTACGAAACCACACACCAGGAGGAAGCTTAATTTTACTAACCCTTTTAATGATTTTCAACTATGGGTAAAGTAAAAATTAAGAAACAGAGCGTCTGGATCGACATGACTCCTATGTCGGACGTGATGGTGCTGTTGCTTACCTTCTTCATGTTGACGTCTACTTTCGTCAAGAATGAAGCGGTGAAAGTGGTGACACCTGGGTCCGTATCGGAGATTAAAGTGCCGGAGAACGACGTGCTGACGATACTTGTCGACAACAACGGCAAGATATTCCTCGGCATGGACAAGCCGGCCGACATGGAAGCGGTCGTCCAAGACATGGGTTCGCAGTATGGCATCAGCTTTACTGAGGACCAGATGAAGTCCGTACGCACCGCCGCGAACATCGGTGTGCCCATGCAGGACATCTCGGATTTCTTGAAGCTCGAGGACACGAAGCTCAACGATTTCCAGAAAGACAAGGGCATCCCCACCGATAGCGTCGACGGAGGCATGAGTGAATTCCAAACCTGGGTTCAAACAGCATATGACCGCAAGGGTAATGACCTCAAATTGGCCATCAAGGCCGATGAGAAGACTCCCTACAAGGTCATCAAAAAAATGATGTCGGAACTTCAGGACATGGATCAGAACCGTTACTACTTGATCACTTCTTACAAAAAAGCGGAGGAATAAAGAATGGCTAAACAAAAAGAAAGCAGACAGAAGAAGATGGATG
Organism: Prevotella sp.; assembly: GCA_017538105.1. Lineage (GTDB taxonomy): Bacteria > Bacteroidota > Bacteroidia > Bacteroidales > Bacteroidaceae > Prevotella. The sequence goes on along the minus strand of JAFYJN010000063.1, from coordinate 152,437 downwards.
TCCGCGTCGACTTTACGCCGATGGTGGATATGATGATGCTTCTTATCACATTCTTTATGCTCTGTACCTCGCTCAGCAAACCGCAGACCATGAACCTGACCATGCCGAGCAACGACAAGAATGTGACGGAAGATATGAAGAACGAAACCAAAGAGTCGCAGACCATCACTGTCTTCGTGGCAGGGGATGACAAAATCGCGTATATCGCCGGTATCCCCAACTACAACGACCCTGAGTGTCTGAAGATAACCAGCTGGGGCAAAGATGGTTTCCGCCAAGTGCTCATGGAGCATGAGACGGAAGATGGTTCCGTTCCTGTGAAGAAAGTACTCGCGGCCAAGGAGAAACTCGATAAGGACAGAATCGAGAATCCCAAAAAGTATGAAGGCGAGGAGGGAGAGAAATTGTATAATAGTGAACTTGCGAAAATCAAGGCAGGTGACATCGATGGCGAAAAGGTGCCGGTGCTCACCGTCATTATCAAGGCTCTCGACAGCGCTTCGTACAAAAACTTGGTCGACGCTCTCGACGAAATGCAGATTTGCAGTATTGGTACATACGTTATTGGTAAAGTCACTCCCCAAGACTTGGCCCTGCTCGAAAAGAAAGGAATCAAGTAAAAGGACGTGACATTAAAAAACTTTTAAAACTATGGCAAAAGTTGATTTAACATCCAACGAATGGACCGATCTGGTATTTCAAAGCAAGAACAAGGAATACGGAGCATTTCCTTTGCGTCGTAACACAGGAAAGCGCAATCTGTGGTCCATCATTATCATGTTCCTGGCAGCTATTCTGGGCTTCTCGGCATTCACCATCGTAAAAACCATCCAGGCCAACGCAAGGGTGGAGAACACGCAGGAGGTGGTGCTGAGTGACATCGCTGAAAAGAAGGATAAACCGAAGGTGGAGAAAAAGCCGGAGATTAAGATTCCCGAACAGCAGAAGATGCCTGAAAAGGTGGCCAGCTCGGTGAAATTCACGGAGCCTGTTATCAAGAAAGATAATTTGGTGAAGGAAGACAACCAGCTCAAGCAGCAGGAAGACCTGAGCGAATCAACCACTAAGATTGGTGCGCTTGATGTGAAAGGTAATGACGAAGGTGGTGAGGTGCTCAAGGTTGAAAAGGCCGAAATTGAGCAGCCGAAACCCGAACCCAAGAAGGAAGAGGACAACAAGGTGTTCGACGTGGTTGAGCAGCAGCCGGCATTCCCTGGTGGACAGGGTGCTCTGCTCTCATGGCTCAGCTCGAACATCCATTATCCCGCAGTGGCTGAGGAAAACGGTATCCAAGGACGTGTGGTGGTGTCGTTCGTCGTTGAGAAGGACGGTAGCATCTCCAACGTACAGGTGGTACGTGGCGTAGACCCCTCGCTTGACAAGGAAGCTGCACGCGTGGTGAAATCCATGCCTAAGTGGACTCCCGGTAAGCAGAACGGTCAGGCCGTGCGTGTGAAGTACAATGTTCCTGTAACCTTCAAGCTTCAGTAATTCATGAACCGAAGTTTAGTCTACACACTCGTTGTGGCTTGCCTCATCGTTGTCGTTTCGGCATGCGGTGAGGGCAAGCGCAAGAGTAGCAGAACTGATACAGCTACGTCAGGGGCGATTGCATTCGCCTCTGACGAAAGTTTTTCTCCCATCATCGAGGAGAATCGCGAGGTGTTCGAGCACGACCGTCCCCAGGCACATCTCACACCTCTTTATATGAGCGAGGGTGAAGGCATGGAACTGCTGATGAAAGACAGCGTCCAACTGCTCATCACCGCCCGCAAATTCCACCCTGCAGAAGAACAAGATTTCAACGACCGAACATTCTACCCCAAGGCCATTCCATTCGCTTACGATGCTATGGCCCTCATCATCAACCGCAACAACAAAGACTCCTGCATCACACTCAACGATGTGCGCAGGGTGCTCAGTGGCGAGGTGAAGAAATGGGGTGACATCAACCCAGGCTCAAAACTGGGCGATATAGAGGTCGTGTTCGACAACAACCGTTCTGCCATGGTGCGCTATTGTGTGGATAGCGTGCTTCAAGGCAAACAGTTCGGTGAAAACGTAGTGGCCGCAAAAACGTCGGCCGCCGTTATCGACTATGTCGAGAAAACCCCCAACGCTATTGGGGTTATTGGTTCAAACTGGTTGAACGACAAACGTGACACAACCAACACCACTTTCAAAAAGAACATAACAGTAATGTCGGTGAGCAAAAAGGACAAAGCCACCGTCACGAATTCATGGAAGCCCTTTCAGGGCTATATGCTCGACGGAAGATATCCAAAAGAATTAGTAAGAACTCTCTATGCACTGCTTAACGATCCCTACAACGGACTGCCATGGGCCTTCGCCCATTTCTTGGATAGTCCCAAGGGGCAACTCATCATCTTCAAGGCAGGACTGTTGCCCAGACAGGGTGAGATTTCCGTTCGTGATGTCAAGATTACGCAGTGATTAAACTATTTCAGAATTCTTTCGTCATAAATTTGACCAACATGCATTAATAACCAACAACTAAAACAAAGAGAATTATGAAAGCTATCAAATATCTATTCTTGGGAGCGCTGATGTTAGGATTCTCCGCTTCCGCCATGGCGCAGGACCGTCAGGCCGACATTGCCGCCATTACCAAAGTGATTAACGATGCCAAAGGTGCTGCCGCCGTGGTCAAGGAACCCGTAAAACAGTTCCTCAAGACCTACAAGAAAGATGCCGTGGCACTTGCTGGACTGGGTCGCGCCTTCCTCGACGTGCGTGACACGGCTCAGGCCAAGGTTTATGCCGACATGGCTTGTCAGCGTGGTAAGAACAAGTGCGTGGAGGCTTATCTCCTCCAGGGCGACATCGAGGCTGTGAAGGATGATGGTGGCGCAGCTGCCGTATGGTACCAGCAGGCTACGCACATCGACCCCAACGAGCCGATGGGTTACATCAAGTATGCCCGCGTCTATCGTAAGATTTCTCCCACGGAGTCGGCAGCTATGCTTGAGAAACTGCGTGCCGCCCGTCCCGACTATCCTGTTGATGCCGTGGCAGCCCATTTCTTCTATCAGGCCAATAACTACGACCAAGCGGTGGAATATTTCGCCAAGGCCAACCGTGGCAGCCTGAATGAGGACCAGCTGAAAGAATATGCGCTCGCCGCTTACTATACTGGTAAGCACGACACATCGTTGGAGATTGCCAAATATGGTCTTGACAAGTTCCCGCGTTCAGCGGTGCTCAACCGTATGGCATTCTATAACAGCCTTGTGGCTGAGGACTACAGCGGTGCCGTGGCCTATGCCGACAAACTGATGAATCATTCTGACAGCGCTGAGATATCTCCACGTGACTACCTCAACTTGGGTTACTCCAACTTGGGTGCCAAGTCGTGGGATGCCGCCATCAGTGCTTTCCAACAGTCGCTTCAGATGCGTGAAAATCCCGAGGCTTACAAGGCGTTGGCACAGGCTTATTCTGGCAAGGGCGCTCACGCCAGTGCCGTAGAGCAGTACAACAAATATATGGCTACCGTCAGCAATCCGAAGGCTGAGGACTATACGGGATTGGCAGATATCTATCAGGCTATCGCTTCTGACGAGAATTCGGATGAAGCCGCTACCAAGGAGGCTCTGCGCAAGGCCGACGAGGCGTATGCCAAGGTGTGTGAGATGAGCCCCACGGCGAAATTCTATGTTTACAAGCGTGCGCAAATCAATGCTCAGCTCGACCCAGAGAACAAGGAAGGTCTGGCCAAGCCATACTACGAGCGTCTGATCAGTTTGGTGCAAGAAGGTTCACAGGGCGAGAACGATGCCGTTTACTTGAAACGCGCCTATCGCTATATGGCCATCTATTACTACACCAAGCAGGAGCTCTCCAACGCCAAGAGTTGGGCACAGAAACTCGCTCAGCTGGAGCCCGACAACGATGTGGCCAAGCAAATCCTCGCCATGTAATTTGAGAAATCTCTATAATAGAAGATGGGCATCTCCAACCGGAGATGCACATCTTGCTATACTATACTCCCTCCCTTTGGGAGGGTAGGGATGGGTATTCATTACTCGAAGAAGAATGTCAGCACGAACATTTTGCTGTGCGACTCACTCACTGCTTTTGAATACATCATCATGTTTTTGTCTTTCAGCTTGTCGGCATGTTTCATATCAAGACTATTCGTCAGGCCGAGCATAAACTTCAGCTCAGGACGGAGTTTGAAGAAAGGCAGATAAAAGTCGCATCCGATACCCAGTTCCAAAAACACATCGCTGTTCTTCAGCTTCAGAAAGTCGTCATCGCGAGCCGATAGGTTCAACATCGGGTTGATGCCCGCCATCATGTAAGGACGGTAGTTGTTGAAACGGGGAGCGGCAAAGATGAGGTCCATGGCCATCGATACGTAGGCTGTCTTCAGATCTTGGTGCTCCTCGATGAGCTTCTCGTTGTCAGGGTCGCTATAGTTTCTGAACATGATATGGCGGGTGCCGAAAAACATCCCAGGAGCCACACGGAACTGGAAATTCTCGGTCAGGCGCAACTCGCCGAGCACACCAACGTTAAATCCTGGATCCCAACGGTCTTGGTCGCACACCACGTTTTTCTCGACCATCGTGCCATCCTCCATCTCAATGAGTTGTGGACCCACATTTTTGAGTTCCAGATCCTGCATGTGCGTTCCAACAAACACACCGAAATGAAATTTGCGCAAATCGGTATAAGGACGGTTCTGCACCTTCCTCTCCTGGGCTGAACACCACAATATGCTGCCTACTGCCAAAAACAGGGTGATGATTCTTTTTCGCATGTAGTTCTATAACGTTTTTTTCGGTGTTTTATTTTGAAAAAGTATAAATTATAAAAAAAATACTCACTAATTGTAGGTATATCAAATAAAAAATGTATCTTTGCAGCCTACTATAGTAGGTAGCCTTGGCGTGCCTCGATGTAGATATTACAAACATTATTAAAACTAATAATTCATTTATTATGGCTTACGTAATTGGTGACGATTGTATCGCTTGCGGTACATGTATTGATGAATGCCCCGCTGGCGCTATCTCTGAGGGCGACAAGTATTCCATCGACCCCGATGCTTGCACAGAGTGTGGCACCTGCGCTGATGTTTGTCCTTCCGAGGCTATCAGCCTTCCTTAACAAGAATTGGTAATCCAAAATCACAACAGGGCATCCTTATGGATGCCCCTTTTTTATTGGGTGCATGGAGCATGGAGCAAGAGGAGTGGGTAGGGGGTAAGGAAATGGCCAGCCCCTTGCTCCATGCCCCTTGCCCCTTTTAAGAATGCCTCTTCCTCCAAAAGAAATGGTATATCCTGAAGAATGGTTCCCAGATACATTCCGAGGGGAAATGGCGTACCATGCGCAGGTCGCGCCACAGCCGTTGCGTATTGTTGGCCACACCGCTATCATATTTCCCGCTGAGTGCGCGGTCGTCGTGACGGCCGAAGTTGCCGCCGTGGAGCATCTCGCGCAATAGCACCTTTCCTTGACGTTCATTGGAGGGCAGCAGCAGGAGGGAAGGGTCCATGCCCAGTTGTTTCTCCAACACCCACATCATGGCACCGCCTATTTTGCGCATTCCTAAGTGGCGTAATGTCGCAGATACGGCCTGGCGCTCCTCCGCACTCTTTTTCGCTCCCTCGAGCAGCAGGTAATAATAGTCAATCACCTGTCTGAGGCCGATACCTTCGTGCAATAGGTGGTTGTAGATATGAGAGAGCAGGAACACCACATTGAACTCCCAGGTAGGGGCAGCCAGCGTACCGGCATTGTCTTGGAGCGACACCTTGTGCGTGAACTGCTCTTCGCCTTTCGAGGCAAAGTACTGTTGCAGACGGCGGTTATACCAAGGACAACTCATCCACGACGGACGGTAATGGACCTCGATGGGTATTTTGTCAACGCGCATGAAGTCGATATGGTGGTAACAAGCTTTGGCCTTGGGCTTGAACTGGCGTATATAGGGGATGACTTTCTCGGCGCCACCTTCCACCCAGATGTCGATGTCGCCGGAATGACGCAGTGACGGGTCGGGGTAGAGCAGGGCGACCCCCTGTCCTTTGAGCAAACAACTGCGGAACCCCTCATGGCCGAAGTTGTTGTAGGTCCATACGGCTTTCTCGTCCACCTTCTTATTCTGTCGGCTGATGCGCAGCGTGGCTGCCATCCATTCCATCACATCGTCATCGGTGGGTTTGTTCTCACGCAGATGGCCCAGATGCTGGATCCCCTGCCAGTATACGCCCACGATGGCCTGCTTCTTGGCAAACAACAGAAGGTTGTGCCAGTCGATGCCGGCCACCTCTTCTTCACTCACATGTTGTCCATCAAGGCAGCATTTCAGAAATTGTAAATATCTCGTAACGTCGGTCATGGTCGTAACGTGGGTTAGTCGCGGTGGAATAGGTCACGAGTGTACACTTTGTCCTTTACGTCGTCGAGGGTGGCATCATAGCGGTTGGCGATGATGGCCTGGCTCTGTTCCTTGAAAAGGTTGATGTCGTTCACCACACGACTGCCGAAGAACGTGCTGCCATCGGCAAGGGAAGGCTCGTAGACGATGACCTCCGCCCCCTTGGCCTTGATGCGTTTCATCACGCCCTGAATACTGCTCTGTCGGAAATTGTCGCTGTTGGTCTTCATCGTCAGTCGGTACACTCCTATCACGCACCGCCGTTCCTCGTTGGGACTGAAATCGCCTTTGTTGTAGTAGTTGTAGTATCCTGCCAGCGACAGTACGCGGTCGGCGATGAAATCCTTGCGTGTGCGGTTACTCTCCACGATGGCTTCTATCAGGTTCTCTGGCACGTCGGCGTAGTTGGCCAGCAACTGTTTGGTGTCTTTGGGCAGACAGTAGCCACCATAGCCGAAGGAGGGGTTGTTGTAATGGCTACCGATGCGGGGATCAAGGCACACTCCGTGGATGATGTTTGCGGTGTCCAGCCCTTTCATCTCGGCATAGGTGTCCAACTCGTTGAAGAAACTCACGCGCAGAGCGAGGTAGGTGTTGGCGAACAGTTTCACGGCCTCGGCCTCGGTGAATCCCATGATGAGGGTGTCCACATTGTCCTTGATGGCGCCTTCCTGCAATAGCGAGGCGAATAGGCGGGCCTCGCCTATCAAACGCTCATCGCCCATGTCGGTGCCTACGATGATGCGGCTGGGGTAGAGGTTGTCGTACAATGCGCGACTCTCCCTGAGGAACTCAGGCGAGAATAGAATGTTCTTCGATCCCGTCTTTTTGCGGATACTCTCGGTATAGCCTACGGGAATCGTCGACTTGATGACCATGATGGCATCGGGGTTGTGGCGCATCACCTCGCTGATGACCGATTCCACTGCCGTGGTGTCGAAGAAATTTCGTTTCGAGTCGTAGTTCGTGGGAGCGGCAATCACCACAAAATGTGCGTTGCTGTAGGCTTGCGCCCCATCGAGCGTAGCACGCAGGCGCAAGGGCTTGGTGGCAAGGTATTCCTCTATCTCCTTGTCGACGATGGGCGACTTGCGGTGGTTGATTTTCTCCACCTTTTCCGCCACGATGTCTACGGCGGTGACATCGTGGTGCTGTGACAACAGCGTGGCTATCGACATGCCGACGTATCCAGTGCCGGCAACGGCAATCTTGATGTCTTTCTTCATCGAAGTATTGTTTTTGTTTGCAAAAATAACAAAAATAGGTGGAAAGGGCGAATATACTTCCTTTTTTCTACTGTATGTAGGGCGGTTGTTTCAAAAAAAATATCTACATTTGCAGTATGGTTGAAAAATTAGATTGTTTCCTGCCTTATGTCGATGCCGACAACTCGTCGCGCATCGTCAGAGAATTGAGTGCCGACAAGTCGGTGCAACATATTTACATGATGGTGCCAGAGAACGACGGCGATGCGATTGCTCCCATGCCGGGATGTACACTGATGACCGTCGACAGCGTCACCTCTACGGCCACCATGCTGAAAATGGTGGAGACGGCAGTGTCACCGTATATCCTCTTCTGCTTTAAGGCGGTACCATTCCAATTGGGGCTCAATGCGTTGCAGCGTATGTTGCGGGTGGCGGTTGATACGGGAGCGGCCATGGTCTATGCCGATCATTTGTCCGTGGAAAATGGACAGACTGTGCGTCACCCCGTCATCGACTATCAACTGGGCAGTCTGCGCGATGATTTCGACTTCGGGGCCTTGGTGCTCCTCTCCGTGGAAAAGTTGAGGGACTTCGTCCGACAGACGACGCTTCCATCATGGCGATATGCGGGGTGGTATGCGCTGCGGTTATTTCTCAGTCGGCAAGGAAGGCTCTTCCACCTCAACGAATTTCTGTATACCGAACGCGAAGATGACCTGCGGACAAGTGGCGAGAAACAGTTCGACTATGTGAACCCACGCAATCGTGAGGTTCAGGTGGAGATGGAAAAGGTGGTGACAGCGCACTTGGCCGAGATAGGTGCCTTGGTAGACACTTCGCGTTATAGGGCGGTCAACTTCTCCGAAGGGTTGTTTCCCGTTGAGGCATCGGTGGTCATCCCCGTCTATAATAGGGCTAAGACCATTTGCGATGCCGTGGAGTCGGCGCTGAACCAAAAAACAAACTTCAAGTTCAATGTCATCGTGGTCGACAACCATTCCAGCGATGGGACAACGGAGTTGCTGAGACGCTACGATGACACACGACTGGTGCATATCATTCCCGAACGTACCGATTTGGGAATAGGGGGGTGTTGGAACGTGGCTGTCAACGACGACCGTTGTGGGCGATTCGTCGTGCAACTCGACAGCGACGACCTCTATAGTTCGTCTGCTACGCTCCAGACGGTGGTCGACGCGTTCCGCAAACAAAACGCGGCGATGATTGTAGGTTCCTACCGCATGTGCGACTTCCAACTCAACACTTTGCCACCGGGCCTCATCGACCATCGTGAGTGGACCGATGACAATGGGGCGAACAATGCGCTGCGCATCAATGGATTGGGGGCACCCAGGGCGTTTTTCACACCCCTCTTGCGGCAGATACAGTTCCCCAACACAAGCTATGGCGAGGACTATGCGCTCGGACTGGCTTTTAGTCGACAGTACCGCATCGGACGTATTTACCAGGAGCTCTATCTCTGCCGTCGATGGGGTGGCAACAGCGACGCGGCATTGAGCGTGGAAAAGGTAAATGCCAATAACTTATACAAAGACCGCCTTCGCACCATGGAATTGATGGCCCGACAACGGCTGAACAGAGGGGGCAATATGGGGAGCGACGACACGTCGCTGCACCGGTTCCTCAACAGACAACTTGAACGATGGGATGAGGCCCGACAACATTTCCGTGAGTTGCAGATGGTAAAGACACGTGAACTGCCAGGTCCCATCGACTTGAAAGTGCAGTGGAATCCCGCGCGTATGGTGTCCACGGGTGCGAAAATTGACAAGGAGAGCATACGCCAACGACCCTGTTTCCTCTGTGCGAAAAACAGGCCCGAGGCGCAGTTTGCCTTACCCGTTGACAATAAGTTCGACATATTGGTCAACCCCTTTCCCATATTGCCGGCCCATTTCACCATACCGGCGCGTGAACATGTGCCGCAACGCATTGCTGACTCTTTCAGTGAGATGTTCAAACTTCTCTCGCTATACCCGGAAATCATGGTCTTTTACAATGGACCGGAGGCTGGAGCATCGGCACCCGATCACCTCCATTTCCAAGGGGGGACCAGTGGGTTGCTTCCGCTGCAAAGTGCATGGCCCAGATTAGCTCGTACTTTACGCCCGCTATATGTGGTAAGCGATGACGAAGGATTGTTTTTCATAGAGGACTATCCGGCACCAGCTCTGTTCATCAAGGTTCGGCGGCGCGAGACTGCGGAAATGCTCTTCCGTCGTACCTACCATGCGTTGGAACATAGCGAGGAATGTGCTCGTCAGCATCTCGAACCCATGATGAACATCGTGGCATGGCGTGATGGCGTCAACTACCTGTTCGTGGTTTTTCCTAGAAAGAAACACCGGCCTGAGTGTTACTATGCCGAAGGCGCCGCCCGATGTATGGTCAGCCCAGGGGCTCTCGACATGGCGGGGTTGATCATCACTCCACGGGAGGAGGATTTCTTGCGCCTCGATACTGAAGAGGTGTTGCGCATTTACGATGAAGTGGCAGTGTCGAAGCCAGAGATGGAGCGTATCGTTGGGTGGCTCTCGGCTACGACAGGCGACAACACGACACTTGCCATGGCATATAAACGTGAGCCATCAGTATGCGTGGGCATTGTGACGGCTCAAACCATTTCTTTCACACTCAACAGCCCTTATCTGGCGAAAGGAGAAATCATCGAGGGCGAACAGTTGGTGCAGTTGGTGGAGGGGGGCATCGTATGGAGAGGTAACACTTACCGCGAACTGATGTTCGTTCCCAAACAGAACGACGCATCGTTTTCCATTGACAATGTGCGCATTGGCATCGATTTCCATTGGCAACGCTCACAACGTCAGACATTCCCTGGCTCATTGCGACTCGTGGTCGATGCGGATGCCATTTGCGCCATCAACGAACTGCCAGTGGAACAGTATCTCGCCAGCGTCATCTCCAGCGAGATGAGCGCGGAGGCATCGGAAGAGTTGCTCAAGGCCCATGCGGTGATTTCGCGCAGTTGGCTCCTGGCACAAATGGAGAAACGTAAACGGATGGGCGAAGGTAACGACAACTTCTTCTCGTTCGTGAAGAAGGAAGATGAAATCATACGATGGTACGACCGTGAAGACCATACCATCTTCGATGTGTGTGCCGATGACCACTGCCAGCGATACCAGGGCATCACCGGAAAGGCCATGCCCCGAGCGGTGGCAGCGGTGAAGGCTACACGAGGACAGGTGCTATGGTCGGAGAACGGTATCTGCGACGCGCGTTTCAGCAAATGCTGCGGAGGTGTGACCGAGGAGTTCCAGTATTGTTGGGAGAACACGCCCAAACCTTACTTGACTGCTGTACGCGACTTGCCGGGTGACAGTTCATTGCCAGACCTCACCAATGAAGAGGAGGCGCAGCGGTGGATACGTGAGACGCCTGAAGCCGTATGCCATACCACCGACCAGCGTATCCTCCGGCAGGTGCTCAAGGACTATGACCAGGAAACGAAGGATTTCTATCGATGGAATGAAGATTATTCACAAGATGAACTGGCGGCGTTGGTCAGTGAGAAACAGAAAATCGATTTCGGACAGATAGTAGACCTCGTGCCATTGGAACGTGGACGCAGCGGTCGCATCTGCCGACTGAAAATTGTGGGTACCAAACGCTCTTTCACCATCGGAAAGGAATTGGAAATCCGACGCACGCTTAGTCCGACGCATCTCTATAGTTCGGCTTTCGTTGTCGACCGATTGGATATTATCGATGGCATACCCGCTCGTTTCCGTCTCATAGGTGCCGGATGGGGACATGGCGCGGGGCTGTGCCAGATTGGGGCTGCCATGATGGGAGAACGGGGCTTCGCTTATAACGATATCCTACTGCATTATTACCAAAACGCCGAGATAAAGAAAATCTATAAATGAAAAAGAAATCACCGTGGGCATGGATTCCCACACTCTATTTTGCTGAAGGCCTTCCCAATGTAGTGGTGATGACGGTGGCGGTGGTCATGTATATGCAACTGGGCATGACCGACACTGAGATAGCTCTCTATACAGGGTGGCTCGGACTTCCCTGGGTCATCAAGCCGCTGTGGAGCCCCTTCGTAGACCTCTTCAAGACAAAACGGTGGTGGGTTATCGCCATGCAACTACTGCTTGGGTCGTCGTTCGCAGGTGTGGCATTCACGCTGAATACGGATTTCTGGTTTCAGGGAACGATGTTCTTCTTCTTCCTCATGGCCTTCTCCAGTGCCACGCACGATATCGCTGCCGATGGGTTCTATATGCTTGAACTCGACAGCCACAACCAGTCGTGGTTCGTGGGCATACGTAACACGTGCTACCGCATTGCGGTCATTTTCGGGCAGGGGCTGCTTGTGCCTGCGGCGGGACTGCTTCAGAAAGCGTTCCCCGATAGGAACGCTTACACTTGGAGTCTCATTTTCTTTGGACTGGCAGGACTGTTCATCGCCATCTGGCTGTACCACCGATTTGTCATGCCTCGTCCTGTCGACCGCGATAATGAGAACCTCACGGCAAGACAGGTGGTGCACGGACTGAAGGAGATGTTGTGCTCGTTCTTCACCAAGGTGCCGTTCAAACAGATAATTTTCGTACTTCTCTTCCTGCTTCTCTATCGGTTCCCGGAAGCGATGCTCACCAAGATGGCGAGCACCTTCCTGCTGAGGCCGCAAGAAGAAGGTGGACTGGGATTGTCGCCTGAGGCGTATGGTCTGGCTTATGGCACGGTGGGTCTCGTGGGTCTGCTTCTCGGTGGCATTGTGGGTGGCATGCTGGCCAGTCGCGATGGCCTGAAACGTTGGCTGTGGCCTTTCGTCTGTGCCATCACGCTGCCCGATATCGTCTATGTATATATGAGTTATGCGCTGCCTTCCAACTTATTGGTTGTAAGTACTTGCCTGTTTGTCGAACAGTTCGGCTATGGATTGGGCTTTACGGCATTGACGTTGTATATGCTGTTCTACAGCCAAGGTGAGTTCAAGACATCGCATTATGCCATTTGCACAGGACTGACGTACCTGGGACTGATGTTGCCAGGTATGTTGTCGGGATGGCTGAAAGACATGGTGGGTTACCGACAGTTCTTCATCATTGTGATGTTCCTGTGTATCATCACGTTTCTGGTTACGGCATTTATCAAGATTGATCCTGAATTCGGAAAAAAGAGTCAATAGGAAGTAAAAAAGGAAAAAAGAAAAATACCCACCCCGACCCTCCCAAAGGGAGGGGGTGAAAAGAAAAAAGGAGAAAAGGCGGAGTAATGTCCATTTTAACTTCCATGAGTGAAGCGAATTAACTTCCATTTTAACTTCCCCTTTAACTCCTGATTCAACTATAACTATAAAGATAATGAATTATTCACACCTGTTGCATCGTTTCGAGGGATGGCTCAAAGGGCATCCCTGGGCATGGATTCCCACGGCTTTCCTGGCCAAGGGAGTGAGTGTGGTGTCTCTCACGGTCATCTCCGTGCTTGCCTTCAAGCGGTTGGGTCTGGACAATGCGATGGTGTGTCTGCTCGTGGCTATGCTCTATCTGCCTTGGCTCTTACGGCCGTTGGTATCGCCTTTGGTTCTGCGCTTCATGTCGCTTCGTCGATGGATCGTGCTTTGCCAGTTAGGCATGGCTGTGGCACTCTTCTGTGTGGCATGGAATGTGTCGCTCAAGGGCGGGTATATGGGTGTGATGCTGTGGCTCGTGGTTCATTCCGTGGTGGGCGTGGTTCATGATGCGGCGGTGGATAAGTATTTCCGCATGAATGCGCCGGTGTCAGTTCGTCGTTCTTTTGGAGGTATCACGAGCGTGTTTTTCCGCGTGGCTTTGCTCTTCGGACAGGGGATACTGCTGATGGTTGTAGGCAATATGGAGACACTCACACGTGACGTGGCGGGGGCATGGCGTTTCCTCTTCCATGCCATGGCATTCTTTTTCCTGCTGTTGGCGGTGGTCAACCTGCTGCTGTTGCCTAAGCCGGCACCGTTCGACGAAGGTGACACGAGTCCCTTGTCTTATCTCTCTCGGGGAATGGCTCCCGTGAAGGAGTTTTTCTCCCAGAAAGGTGTCGTGCCTATTTCGCTCTTCCTCCTCTTGTTCCTGTTACCTGAACAATTGGTCGAGAAGGTGGGCATGTTGTTCCTGGTTGATGCGGGGCATACGGGAGGTTTGGCGTTGTCACCACAGGAGTTTGGTTTTGTGCAGGGAACCATTGGTGTCTTTGCCCTTTCCGTGGGAGGTGTCCTCGGGGGCATGGCGGTGCATAGGCATGGGGTGGGGCGTTGGCTTTGGCCCATGGCTTTGGCTTTCACCCTCACCAATGTGGTATATTTGTTCCTGGCCGCATATATGCCGACCAACATCTGGCTGGTGTCGCTGTGTATGGTCGTCAAGTTTCTTGGTTTGGGTTTTGGAACCACGGCTTATGCGGTGAATATGATTGCTTTCTCTCGCGACGACAGTGGCGAAATGCGTACGGAGCGGTTCGCTGTTTGCTCATCGGCGATGGCGTTGGCCACCTTGTTGTTCACCGCGCTCTCTGGCTATTTGCAGGAGTGGCTGGGTTATTATCGTTTCTTCTGGCTGGTGCTATTTAGTTCCTTCATCACTTGGCTTGTTACCTTTTTTGTAAAGGTCGATGGCTCTGCGGGCAAAAAGGTCTAGTGTTGAGTGTTTGATGTTTTTTATTCTTGCAATTCGCAGTTTTTTTTGTGTCAACTGTAATAATTTCGTGTTCGGCCGCTCTTAATGATAGATGCTGACAAGAAATGGAAGACAAACAGATTGTTCAGAAAATAATGAATGGAGGTAACACACGCTTGTTCACTCCCGTCGTTCAGCGCTATTCGGGCATGATGCTCTCGAAGGCGCTTACCATTACGCGCAATCGTGATCGTGCCGCCGAGGCCGTGCAGATGGCTTTCACCAAGGCGTATGCCAATCTCGATGCATGGCGAGGCGACACCCTCGGCCCGTGGCTTATGACCATCACAATGCACACGGCACTCAATATGATGGAGAAGGAACGGCGATACAATCGTTATTCAACAGAAGCGCAGCCATTGGAGAATGTGGCTGACGAAACATATTCAGATGAACATGAGGTGCGGCTTCAACGTATGGAACAAGCACTTCAGCAGTTGTCGCCAGACGACAGGCAGTTGATATCGTTACATTATTTTAAGAAGATGAAAACCGATGAGATGGCAACGGCGATGGGCATGACACAGTCGAATGTGTTGGTGCGCCTGCATCGCGTTCGTGACCGTCTTAAAAAAATCATGAACCATGGAGAAGAATGAGTTTATAAATGAACAAGAGTTCGATGACCTTATCGCCGAGACCTTGGAGCGTCAGGCGATGGTCGATGACTTGAACTGTTCGGTGATGAAAGAACTGAACCGTGCTGCTCATCGTGAGCGTTGGCGCAGGTGGGGCAGGTTGGTGGTCGTTGCTTTTGGACTGCCTGTGCTGCTGGCACTCTTCGCCTATTTCATCGTGCAGGGGTGGTATGCCGGTCATGGCACAAAATGGGCCGCGGCGTGCCTGTCCATTCAGGTGATAGGGGTGTTGTTGGGCATGATCGCTTTCATGGGGAAATACCGCCATTCATCAATATGAAAATCTTTCTATTTCATTTTTTAATCTTATAATTTTATAATCTTTCCTGTAATAATATTCAGATGTCCCTGTCTTATGAGTGAAGTTTAACCAATAAAAACAAAAATAAAAATGGAAGAATTAGTACCGATTTTGGGAGTTATTTTTTCACTATCTATTCCCATGGTGGTGATGTATTTTGTGGCAAAGATGGTTATCAACGAGAAGAACCGTGACAAAGAAATCCGCCAGCTAATCATTGAGCACGATATGGATGCCGAGCGGGCTAAATTATTAATCAAGGAGAAACGCGACAACAACAGCCGTTATCCTGCCTTGCGATGGGGATGTTTGCTCATGGGAGCCGGACTGGGTGCCTTGGCGGCTTACTTTCTCAACATGTCCACGAAAAGTGCCTTTTTCTACCTGACCATCGCTTTTGGATGCGGCTTGGGACTGTTCATCTCCTTCCTCATCGAAATGAAGTTGTCTCGCAAGGAACCGCCTGTGGAAGAATAAAGAGAAAGCATTTGTTGCGGTTTACCATAACAACGACGGCCGTCATCCACTGTAGGATGACGGCCGTCCTCTTATTCCCTCCATTTGGGAGGGTTAGGGTGGGTATTTCATTCCACCACTATCACAGCGAAGGTACGTGCCCCGATGGTTGCTTCTATGCCATTACCTATAGTCGGCAGATTGGTGGTGTAGGGCTTCACTACATCGGGAGTGGCGATGCTGTTCTCGGCCTTGTCGTCGGCATGAAGTGTGATGGCCTGTCCTTTGCTCAATGCGCCGCTGCCTGTAAAAGCGATGGTCACGGTCTGCGCTGAACGGCTGGTATTGGCTACCTTTACATAGTAACGTTTGGTCGTCTCGTCATAAACAGCCGAGGCATAAAGCCCATTCTGACCTTCCACTGCTTGGCCGTCTTCGGTCAGTTTGAGCACCTGTGTGCCTTTGTAAAGGCTATACAGCTGTTGCACGTGGTAGCTGGGTGTGGCATAGCTGTTCAGATTGTCAAACCAGATTAGGTCGGGTTGCCACTGGTGACCTTCCACATGGGAGAAGAGTGGCGCGTAGGTGGCCATGTGTACCACGTCAGCATTACGCTCCAGTCCCGTCATAAACGCCGCCTCGGCCAGTGCCGCCTCGAAGTTGTTGCGTTGTCCCTGGCCATGTGCCGCATATTCGCCGGCGAAGACCTTAGGCCCCTTGCGCGGGTATTTGTCGTAGCGTCCGGCATTTTGTAGGAACCATTCCGGCGACATGTAGTAATGCTCGTCCACGAGGTCGGCTTTCAGCCGGCGCATTTGTTCCCAGCCATAGTCAAAACTCTTGCCACTGGCCGAGGGGCCAGCGGAACCTACGACCTTGATGTCGGGATATTTTGCACGGATGGCTTTGATGAAGGGTTCCAGTCGTTCGGGATATATCTCGTCCCACTGCTCATTGCCGATGCCGATAAATTTCAGTCCAAAGGGAGCGGGGTGCCCCATTTCTGCACGCAGATGTCCCCAATGGGTATTGGTATCGCCGTTGGCGAATTCGATCAGGTCGAGGGCATCGTCGATATAGGGTTGCAGGGCTGAAACGGGCACGCTGGCCAACTCGTTGTCTGGCTCGTTTTGGAACTGGCAGGCTATTCCGCAACTGAGTATAGGCAGTGGTGAGGCTCCGATGCGCTCGGCTAACAAGAAATATTCATAGAATCCCAGACCCAGCGACTGGAAATAGTTGGGGTACTGACGCTCCTCCATGGTGAAATTCCAACGGTTCTCATTTAGCGGTCTGTTTTCAGTCGGTCCCACGCTCTTCTTCCATTCATAGCGCGTGTCGAGAGTGGTGCCTTCCACGATACATCCACCGGGAAAACGGAACACGCCTGGGTGCAGGTCGGCCAATCGCTGCACGAGGTCGGCCCTAAGGCCATGCCAATTGTCATGGGGCATCAGCGAGATGTGGTCGAGGTCCACTTTGCCTCGCATGAGCATGATGCGAAGGAATCCATGGGCATCGGTAATGCCGGAACGAAGTGAGAGGGTGTATTTGCCCCATTGGTCGCTGTTGACGGTCAATGTGTCGGTGGCCACCGGATTGTGTTGGGCGTCCATCAGTTGTACACGTAAGGTGGCGGACTTGCCATAGTTGCGGGCATAGATGGAAAAGTCATAGGTCATACCTTTCCGCAGACCTATTCCGAAGAACCCGTGATTCTCAATGCACGTCCGTCGATGGGCATGACCAGGTTGAGCCAGACTTATATAATGGGGATTGCGGTCGAAAGCGGGACGGTCGGTCTTGATGGAGGTGGCTCCCGACATCTCCCATCCCATCGAGGCGTTGGGAAACTCGAAAGACCGGTTCTCCACCAGTTCGGCGTAAAGTCCTCCGTCGGCTCCGAAGTTGATGTCTTCAAAGAAAATGCCATACATCGTGGGCTGTATCTGCGCCACGGGTTTCTTGGTTTGCACCTTGAAGGTATGTTGGGCCTGGGCGGTGAACAGCATGGCTCCGCAAACCAGACAAAGAATACTTTTTTTCATTTGTTTGTAGCTTATGTAACTTGTCGTTCCTCTTACTTCTAAGCGCTCCCTCCCTTTGGGAGGGTTGGGGTGGGTATTGGCATCAATCCATGAACCTCCTCGTAAGTCCTTCATACTCTTCAATGCGGCGGTCGCGTAAGAACGGCCACCAACGGCGCACCTGTTCGGCGCGGTTCATGTCTACCTCAATGATGGCGCGTTGCTCTTCATCCTTGGGGGCACGGTAGAGCAGTTCACCCTGTGGCCCGGTCACGAAACTGCTACCCCAGAACAGTATGCCACGGGTCTGGCCGCTGGGGTCGGGCTCATGACCTACGCGGTTCACGCTAACCACGGGCAGACCATTGGCTACGGCATGGCCTCGCTGTACGGTGGTCCAAGCCTCGCGCTGCCGTTCCTGCTCTTCTGGTGTGTCACTGCTCTCATAGCCGATGGCGGTGGGGTAGATGAGCAGTTCGGCTCCTTGGAGAGCCATCAGTCGTGCCGCTTCGGGATACCATTGGTCCCAGCATACGAGCACACCCAACCGTCCCACACTGGTATCGATGGGATGGAAACCGATGTCGCCGGGGGTGAAATAGAATTTCTCATAATAGGCGGGATCGTCGGGGATGTGCATCTTACGGTAAATGCCGGCGATGCTGCCGTCTTTCTCCAGCACCACGGCAGTGTTATGGTACAGGCCTGCTGCGCGGCGCTCGAAGAGTGAGGTCACGATAACCACACCATATTGTTTGGCCAATTCACCGAACAGACGGGTGGAAGGGCCGGGTATCGATTCGGCCTGGTTGAAGAGGTCCACGTTTTCCGTCTGGCAGAAATACAGACCGTTATGCAATTCCTGGAGCACAATCAGTTCGGCTCCCTGTCCGGCCAACTCGGCAATGCCTTCGGCCAACCGCCTGCAGTTGTCATCGCAGTCGGCCACATTATGCTGTTGTATAATACCAATCTTCATGGTTCAGTTTTTTGTTTAATATGTATTTAATGCTCCCTCCCTTCGGGAGGGTCGGGGTGGGTATTTATCTGCATTGTCAGGCAGTGAATGCTACCATGCTGCCGTATAATGGAGCGTGCGTCGATGCCTATCATCTCTCGGTCGGGAAATGCCTGTGCAATGGCTTTGCGTGCCTGCTCGTCGTTCTCCGGCTGCGCGTAGGTGGGGTAGATGACGGCCCCGTTGATGATTAGGAAATTGGCGTAGGTGGCAGGCAGCCTCTCGCCGTCCTCGTGGATGGCGTTGGCCATGGGCAGGGCGATAAGTCTATATGGTTTGCCTTCCTCGGTTCGCAGGGCTTGCAACTGCCGTTTCAAGAGCATAAAGTCGTCATGCTGTGGGTCGTCGTTATTCCCAGCACCTACATACAGCAGCGTGTCGTCGGGTGCCACGCGCACAATGGTGTCGATATGTCCGTCGGTGTCGTCACCTTCCAGTTCACCGTGGTCCAACCACACGATGCGTTTGGCATGCAACCTTTGTTTCAGTTGTTGTTCGATTTCGTCCTGAGTCAGCGGCTGGTTACGGTGGGGAGCCAACAGACAGGTAGAGGTGGTGAACACCGTCCCTCGCCCGTCGCTCTCTATCGAACCACCTTCCAAAACGAAGTCCAAATGGTCTTCATATATTCCGTTCAAGAGTCCAGCTACATGCAGCGAACGGTTAATGGCATTGTCTTTTTCGGAAGGAAACTTCTTGCCCCAACCATTAAAATGGAAATCGAGAGAGAGAAGACTCCCGTCGTTGCCCACCAATGTGATGGGACCGTGGTCGCGTGCCCACGTGTCGTTGCTCTTGCAGGTGTGGTAGACTACACGTTGCAGTTGGGTAGGGGAGAGGCGTGTCTGTAGCAACCGCTCGGCATAGCCACGCACTGGTTCCACAACGAGCAAGTGTTCGTGGTGGGTGATGGCGTCGGCCATTTGCAGGTAGATCTCGGTGATGTCATCCAAGTAACAGGCCCAGTCGGTCTGTTCATGTGGCCAGGTGAGCATCACACCCCACTGCCGTTCCCATTCTGCGGGTAGGCGGAAAGTCGTTGTCAATGTCTTATGTGTCATGAGGCTACAAACTTACGCATTTTTTTCCGATTTCTTTGTAGATTGTCATGAAATAATTCGTAATTTTGCCCCCATGAGAAAGATAATTCCCTTTTTGACCTTCTTGGCTTTGTGGTGCGTGATGGCTTGCAGCCAGAAAAGAGAACAAGCTATGCAGGATGATGTGGCGGTGGTGGAACGTTCCGATGGTTCACCGACCGTAGATGATGAACGTTACCAGTCCGAAGATAGTGACCGACAGCCGTCGATAGATGAGGAGCGGGAACTGTCGTACGACGACGATACCGACATCGACTATAGGCATGAGGGTCGTCATCCCATTGAGGTTCGCCATGTAGAGGACAATGCGCCATCTGTCACTGACTTGCTGGCGGTGAAGGGTGGACAATCGGGGCGTGTTTTGCACCGCAAGGGTTATACCGCTTCGTATAATACTGCGTGGCTCATACCCAACTGGGTGGCTTGGTGTCTTACACGCGACCATGCCACAGGGCCATACAAACGGCAGGGAATGGCTTATCACGAGGATACGGAGGTGGCTACGCCACGTGCCACGCTCGATGATTACAAGGGATCGCATTACAGTCGTGGACACATGTGCCCCTCGGGCGACAATAAATGGGATGCCAAGGCACAAGACCAGTCGTTCCTGCTCACCAATATGTGTCCGCAGGACCGCACTCTTAATGGCGGCGACTGGAATGAATTGGAGATGCGTTGCCGTCGTTGGGCTGAGCGTTATGGCGAGGTGTATATCGTGGCTGGACCCATCGTGTCGAAGAGCAATCCCGAGACCATCGGTCGCAACCATGTGGTGGTGCCCGACAAGTTCTTCAAGGTGGTGCTCTGCACCGAAGGCACGCCCCGTGCCCTCGGCTTCATCTACGAAAACCGTCAGGACCATCACAAGAAAATGCGTGAGTATGTGGTCTCCGTCGACGAGGTGGAGAGCATCACCGGCCTCGACTTCTTTGCCGCTCTGCCCGATGATGTAGAACAGCGCATCGAGAAGCATGCCAACCTTGATGAGTGGAAGTAAAGAGCCGACACATTTTTCATGGCGAATGGTTATCTTTGCCTGCGTAAATCAAGAACGACGATGATGATGAAAACGATACGATACATACTATTTTCTTTACTCCTCGCTTTCATGGCTGTGGCATGCCGGAATACAACGACGGAGCAGGGGAGTGACACCACCCAGCGCGACAGCGACGAGGCGACGGGCTTCTTCGACACACAGGCGGCTGAGCAGGCTGCACAGAAAACGGAAACGAAGAAAAGTGACCGTCCACATAAGATGGAGATACCGGCCGAACTGAAAGGGCGGCCCGATATGTTGTTGGTGCGCGATGGCTATTACGTATCGTACAACAAAGACTGGCGCATTGCCAACTGGGTGGCATGGCATCTCACCAAGGCCCATACCTACGGCAACTACGGACGAACGGAGATGGAATTCCGTGAGGATACGGAAGTGCCACGGCCACGCGCCACTGATGAAGACTATTATGATTCACGTTACGACCGCGGACACCTGTGTCCCTCGGGCGACAACAAATGGGACAACCGTGCGCAGATTCAGTCGTTTCTCTTCACCAACGTATGCCCGCAGAACCATGGTATGAACAAAGGGGAATGGAATGACTTGGAGATGCAGTGCCGTGATTGGGCACGTCAATATGGTGACTTGTATATCGTGGCGGGTCCTATCTTCTACGACGGGGTGAAGAAAACCATCGGACGTAACAAGGTGGCGGTGCCCGACGCACTCTTCAAGGTGGTGCTCTGCATGAAAAACTACGCGAAGGCCATCGCTTTCATCGTGCCCAACAAAGGAAACAAGGACGGACAGAACAACCTCCGCCAATATGTGGTGCCTATCGACTCTGTGGAGCGGCTCACGGGCATCGATTTTTTCCCCTCCCTCAAGGATGATACGGAGAAGCGTGTGGAGGCGTCGGAACACGAAGACATGGTGCGTGACTGGAATGTGCCGGTAAGGTATTATTATGAACGTCGTGGCAGCGGAGGAGGGTCCCGCAGCGGATGGAGGTACTGATGATGAGTGACGAGTGATGAGTGACGGGTGGTCGCTTCGCGATGAAGAATTATGGATTAAATATTTGGTTTTTACGTCATTTTACATTAACTTTGCACCCACAAACGCGGAAAACCGCAAAACATATACAGCGTGAAAATAAGAGAAGTGCTTTGCGCCCTTGAACGATTCGCGCCTCTGCCCTTGCAGGAAGACTTCGATAATGCCGGCCTGCAAGTTGGATTGACAGAAGCGGAAGTGTCAGGGGCTTTATTGTGCCTTGACGTGACCGAACGAGTAGTCGACGAGGCTATCGATCAGGGGTGCAACCTCATCGTGGCGCACCATCCACTCATCTTCCGTCCCCTCAAGCGCATCACCGATGCCAATTATGTGCAGAGGGTGGTCATCAAGGCCATTCAACACCAGATAACCATCGTCGCCATGCACACCAATATGGACAATGCGCTGGGTGGCGTGAACTTCAAGATTGCCGAAAAACTGGGACTGAAAAATGTCAGGTTTTTCGCTCAGAAAGAGGTGGACGGCATAGAGGGCGGCAGTGGCGTTGTTGGTGAATGGGACAAAGGCATGAGCGCCGAAGATTTTATCCAGGAGGTGAAGGCATGCTTTGGCGTGAAGTGTGTGCATGCCAACCAGCTACTTGAACGACCCATACGCCGTGTGGCTATCTGCGGCGGTGCCGGTGCTTTCCTCCTCGGTGATGCCATAGCTCAGGAGGCGGATGCCTTCATTACCGGCGAGATGCACTATCACGACTATTTCGACCATGAGCAGCAGATACAGATATGCGTCATCGGTCATTACGAAAGCGAACAATACACAAAGGAAATATTCAAGTCAATCATCGAGGAGAAGTGTCCCAAGGTCAGATGTGTGCTGAGTCAGGTGAACACCAATCCCATAATCTATTTGTAACATGGCAAAAAAAGATCCTACAGATTTGACGGTAGAGGAGAGACTGAGTGCGCTCTACCAGTTGCAAACGGTGCTTTCGAGCATCGATGAGAAAAAGGCGCTTCGGGGCGAACTTCCCTATGAGGTGCAGGAAATGGAAGACGAGATAGAAGGTCTCTCGCTGCGTATCCAAAAGATACAGGACGAGATTGACGCCTTCGACAAGGCTATCTCCGAGAACAAAGCGAAAATATCCGAGGCGCAGTCGCGTGTGAATCGTTACAAGGAACAGCTCAATGATGTTAGCAATAACCGAGAATACGACACGCTGAACAAAGAGGTGGAATACCAGGAACTGGAAATTGAGCTCTGCAACAAGAAGATTCGCGAGGGCTTGAACCATGTGGAGGAACGGAAGAAAGACCTCGAAAGCAACCAACAGCTTGTTGACGAGCGGAAGAAAGATCTCGAAGTGAAGAAAGACGAGCTTGATGAAATCATGCAGGAGACGCGTGAGGAAGAGGAAAAACTGCGCGACAAGGCGCACGACTTGAAGATGAAGATTGAACCGCGCCTGCTGGCCAGTTTCGAGCGTATCCGCAAGAATGCACGAAATGGTCTGGGTATCGTCTATGTGCAGCGTGATGCTTGTGGCGGTTGCTTCAACAAAATCCCACCCCAGCGTCAGCTTGACATCAAGATGCACAAGAAAATCATCGTCTGCGAATACTGCGGACGCATCATGATTGATCCCGAGCTGGCTGGTGTAAAGACCGCCGAGGCTGAGGAGAAACCAAAGCGTAGACGTGCCACGCGCAAGACCAAGAAAGAGGAGCCCGGGACAGCGGAATAAGGCCGAGGTTGAACGAGCCTTTCAATGTTGAAAGGTCTTATTTATAAGAAAAGGCAAGAGAACATTTTCGGGTGTTCTCTTGCCTTTTGGGTATTCATGGTTGGCTATCTTGGCAGGTGTTTTTTATGCCCACCTACAGCCCTCTCGCCTTATACACAATCTCTTTGGCGGCGTTGATTTCCTGGAATTTCTTTTCGGCGGCCTTGCGCACATCATCGCCCAACTTGCCCACGCGGTCGGGATGGTGCTCCAAGGCCATCTTGCGGTAGGCTGCTTTCACTTCGGCATCAGTGGCGTCGGGAGAGACTCCCAGCACCTTGTAGGCGGCCTCCAAGGCGGAGGGGCTGTCAGGCTCGTCCACACGGCCGAGATTCAACATGCTATCGACGTCGGAGGAGGAGAGACCAAGCATCTGCGCTACCTCGTAAAGGGCGTTGACTTCCGAAGTGGGAGTGCTGCCGTCGACCTGCGCAATCAACACCAACAGGTTCAACAGTTGCAGACGCTCGCTGCGCGTGGTGTTGGCGGCTATTTGGTTGCAGCAGTCGCGGATGGTTTGTCGCCATTTGTACGGATTCTCCTGGTCTTGCTGCTTACGCAACTCGAACAGGCGCAATAATATGTCGTTGCCTTGCTGCTCGGCGGATGGGCCAAAATTATTGCGGAGGAACGTCCTGACAAATTCCATCTCAGAATGCATGATCTTGCCGTCGGCCTGGATGATGTGCGCTGACAGCACCAGCAGCGAGAACAGGAAACTGTTGCGCTGGCCCATGTTGATGCCGCCCCTGTTGAAGTTGTCACTGCTATAGCTATCGCCATTGGTGTATTGGGTCTGGCTAGAACCGCCACCGCCTCCTTCCATCAAGTAGCCAAAGACAAAGCCGGCCAGTGCGCCCAAAGGACCAAAGGCCATAAAACCGACAATGCCGCCTATCCAACTTAAAATACCCATAGGTGTAATAATGTTATTTTGTCAAATAAATTCATATTTTGGAATCTCTTCCAAAAAACTGTAGTTATTGTGTTCATAGTCCATCTTGCAACAGATATGACGCAGACCATTGCTCACTATCAAATAGTCTACCTTGAGCAATAGGTTGTAGTCGCTAATCTGGTCGAACACACGTTGCGTAAGGGCGATATTAGGAGCCTTGTATTCCATGATCATCCGTGGAGTGAGTTCCTGTGTATAGAGTACGCTGTCGCAACGTAGCTTCTTCGTGCCAAGCTGAAGTTCCACCTCGTTGGCCAATAGGGCAGGGGGATAGCCCAGGTGGTCAGTCAGGTAATGCACGAAATGCTGGCGCACCCATTCCTCTGGGGTTAGGGCCACAAACTTCTTGCGTAGACTGTCGTAGATGAACAGTCTGCCGCCTTCCTGCTTTACCTTGCTCGCATAGGATGGTAGGTTGAGTGTGTCCATGTAGATTGGCGTTTATCTTGTCTCTTGCAAAGAATATGCCCAAACAGAAGAAAACTCAAATATATTTGGTTTTTCCCTCGCTTTGCTTTATCTTTGCAAAGATAGAAAAAACCGCGTGCAGAACAAAATAAATCTATTTGTTTTTCCGCGTGTTCAAACATTTGTTCGATGAAATAATGGCAGAGAAGAAAAACAATACGTTCGATGGCATCATGGCCGACATGAAAAAAGGGGTGTTCGCTCCAGTCTATATTCTGATGGGAGAGGAACCTTATTATATAGATGCCATCGCCAACTATATCCTTGAACATGCCTTGCAACCCGAGGAGCGTGACTTCAACCAGACTGTGCTCTACGGCATAGATGTTGACAATGCCGAAGGGGCGGCCAGATTGGTGAACATGGCCAAGGATTACCCCATGATGGCAGAACGGAGGGTGGTCATGGTGAAGGAGGCGCAAAACATGCGTTCTTTTGATGCGTTGGAGAAGTATTTTGAGAGGATTATGCCTTCCACCATATTGGTGCTTTGCTACAAGGGGAAAATTGACCGTAGGAAAAAGTTCGTGAATCAGGCAGCCAAAATTGGTGTGCTTTTCGAAAGCACCAGGAAGAACGACCGCGAACTGGTGAGTTTCATCAATCAATACATCAAGGAGAAAGGGGCCACGGCCGACAATAAGGCGGTGCAGATGATCAAAGACCATGTGGGGGCCGACCTGCCCAGGATTGTTTCGGAAATCGACAAGCTGCTTGTGGCTCTCAACGATGGTGACAGGCGCATCACTCCCGAACTGGTGGAGGATAGGGTAGGGGTGAGCAAAGACTTCAACGTGTTCGAGCTGAGAAACGCTTTGGTGCATAAGGATGTTTTCAAGGCAAACCAGATAGTAAAATATTTTAACAACAATCCGAAGGCTGGTTCGCTCTATTCCATTCTCCCAAATCTCTTCTCTTTTTTCCAAAATCTGATGATAGCATATTATGCACCCGACAAAAGGAACGAAAAGGCGGTGGCGAACTTCCTCGGATTGAATTCTGAATGGGGGGCAAGGGACTATGTGACGGCCATGAGAAACTACTCGGGAACAAAAACTCTACAGATAATTTCCAAAATGAGGGAAATAGACGCCAAAAGTAAGGGCCTGGACAACCCAAATACGGGTGCGGACGAACTTTTTAAGGAACTTGTATACTTCATTTTGCACTGAAAATGGTCTTTTCCCGCCATTTTTACATCTGAAACGAGCATCCTACATGGATGCTTTTTTTTGACCTAAAACGCTTAAAAAGAAGAAGTTCAACGGTGTAGTAACCCTTCAAAACTCGCGTATTTCAATGCTGTTCGGGCGGAATTGCAGAAAATGCCAAAAACGCAGAAAATAAGCGGTTTTCAACCTGTTAGTAAAATTGGTTTAACAAACCTTTACATTTAATTGTGTAAAACAAGACAACAAAACCTTCCGACAATCTACAACTGTAATGCCATCCAGCGTTCGCACTATTTAACAATGCAAACATAAATCATAATATAAAAACGTAAACTATCCAAGTTTATAAATATAATGGATAAATATGCGGTTCGCTTTATTAGCTTGTAATTATAGTTTAATCAGTATGTTATACAATTCCAATAATATTTTCATAGAAGAAATCAAGGGTATTTGGCATAGAAAAACGCATAAATGGGTAGATTTGAGTATGTAAATGTAAAATATCTAATTGGAAACCTGTTAGTTATAGGGTTTCGTTCATTTTTTACATTGTAAAGAAATCAATAAAAGATATTGGAATGTAATTAACTTGCTGGAATTTGCACTTTTAATTTGTATATTTAGTTTTGTAAACAAGATTTTTCAATCGAAAAAGTAAATTTTAATATCAAAAATATTTGCAGAAATGAAAATTTGTGTTTACCTTTGTAAACGAAAACGAAAATAACCCTAATTGGCTAACTAACCATAAAATTGTGGTATGAAAGAACGTATTAAAGAGATACAGGAAACAACCGGAATGACGCAAAGTGAGTTTGCCCATCATATCGGACTGTCGCCTGCTGCACTTAGCAGCATCTATGGCGGACGTACCAACCCTACCTTGAAAACGGTGGAGTGTATACAATCGAAATTTCCGAATATAAGTCTCTCGTGGCTCATTAATGGGACAGGCGACATGTTTTTGAATGCCAAAAACTTAACATCTGATCAACATCAGGACCCACAGCCCACACTCGACTTCGATGAACCGCAACAAACACCGCAAACTACACGCCAAAAACAGCCCAAAACAATGGCAATTCAAACGAGTGTAAAAGAAACACCCATTAATCAGGCCGAAAATGAGGTAAAAATATTTAACAAACAGAAGCGCAGTATCACTGAGATCCGTGTTTACTTCGATGACCTTACCTACGAGTCTTTCGTTCCCCAGAAAAAGTAGTTAGGACCCTATGTTTATATCTCCTCTATATCCCCCTTCGAAAGATGGGGGATGTTTGTAATCAGGGAGGTCGCATCATGGGGAGTTGGAGAGGGGCATCAAAGTTTTTTTCCTTTCTCTTTTCTCTTTTCCCTTTTTTTCTCTACTTTTGCAAAAAATCACCATCCTTCTCGGAAGCGGCAAGGATGCCAGAGAATCATATACATGAAGAAATATTTAATCGACCTCAGGGTAAACAGTATAGAAAAGGTAGGCGAACGCTATGTCCTGTTACGCCTCACCGATACCGAACCACTCCCTGAGATGCAGCCTGGACAGTTCGTGGAATTACGGGTTGACGATGCGCCGACTACGTTCTTGCGTCGCCCCATCTCCATCAATTTCGTTGACAGGAAAAACAACGAGTTGTGGCTCCTCGTGGCCGTTGTGGGTGACGGCACAAGAAGGCTGGCTTGCCTAAAGCCTGGCGATACGCTCAACACGCTCCTTCCGTTGGGTACAGGCTTCTCTATGCTTTCGGCTGTCAACGGACAACCGTTGCTCGTGGGGGGGGGCGTGGGCGTTGCCCCGCTGCTCTATCTGGGTGAACAGCTTTTGGAAAAGGGTGTGGAACCCACGTTCCTCCTGGGAGCCAAGACGGCTTCCGACCTGCCGCTGCTCCCACTCTTCCGCTCCTACGGACGGGTTTTCATCACCACCGAGGACGGGTCGGAGGGTGAACAGGGGTTCGTCACCAACCACAGTATCCTTAACCGAGAGTCTTTCTCGTTCGTCTATTCCTGTGGACCCAAACCGATGATGATGGCGGTGGCACGTTTCGCCAACAGTGTTGATGTCCCTTGTGAAGTGTCGCTCGAGAATACCATGGCCTGCGGTCTCGGGGCTTGTCTGTGTTGTGTGGAGAAGACCACCGAAGGGAATGTGTGTGTGTGCAAGGAGGGTCCTGTGTTTAACATAAAGAAGTTGTTATGGCTGCGATAAATGTAAAAATAAATGACATGTCCTTCAAGAACCCCGTGCTCACTGCTTCGGGCACCTTCGGTTATGGACTGGAGTTCGCCGACCTCGTGTCATTGGACGAATTGGGGGGCATTATCGTCAAGGGTACTACCCTATATCCACGAGAGGGTAACGACTATCCTCGCATGGCGGAGACGGCGCAGGGGATGCTCAACTGTGTGGGACTCCAGAACAAGGGTGTGGATTATTTCTGCCAACATATTTACCCGCAAGTGAAAGACATCGATACCCATATCATCGTCAACGTGAGTGGTTCCTCTCCCGACGATTATGCGGAATGTGCTGCGCGTGTGGATGGGTTGGAGAAAATACCGGCTATTGAACTAAATATCTCCTGTCCGAACGTCAAACAGGGAGGCATGGCCTTTGGGGTTACTCCCGAGGGGGCGGCAAGTGTTGTGCGCGCAGTAAGAAGGCGTTATAACAAGACGCTCATTGTGAAACTGTCGCCCAATGTCACGGACATCGCTGACATCGCCAAGGCTTGTGAAGGAGAGGGGGCCGACAGCGTGTCGCTCATCAACACGCTCATGGGCATGGCCATCGACATAGAAAGGCGAAAGCCGGTGTTATCCATCGCCACTGGTGGATTGAGCGGACCAGCTGTCAAACCTGTGGCCTTGCGCATGGTGTGGCAGGTGGCCAAGGCAGTGAAAATACCTGTTATCGGACTTGGAGGCATCAGTTCCACTGAAGATGCCATCGCGTTTTTCATGGCGGGGGCCACTGCCATTGAGATTGGAACGGCCAACTTCATTGATCCCACCGTGAGTGTGAAGGTGGCCAAGGGCATCAACCAATGGCTAGATAACCATGGATGCAAGTCCATCCAAGAAATCATAGGTGCCATCAACGAATGATAAAACAAAAATGAGAGTGGCCAATTGACCACTCTCAACCAACACAAAAACTAAACTAGACTTAACTAAATCAAATAGGGATTTTCACAAACCCCGCATTAATCGTTTGCAAATATAACAAATAAATTGGGACATCCCAAATTTTTTCAACAAAAAAGTGTTTTTGTCACAATTATTTTTCGGGAACCCTCCTTTTTCAGATAGAATCCCGTAAATGGGAGTTAAAAAACGGAATATGATAGGAAGTAAAACAGAGTGAAAAATCCCCTTGTTATTCCCTTCGATAACTTCCACTGATAAGCATATTGTCGAGTATCGTCATCGCAGCCATGGCTTCCACCACAGGCACGGCACGAGGGAGCACGCAGGCGTCATGGCGGCCACGTGCCTTGATTGTCGCCGCCTCGCCGTTGACGCTTACCGTGGACTGCTCGCAGAGGAGCGTGGCCACGGGCTTGAAGGCTACCCTGAAATGGATGTCTTGACCATTGGAGATGCCGCCTTGTATGCCGCCGCTATGGTTGCTCAGTGTGGTGACACCTTCGGCGGAAGGTGCAAACAAGTCGTTTTGCTCACTGCCACGGTGACAGGCGCCCTCAAAACCATCACCTATCTCAAAGCCTTTGGCGGCATTGATGCTTAACATGGCTCCGCCAAGGGCCGCGTGGAGTTTCCCGAATTCAGGTTCGCCCAGTCCGATGGGGCAACCACGAACCACACATGTAACCACTCCGCCAATGGTGTCACCAGCGGCTTTCACTTCCATGATAAGCCGTTCCATGCGGGCGGCAGCCTCGGTGTCGGGGCAGCGTACGGCATTCTCCTCGGCTTTCTCCAAATCGTAGAAGCGGTAGTCGCGGTCAATGGCGATATCCCCTACCTGTGACGTAAAGGCGTGGATGGTGATGCCTTGACGTTGAAGCACCAACTTGGCCAGGGCCCCTGCCACACAACGGCTGATGGTGATGCGTGCTGAACTGCGGCCGCCTCCACGATGGTCGCGGATGCCGTATTTGCTATGGTAGGTGAAGTCGGCATGCGAAGGACGAAAGACATGGCGCATCTCTTCATAATCGGAAGAATGATGGTCGGTGTTGTGCACCACGAAACCGATGGGACAACCGGTGCTCTTGCCTTCGAACACGCCGCTGAGCAATTCCACCTTGTCTGCTTCATTGCGCGAGGTGGTAAGATGGCTCTGTCCCGGACGCCGCCGCTCCAACTCGTGTTGGATAAACGACATGTCGATATCTATGCCGGCGGGCATACCGTCGACGACACCGCCAATGGCTGGTCCATGACTCTCGCCAAATGTGGTGAGGCGGAAGAGGGTTCCTATAGTGTTACTCATATATTCTTTGTCAATTACAGCAACCGCTGCCACAGCCTTCACCGCAGCTCTTGTCGCCACAGTCGCCTTCACCGCAGCCTCCACAGCCTCCACACCCTTCGCCACTCATCATCTTGGCCATATGTTCCATCTCCTCAAGGGTGGCGGGACGACTCATCAACACCTTTCCTGCGAAATGAAGGTCATAGCCAGCCAAGGGATGGTTCAGGTCCACTTTCACCTTGTCGGTTCCCACCTCCATCACCAGGGCTTGAAAACGTTGTCCTTCCTCGTTTTGCAATGGGATGATGGCATCGGGACGGATATGTTCGCTGTCGAAACGACCGTCTATCTCAAACAAGCTCTTGTCTAAGTCAAGCACGCGCTCGTCGTCGTATTCGCCATAGGCGCGTCCACAGGGAATGGTGAAGTCGAACGCATCTCCTTCTTGAAGGTCCTTCACAGCCTCCTCGAAGTCGGGAATGGTGATGCCCATACCTGTGATAAACTGGAACGGCTGACTCTCTGTGGCTTCTTCCAGCATCTCTCTCTCTTCGCCGTCGATGCTTTCCATGCAGTAAGCCACGGCCATCATCTTGTTGTCTTTCTCTGTCATGATATGTTAATGGGTAAATGTGATTTTCTGATTGTTGTTGCAAAGATAGTGCAAAAAAAAAATCTAAAAGAATTTGCAGGTGTGTTTTTTCAATATCCTTGTGGTCTGTTTTTTCCATGTTATCACCCTTTATATGGGCTGGGTGGATAAAAATGGCGCGTCGCCATGTCGTGACATACATGTGACGCGCCAATATGAATGAAAATCATGCAATCAAGTATACCAAATCGACGGCTCTGCCTCATAAGGATATAGGTCGTCAGTTTCGCAATCGTACATCGTGTCGTGCTCGTGTTCTTCTTCAAAAGCGGCTTTCCTCATGTTCATAACTCTTCCTCCTGTTAAGATCCGGTTGTCTCCGAACGGATTTTTAGTGAATGATGGGGTGGAGACATCCCCGTTTTTTTGTGTCTGTCACAAAGATAATACGCAAATGGAGAAAAAGTTCTTTTTGCTTGCGGTTTTTAAGAATTATTAAGCGTTTTGCTTACAAGTTGACAGGATTTGTCTTTGTTGTGCTACAAATTAACAGACAGAAAGCGTGGAATTATAAATGGGAAGAATATATGCCGGTGGCATGATGCGAAGTATTGGAGAATATAAAGAACAAGTTCTTTGTTCTTCTCTCGATTTGTATTATCTTTGTAACCACAAAGAGAATTCTATGCGAACTGTAAGACCCAAGAAAAACTTAGGACAACATTTTCTCGTCGACCTTGACATAGCACGACGCATCGCCGACACGGTGGATGCTTGTCCAGACATTCCCGTGCTCGAGGTGGGACCTGGCATGGGGGTGCTTACTCAATATCTCATGCCCAAAAAGCGTGAACTGCGTGTCGTGGAGATCGACAGCGAATCGGTGGCGTATCTTCACGAACATTTTCCACAACTGGCGGAAAAGGTCATCGCCGGCGATTTCCTGCGCATGGATCTATCCACACTTTTTCATGGGCAGCCTTTCGTCCTCACGGGCAACTACCCCTACGACATCTCGACGCAGATTTTTTTCCACATGCTCGATTACAAAGAGCTTATCCCTTGTTGCACGGGAATGATTCAACGCGAGGTGGCACAGCGTATCGCCTCGAAACCTGGCACCAAGGCATACGGTATTCTCAGCGTGATGATTCAGGCGTGGTACGATGTGGAATACCTCTTTACCGTTGACGAAAATGTGTTTAACCCGCCACCTAAAGTGAAGAGCGCGGTCATACGTATGACTCGCAACCAAGTGACAGACTTGGGTTGCGACGAACGGTTGTTCCGTCGTGTGGTGAAGACGGCTTTCAACCAACGAAGAAAAATGCTTAGGGTGAGTCTGCGGCCTCTCTTTACGGAACGTCAGGCCTCTGCCGATTTCTTTGGCCACGAGATGATGACTCGTCGCCCGGAACAATTGTCCGTGAGCGAATTTGTCGAGTTGACAAACAGAGTGGCGAGAGAGTTGTAAACACGCCAATCACGGGGAGGAAACCGCCCTATCTTTAGACAACCATTGACCCTCGCCAAGGAAGATTATGGACGGCTTACCTTTACCACCTTGTTGCCTTGGCGGATGATGTAGATGCCACGGGGCAGCGACTCCAGGTCCATATCTCCTTGTTTGACCAATATGCCCGAAACGCTGTACACTTCCACCTCACCGACGGCCTCCCATTCCGGCTGGTCGATGTCGCTGCTTTCCGTTGGACCGAAATACATACGGTGCAACTCTTTCAGCATGAAAGTGGCAACGGTGCTGCCGCTATCGTTCAACATCATCATTTGGCTGTCGGTGAACTTAATCTGCTTGAAGTCGGTCAAAGCTATCTGTGTGGTGCTCGCGTCGGTATTTTCAATAACGATATAATCTATACCATCGGCAAGAACTGATGCCGTCAGGAACACCGTCAAGGTCAATATAAGGAAGCGCAGTCTTTTCATGATAAGGAATTTTGATTATCTTTGCAAAGATAATAGTATTTTTTGAAAATATTAGTAACTATCGCTTTTTTTTCGTATTTTTGCGAAATCATTTGTTGATTTTCAAGGAAATACACCATGAAAGATAGTTACAATTTAGCATTGAAACAGTTGCAGGAATTGTTGCAGGACGAGCGCGACGAGATGGGTGTGCTGGCCAATGCCGCAGCGCTCATCAAGGAGGTGACGGGATATTTCTGGGTGGGATTCTACGTGGTGCGTGGTGATGAGCTGTCGCTCGGACCATTCCAAGGCTCGGTGGCGTGCATGCACATCGCCTATGGTAAGGGTGTATGTGGTACGGCATGGAAAGAACGGCGAACCATTGTGGTCGACGATGTGCACCAGTTTCCCGGGCACATCGCGTGCAGCTCACTCAGTCAGTCGGAGGTGGTTGCGCCCCTTTTCGACGGCAATGGCCATGTGATGGCCGTGCTCGATGTGGACAGCAAGCACCTGGCCGATTTTTCCCCCGACGATGTGGCTTTCCTCGAGTCTGCCGCCTCCATCGTTGGCAATAACCTGTATGTGTAGTTTTGTTATTATCTACCTATTAATTATTTTAAATTTGGATGAGATGAGAAAAGAATTGGTTATCTGTATTTCTACACTCGCGTTATTTCTCTTGTCGGCGTGCGGTGAAAACAAAGTTGAGAAAATGGTTGACCGTTTTTCTACGGCAGTAGCTAACAATGACCAGAACACCATTGTTCACCTCTATCCCGATGCAGTGAAAGCCAATGGCATAACACTCAATTACAATCGTGATTCGCTTCGGATAGAGGGCAATGAACATGAGACTGAATACTTGGTTACATTCGCTCCCAACGTTTGGGCGAAGGTGGTAACTGACCAAAACGATTCACTGATCATCAAAGAATCGAAGGGTCTTTTCTCTTATCCTGAAAGCAAACTTAAGTTTGCGAAAGACACGGGATGGTACGATGAGAATCTCAACGATGTTGAGAATGCGGAGAGACTTGCTGACGAGGGCTTTCCCGACTATTTGCTCAAGGCATTCAATGCCAGCGTGAAAAGCGGCTTGAAAATCATTAAGACGGGAACATGGGGAGATGATTATTATGAGGGAGAGTGGGTTAGCAGCAAGGGTGTCACATTTGTCGTCCAAAACTCTTCGCCTTATAATGTGCCAGGGTCGGCTTACAATATATTATACAAGGAGGGCTACTGGGGAGGCGGCAGCATGGAGAGAGAAACGGTGCCAGGCCAAGATGTCATGGCGGGACAGAGCGTGACGCTGAAAACAAATAGGCTTGGCAGTAGCATGGAGTCGGAAACAGGACAGACGCTCAATATCAGCGATCTTTCCATGGACGACTTTTTGAGCCAGTTTAAGCCTGTGGGCAACGAATATGAGCAGTATTTGCAAAATGGCAAAGAAGCGCCCAAGGCCAAGCAACAGATTAGTTTCGTTTTGGAGGGTATAATGGGTGGATGTGGAACTCGTATAACATTCGATGGTCAAACGGGAGTACTCATCTACAATCCCAATGGCAAGACCGTGGATGTGGGTGGCATGGAACAACGCACGGTGACCCTTATCTCTTACAACGAGAACACTCAACGATTGGTGTTGAAAGTGGAAAACCTGTCCACCAAGACAGGGCAATTGGAGGGCACATGGGCTAACGGCTCCTATAGTGGGGTGTTCAGAAACGTAAATGGAAAAACATCGCAGTTCTCTTTCAAATAACCCCCCCCTTCTCCTCATACTCCTTCCCTCCATAATAATACAATTATTTTAAAACGGTGCAATTCCCTCTCCAATTCTTTCAAAAAAACAAACAGATATTTTTGCGTATTCCGTGAAATCTTTCTATTTTTGTGGCAAATAATCTATAACAATCATAACAACTATATCATGATCGACGTAAAAGCAACACTCAACGAGAGTGAAGAGAGAATGGAAATGGCAGCGTTGTTCCTCGAAGAACAATTGGCACGCATCCGCGCCGGCAGAGCCAACATAGCCATTGTCAGCGGCGTGAGGGTGGACTCCTACGGACAGATGGTGCCGCTCAATCAAGTGGCCAACGTGTCCACACCCGACCCGCGAACCATCGCCATCCGTCCTTGGGACAAGAAAATGATCAAGGCCATCGAAAAAGCCATCATGGACTCTGATGTAGGTATTACACCGGAGAACAATGGTGAAATCATACGCTTGGGCATTCCCCAGCCCACCGAGGAACGCCGCCGCGAACTGGCCAAACAATGCAACAAGATTGGCGAGAAGGCCAAGGTGGAGGTGCGCAATGTGCGCAGCGACATCAAGGACCGCTTGAAGAAAGCCATCAAGGACGGTTTGTCGGAAGACAACGAGAAAGATGCGGAACTCGAACTGCAGAAGATTCACGACAAGTTCATCAAGAAAATCGACGAACTGCTGGCGGCGAAGAACAAAGAAATTATGACGGTCTAATCCCGCATGAAAGGACTCGTCATCAAGAATACGGGCAGCTGGTACGCGGTACTCACCGACGAGGGCACTGTCATCGACAGCAAGATCAAAGGCAACTTCCGCCTCAAAGGCATTCGGAGCACCAACCCCGTGGCCGTTGGCGACCGTGTCACCATACTGACCAACCAAGAGGGTACGGCGTTCATCACTCATATCGATGATCGCCGTAACTATATCATACGCCGTTCTTCCAACCTGTCGAAACAATGCCACATCATCGCGGCCAATGTCGACCAGGCGTTCCTTCTCGTCACGGTCAATTATCCCGAGACGTCAACTACATTCATCGACCGCTTTCTGGCTACGGCCGAGGCTTATAGCGTACCCGTGGTGATGGTTTTCAACAAGACCGACCTTCTGTCGCCCGAGGAACGACACTTACAGCGTATGATGGTCGACCTCTACGAGGGCATTGGGTACACCTGCTGCGAGATTTCGGCCACCACGGGCGATGGTGTCGACGAACTGGAACAATTGCTGCGCGATAAGATAACGCTCTTCAGTGGCAACAGCGGCGTGGGCAAGTCGACATTGCTCAACCGTCTCATTCCTGGTGTCCAATTGCGCACGGCGGAGATATCCGACGCACACAATACGGGCATGCACACCACCACCTTCAGCGAGATGCTTCGTCTACCCTGTGGCGGATGGGCCATCGACACGCCGGGAGTAAAAGGCTTCGGGGCCTACGATATGGAGCCGGAGGAGATGTGCTCCTATTTCCGCGAGATATTCAAAATATCGGCGGCCTGTCGCTTCAACAACTGCACACATACCCATGAACCCGACTGTGCGGTCATCGAAGCTGTCAAGAATCATTATATAGCCGAAAGCCGCTACAACTCCTATCTCTCCATGCTTGAAGACAAAGAAGAAAGCAAATACCGCGAAGCGTATTGAAAGGAATGGTAAGAGGTGAGTTCCAATTTCCCTTAGAATCTCCTAGATTATCCTATAAAAAATGAAAAAAATAATTTTTGCAGCACTTACCCTCTTCGCCCTGCAAGCCTCGGCACAACCGCCGCTCAAACACTCCATCCTCGGCACCTCGGTACGTTCCGACGACGGACAGTTGACCATCACCTCTGTGGACAAGCGACAGAACTACAGCGGAGGCGACGCACAGACACGCGAGACCGCCATCAACTCGCCCAAATCAGCCAATATCCATCCCAATGGCAAGAAATATTACATCAACTCGCTCGAGGGATGCGCCACCGTGGTTTTTGAGATGGGTACGAACCGCAAACTCAAGACGATCAACCACCATTGCGATCCGTCAAAAGAAGCGCTGTGGAGTCCTCCGTCCGACCTCTATCCGTTCACTCATTATAAGACCAATCTCAACACCTTCGCAGGCAAACCTGTCGAAGGCTGTTTCTCGCACGGTGGCCGCTATTTTTGGGTGCCTTATTACCGACGTACCTACGACATCAATGCGCAAGATCCTTCGGCACTGGCCATCATCGACACCGAAACGGACGAGATAGTGCGTCTCATGGAAACGGGACCATTGCCGAAGATGGTGTGCTGTTCCCATGATGGTAAATATGTGGCCATCACCCATTGGGGCAATAACACCATCGGACTGGTGCGCGTCGACAGCGACGACCCCAAGGAGTGGCGACATGAACGGATGTTGGTGGTCGACTATGTGTTACCATTGAATTTCAGCATGACGCACCAGATAGACCGCGACAATAATAGCGGTTATTGCTTGCGCGGAACGGTGTTCACCCCCGACGATCGCTACTTGCTTGTGGGATGCATGGGACAGTCAGGAGGCATCGCCGTCTTCGACATGGAAAACATGGAATACCTCGGACGGGTCCAAGGCATGCGCTCCAATGTTCGCCACCTTGTCATCAACAATGGCTATCTCTATCTCAGCATCAACGCTGCGGGTTATGTTCAGCGCCTACCCTTGGAGAAGTTCTTGGAGGCGGCCCGGCAGATGAAGAACCATCTTGGCTCTGTGAGCGGCTGGGAGGAGTGTCAGGTGGGAGCGGGTGCCCGCACCATCGAGATTTCCCCCGACGGACACTATGTGTTCGCCGCCTGCAATGCCGCCTCTGAGGTGTGCGTGGTTGACACAAGGAAGATGCGCACTGTGGCGCGTATCACCTGTGATTCCTATCCTGTGGGTCTCGACATCTCCAAAGACGGACAGTGGGTTATTGTCACTTCCCAAGGTCGTCGCAATCAAGGTGGCAACGCCGTCAACATCTTCCGTGTCACTTACGGGGATTGATATCGCAGATTGGACTCCATCCTACAATCGGCCAAAAGTGAACCACTTTTGGCCGATTGTAGGTTTTTTTAACGGGGCGATAGTGATTGTTACGGGCGAGTTGGAACTTTAGAAATAATAATAGATTCAGCGATGGGTATTCCTTGATGAAGTTCTTTTTCGATTTGGGTAACAGCTGTCTAATGGCGGGTGATGATTTTATCCGAAATAAATTATTTTTTTTGAATTATTTTTTTTGAATAAAGAAATATTGTGTATATTTGCATCGGCGAATCAATCATATTGTAGCATGAAAACAATCACTAATCCCTTTATCGTATCGGGTTATATACCTGAAAGATACTTTTGCGACAGGGATAAAGAAACCCAATGGATATTGCGTCGCATAGTCAGTCATGAACATGTATTGCTGATGTCACAGCGTCGCATG
The DNA here is from genome assembly GCA_017538105.1 of Prevotella sp. Classification (GTDB taxonomy): domain Bacteria; phylum Bacteroidota; class Bacteroidia; order Bacteroidales; family Bacteroidaceae; genus Prevotella. The sequence continues at coordinate 113,978 of JAFYJN010000063.1, read as the reverse complement.
GGCAAGACGAAACTGATAGAGCATTGTTTTGAGAGTGATGAGATACAAAAGAATTACATCACCTTGGCTATTGATATTCTGCATACCACCACATTCCGTGAGTTTGTTCAGCAATTGGGTAATGTGGTATATGATAGCATAGCCAAACGGAGTGCAAAGATGATGAAAGTGTTCACTTCTGCAATGCGCTCATTGAGTGCGAGTTTTGGTTATGATCCTGTGCAAAACACGCCGACATTTGACATCAAGCTTGGTGACATCTCCGCTCCCGATTATACGCTTAAAGAAATATTTGAAGTGATGGAGAAAGCCGATAAACGTTGCATAATTGTCATAGACGAGTTCCAGCAGGTGGCCAAATATACCGAGAAGAACGCCGAAGCGTTATTGCGATCACATATTCAGCACCTGAACAATGTGATTTTTGTCTTTTGTGGCAGTCAGCGGCATCTGATGGAATCGATGTTTTTTTCGGAGAAACGCCCCTTCTATATGAGTGCCCGTTCTATTGTGCTTGAACCCATTTCGAGAGATGATTATCGGGATTTTGCCATGCGTCAGTTCATGGCCTTCGGCAAATCGATTGCTCCAGAGGCTGTTGACGCAGTGTATGATTCGTTAGGCGGGGTGACTCTTTATCTTCAGCGAATCATGAAAGATGCGTTTAATGAAACTCCCAAGGGGGAGCAGTGCGTCGTGGAAATGGTGAAAGAGCTGATGTCGGATTATATCCAAGAGTGTGACACCCGTTTTCGCGAGCAGTTGGCTTTTATTTCTGAAACTCAAAAAGAATTACTTTATGCCATCTATGAGGAGAACGCTCCTGTGACAGGGATTACCTCTGCTAAGTTCATGAAACGGTATCGGTTGAAATCTGCCAGTTCGGTGCAATCCGCAGCGAAGAAACTCTTGGAGTATGACATATTGACAAGATCTGAAGGCTGTTATTCTGTGGCCGACCCTCTTTTGGCATTATGGTTGAGGACTAGAAGATAATCAACAGATTGTGCAATACAATACGCCTTAGCAAGCGTTAGGTGTTTATTGATGTTTTAAGTGTTTGAAATGATATGATGCTGTTCAGTATAGCAACAATTGATATTATTGCGGTAAAAATCCAAGAACTGTTTATGAAGAAAAACAGATGTATAATGGCGAGAACTAAGGTGAGTGCAGCATAAGCTGCAAAACCAAACGATGCTAATATGGTGGTCTTTCTACCACCAATTATAAACCCTACAATAGATAAAAGCAATAATATGACAACAAGCAAATGACCTAAGTGCTTCGCTCCAAATATTATCACACATAATTGAATAAGCCACCAAGCACTTATATAGTTTTTCTTAGAAATCATAATAGATCTTACTCTTACAATTATTGTCTCTTATTTTCTGTTTTTTTTGATTCTTGGCCACTTCCAATGGTTGGGATATGGATAAAAAGAGTTCTCTGGCAGAGTTTTTTATAAGCCGTTAATCCACTGTGCGATGTCGCTGAGCACTTCGGGAGAGATGGTTTCCTCTATATCACTGTACTCGGTGGGTAGTCCCGTGGTGCAGTGCTGGAAGAGGTGGTTCAGCGATGGATATTCCTTGATGAGATTCTTTTTCGATTTGGGTAACAGTTGTCTGATGGCAGTGAGGTTTTGGGATGAAATCACTTGGCAGTCGCGGTCGCCATTGAGCGCGAAGACCGGACAGCGCGTCTTCCGGATGTCGGCAGAGGGGTCGTAGTCGATGAACCATTGCAACCACCGCATCTGCTGCACCTCTGGCTGCTGACGGTATTGTTCAACGGTCATGGTGACAGGCGTTCCTGACAGTTGCATGATGCGGTTGCCTTGTTCCACCAACAGGGTGTCACCTTTCACTCCGGGACCAGCCAAAGAGATGATGAAATCAGTCTTTTTGCGAGCAGCGAGCATAAACGCGATGGCACCACCCTCACTATGGCCGAGAAGACCGACCTTGCTGAATGCTTTTTGACGACGCAGGAAATCAAGCCCCGCCTCCGCATCACGCATGAAATCCTCGGTCGTGGCGTTCTTCACGTCACCTCCTACGGAGGCTCCCGTGGCGCGATCGTCATAACGCAGTGTGGCGATGCCCTGTCGGGCCAAGTAGTCGGCGATGACAAGGAAGGGGGAGTGATTCATCAGTTCTTCGTCACGGTTCTGCTGTCCGCTGCCAGAGACTAGCAGCACGACGACGGGCTTTCTCTTTGATTGCTTGCTATAGCCTACGGGATAGGTCAGTGTGCCAACCAACGTGGCACTGTCCTGTTCATTCCTAAAAGACACCTCTTCCGTCTCATAAGGGTAGGGCGGCTGCGGTCGTTGTGGCCGTTTCACCTCCGGCACACCTCTTGTGAGGACGAGGGGTAGCGACATCCCACTCTGAGAGAAGGTGCCATTGAGAGCTCCGTCTTTCAACTTTGCGCGGTAAGTGGCGCCAATGTTGACGGTTACGGCTATCGAGTCGTCAGAGAGATAATCCTTTTTACACGCCAAGCCCTTGGCTCCCTGGTCGGGGCTGTCCATGGTTACTGTGACGTAGCCGTCAGCCTGTTCAAGATGGAGTACCAGTGTCAATGAGATGGCTCCGGCATTTAGTTTGCCCGACCAGGAACCTATCAGTGCCGAGGTGGGTTGTACCTGTGCTTGCACCGTCATTGTTGTTAGGACAAGCAGAAGTGAGAGGATGGCTTTTTTCATTGTCTTTTTTGTTGTATTGTATTATAGATGCAAATTTAGACAAAAACCATCATTATAGATCGCTTTTAATTTTTTTTTGCAACATGAAACAACGATATTATTCATTATACCCCAGAAACCCTATATTTTGTCAATTAATCGGTATGATTTTTGGTGGGAATCAAAATTTGATATACTTTTGCAGCGATTTTTACTCAACTATATTAACACTACAAACAACAACAAAATTCATTCAAAAAGCTATGAAAAAATCATTCATGCTGATGATGGTGGCAGTGGCCGCCATGTCAACAATGTCTTGTGGAAACAAGAAAGGACAAACCGAAGTAACAGAGGATGGTGCAGGACAAACAGAGCAGAAGGCTGACACCACCGCCAAGGCCGAAAAGGTCGAGAAGGCCGACACCGTGAAAGGTCCCACCACTTTGGATTTGGGCCGTGCTACAGTGGATGTTCCTGAAGGATGGTTCGTCAAGAATCCGAGCAAATCTTCTTGTCGTATTGAACCCCTGGTAAAGCCTGCCATTGAAAAGAAAGGTAATTTTGGTTGGAATGTGTACATCAGTGTATGGGATGGCGAGGTTTTTAAGGCCGAGAAATTCATTGAAGACGACAAAAAGGTGTTCAAGGATACGAAGAAAATGCCCGAAGTCACCTTCAATGGCGTGAAGTACCTGTATAATTTCTACGACTATCAGTTTGGCAAGCACAGCGTGCTGGCTGCACCTCTGCCTGAAAAGGGAGCCATCAAGGTGGAAGTCGGTGGTTATGCTGTAGAAGACGCTGATGTTGACAAGATTCTGAAAAGCCTGAAAATCAAGAAATAAGCGTCAAGATAAATAAACAAATAATGAGGGCCGTTTCCATTAGCATGGGAAAACGGCTCTCTTTTCTTTATTTCTAACCAAATTTTAATCTGCTTTGCTATCTTTTGAAGCGGTGTTTCTTTAATACTGATGCAAAGATAGCCTGATAGCATATTATGTCAATTATAATATGCCTGTTTTATGCTTGTTTGGTTGCGAAACCTTGCTTTGTTTGCGTCAAAAGCCTGACTAAACCGAAAAATCTGTCGCATGGTGGTTCCAAAATCCGAGAATTCTTTAATAACCGGTTATGGATTAAATAGAATACTGACTTTGTGTGACGGTTGCTTTTGTCTTCTTGAAAGAATGTATAGTACAATTCCCATAACGATGAGAATAATGATAGACGTACTAACAAGAATTATTGCTAAGTAACCCGGTCCTGCCAGTCTGTTGATATTCCAACCTAAAGATAACAAAAGCCATCCCGCCATGCAACATATTGGTAGCAGGCAATATGCCAACCATGGAAGCCCTCGCTTCTTGTTCCACATCACAAAAAACACAATCCATGCAGTAATAGTATAGATGATAGCCACCCATATATTATTTTTATACCATCCGGAAAACCACCAGATGTCATACATGTTGGCAGAGTCGAAACACTTGGAGAAGAGAAAGAACAGACATCCCAGCAAAAGAAGTCCTGCGACGAAGAAAGTATCGTTTTTTATACCCGTAGGTTTCAGACATTCTGCCTTAACTCCATATCTGGCACCCATATATCGGCCTAATTGGGCTGATAAGTCTTCCTCAAAACCGTTGGAGTCTGAAAGAGCTACCGGCGTGGGCCAGATACCCAAAAGACCATAATGTATGCCTCGTACTACCCACTTCATGTAGCGGAAAGACACAATTGTTGCTTTTTGCTGCGGATCACCCTCAAACTTAATCGTTAACCTTTCCTTTGCAGATTTTTTCAAAACAAGAGAGTCCTTGCGCTTACTCTTCTTAATATCCGCTTCTGGATAGTTCGTCCGCAAGAACTCTTCAAGTGTCTTTTCGAATTGAGGATCGTATGTGTATATTTTTAAAAAACCATTCATGTGTTACCAATTATACAACGGTCTTATGTCTTTCCCGTAAGAAGAAAACTTTGATATATTGCCAATTATTCAGGTTTTTAATATGGTGGATTGATGGATGTTGCATTAAAGCGACATCCCTAACCCGATGGTCACAAAATATGAACCGCTATAAAAAGAAAAACTATTGAAATTGGCTGATAGACGGTAGTCCCGTTTTTCTGTATGGATGTCAATACCTAAGCCTCCGTAATAACCGAACAATCTTTCTAAGAAACCATGTTTATGTAAGACATACGAGTCCAACTCTTTTTCATCATGAATACCCAGAAAACAATTGAAGGTGAGTCCCGCCCTTATGAATGGTGTGTATTTGTCGTTGGAGGAAAACTTATATTTCGGCCCAATCAGAATCTCAGGGTATAAGTAAACGGCTTTATGCTTATCCTTTGAAACGTGAAAGAAATTAGCGCGAAAGATAGTCTGAAGGTCAAACTTTTTTGAAACACGTCCGAATGTAACATCGTTGCATAGAGCCAAATATAAAGTTGGGCCATTCAGATAAATGGAAGAAGGTAAAGAAATGTCATTATTATCTCTTAATAGTTTCATTGAGGAAAAACCACCTCCTATCTCCAAAAACCATTTATTGGTAAATGGCGCAGTTTTAGCCTCATCATATTGATATATAATGCATTCTCCTGCTGTAGCACAGTATTTCTCATTATAATCACGGACGAGTTCCGTTAAATTGTGCGCATTGTTTTTCCCCTTCCATAATTTGTGGACAGTGTCGAAGTCTTTACTGAAAATGGAACCTGCCGCAGAGAGGTTTTGGCGTCGCAGTGTCAGTGCATCTTCGGTGGAAAGACCGCTTCTTTCGTAATCGCATATCTCAGCCACTTCGCCATTCTCTCCTATGACATAATAATAATTCAATCCATTATGCTTTACATAATACAAATCGACGCCTCCCTGTAGCAGGTATAAGGCGAATAGGCGCTGGTCCTTTCCTTGCAACGGGAGAACTATCGATACGTAATAGGCGCCGTTATCGTCGATTCGGTAACAAGTGATATCTTCAGGATGGTAATCGTGGAATGTGGTTTCGCCTGCTTTCTGGAATTTGCAGACGGAGGCATTGTGGGAATCGCTTCGGTAATCAATAGTTCCTCTAACAGTGTCCCCTTCCAATGTCAGGATGAAGCCCGGTAGGGGATTGGTCTGTCCTTTGCATACAGTGAAAGCGAGAAGCATCGTAGTAAATATAAATAATCTTTTCATAATCTGTTATCTTGAAGAATGTAAAGCCTGTTCTTTGTTTTATTTATGATGCTTGGGGCAGACCAAACAGTCTGCCCCAAGCATGTTAGGGGTGTAAGTCGCAATAACTTATACAGGTATCTTGTCGATACGACGTTGGTGACGACCACCTTCGAAGTCGGTGGTGAAATATTCGTCCATGATCTTACGGGCCATGTCCTCGTCGATGAAACGGCCGGGCATGACGAGCACATTGGCATCGTTGTGCTGACGGATAAGATGAGCAATCTCGGGAATCCAGCACAGGCCGGCACGGATGCTTTGGTGTTTGTTGAGCGTCATACTGATGCCTTCGCCACTGCCGCAGACAGCGATGCCGGGAAATACCTCGCCATCCTCAATGCCGCGTGCCAGGGCATGCCCGAAGTCGCTGTAGTCGCATGAGTCTTCCGTGTAGGTGCCATAGTCCTTGTAAGCGTACCCCTTTTCTTCGAGGTATTGCTTGACGAACTGTTTCAAAGCATAGCCAGCGTGGTCGCTGGCTATGCCGATGGTCTTGAATTCCATCATAATTGAAATTATGAATTGTGAATTAAATACTCTTAACCCAGCAGCTTTTTCACCTGCTCGAACACGTTCTGGCCATTGTAACCCAGTTTCTCATCGAGCACCTTGTAGGGAGCGGAGAAACCGAAGCTCTGCAAGCCCCAAACCGTGCCGTCAGCACCTACGAGACCCTCGAGGGTGACAGGCAGACCGGCGGTCATACCGAACTTCTTCTTGCCTGCGGGCAGCACGCTCTCTTGGTATTCCTTCGGCTGGTTGCGGAACAAGCCCTCGGAGGGAACGCTGACGATGCGCACCTTCACACCATCTTCACGGAGCAGCTTGGCACCGGCCTCGAGGGTCGATACTTCAGAACCAGAGGCGAGCAGGATGACATCGTAGTCCTCATCGCTGCCAGCAACCACATAGGCACCCTTCATAGCCTGCATGTAGTCGTTGCCTTCGGGCAGCATGTCGATGTTCTGACGGGAGAAGATGAGAGCCGTCGGTGTGTCAGTGTTCTCCATGGCCATACGCCAGCAGACGGTGGTCTCTTCGGCATCAGCGGGACGAACCACAAGCACGGAATTCTTGCCGTGGTGGTTCTTCAGTTTCTCCATCAGGCGGATTTGTGCTTCCTGCTCCACAGGCTCGTGGGTAGGACCATCCTCGCCCACACGGAAGGCATCATGTGTCCAGATAAACTTCACAGGCAGCTCCATCAAAGCAGCCATACGCACAGCTGGTTTCATGTAGTCGGAGAACACGAAGAAGGTGCCGCAGGCGGGGATGACACCGCCATGGAGGGCCATACCGATGCAGCAGCAAGCCATGGTGAGCTCGGCCACACCAGCCTGGAAGAACGCGCCGGAGAAGTCACCGCGCACGATGTCGTGGGTCTTCTTCAAGAAACCGTCGGTCTTGTCGGAGTTGCTCAAGTCGGCGGAGGCGCAGATCATGTTGGGCACCTCTTCGGCCAGCACGCTCAGCACGGTGGCGGAAGCGCCACGGGTGGCGGCACCAGCCTTCTGCTGAACCTTGTTCCAGTCAATCTTCGGAGCCTTGCCGCTGAACCACTCTTCAAGCTGCTTGGCCTGCTCGGGATGACCTTTGGCCCATTCTGCCTTGGCGGCATAGCGCTCGGCACAGATCTTTTTCAGTTCTTCGGCACGCTTGGCATACATCTCTTTCACTTCGGGGAAGATGACGAAGGGGTTCTCGGGGTCGGCACCCAGATTCTTCATGGTCTGTACGAAGTTGTCGCCGCCGAGCGGTGCACCATGGGTGGCGCAGTTGCTCTCATAACTGGAGCCGTCGGCCTTGCGGGCACCCTTGCCCATCACACAGTGGCCGATGATGAGCGACGGACGTTCTTTCTCTGCCTGTGCCTTCTTGATGGCCTCGCGGATCTGGTCCACATCGTTGCCGTCAATCTTCTGCACAAACCAGCCCCAAGCCTCGTATTTCTTTGCGGTATCTTCGCAGGTCACCACTTCGGTCTTTGTGGAGAGCTGTATATCGTTGGCATCATAGAACATGATGAGGTTGTCGAGTCCGAGGTTACCGGCGATACGTCCAGCGCCCTGCGAAATCTCTTCCTGAACACCGCCGTCGGAGATATAGGCATAGATGGTCTGGTTCATCACGTCGCCCAGACGAGCCTTGAGGAATTTCGCGGCGATGGCGGCACCCACTGCGAAGGTGTGTCCCTGACCGAGCGGACCAGAGGTGTTCTCGATGCCACGTTCTATCTCACGCTCGGGGTGTCCGGGAGTGACAGAACCCCACTGACGCAGGTTCTTCAGGTCTTCCAATTCAAATTTGCCGATGAGGGCGAGTTGTGAATAGAGCATCGGAGCCATGTGGCCGGGGTCAAGGAAGAAACGGTCACGTCCTTCCCATGCGGGGTTTTTGGGGTCGTAGACGAGGAACTCGCTATAGAGGGTGTTGATGAAATCGGCACCACCCATGGCACCGCCGGGATGGCCACTCTTGGCTTTTTCAACCATCGCAGCTGCAAGGATACGGATATTGTCAGCTGCCTTGTTCATTACTTTGTTGTCGTTCATAATCGAATGATTTTTAAACTATTATATGATTTGTTGTTATTTTATTGTCAATACGATAAGTGATTTGGCTGGAACCTTCACCGTGAGTTCTCCGTTCTTCACTTTGGCATCTTTGTATTCGCGTGGGGTAACGCGGTCGGGATGCTCGAAGTCGTTGTAGTCAGCCACTGACTTTGAAGTGAGAATTTTGCCGCTGACGCTCTTCGCAGTGAAACCGTCGATATTGGCGTTGATGGTTTGGTCCTTGTCGAGGCTTACGTTGGTGATGGCAAGCACGAGGCTGCCGTCCTTGGCCTTTGCCGCCGAGGCGGAGAGCAGGGGCAGTGTGCGGAAACCGTCGGCACGAGAAGCATCCATGTCGGTGAAATAGTCATGGCGTACCTTGATGGTTTCGCTCTCAATGTCGATGGGCAGGTAGGTAGCTTCCATGAACGGGGTGTACATTTGGAACACGTGGTAGGTGGGGGTGAGCACCATGTGGCCAGTTCCTTCTTGGTCGGTGAGAATCATCGATTGCAGCACGTTGACCACCTGTGCGATGTTCGCCATGACGATACGGTCGGTATGGCGGTGGAACACGTTCAGCGAGAGGGCTGCCACGAAAGCGTCACGCAGGGCGTTCTGTTGGTAGAGATGACCGGCGATGGTACCTGGTTCTTCGTCCCACCAGGTTCCCCACTCGTCGACCAGCAGGTCAACGTGATGGTCGGGGTCTTTCTCGTCCATGATGGCCTTGTGCTTCTTGATGACATCTTCAATCTCCAGACATTTGCCCAGGGCCCAGTAATACTGGTCGTTGTCGAACTGCGTGGCCGACCCTTTCGAGCCTGTCCATCCAGAACAGGTGTAATAGTGCAGACTCACACCGTTCATGCGGTTGCCAATCTGTTCCATCAGCACTCGGGTCCAATCGTAGTCGTAGTCGCTTGCTCCGCTACCGATGCGATATAGTTGGTTGTTGCTGTAGTCGCGCAGGTAGGTGTTGTATTTGCGGAACTCGTTACTGTAGTATTCGGGTGTCATATTTCCGCCGCAGCCCCATGCCTCATTGCCAATGCCGAAATACTTTACGTGCCAGGCTTTGTCACGTCCGTTCTGGCGGCGCAGGCGAGCCATCGGCGTGTCGCCGTCACTGGTCATATATTCCACCCATTGGGCCATCTCTTTCACGGTGCCGCTGCCTACATTGCCACTGATATAGGGTTCGCAGTCGAGCATCTCGCACAGGTTCAGGAATTCATGTGTGCCGAAAGAGTTGTCTTCGATGGTGCCGCCCCAGTTGTTGTTACGCAGCGAGGGACGTTGACTCTGCGGACCGATGCCGTCCATCCAGTGGTAGTCGTCGGCGAAGCAGCCGCCGGGCCAGCGCAGCACGGGAACCTTGATGGCTTTCAGTGCCTCGAACACATCCTTGCGGTAGCCGTTGATGTTAGGGATGGGTGAGTTAGGACCTACCCACAGACCACCGTAGATGCATGATCCCAGATGTTCCGCAAACTGACCGTAAATCTCCTTGTTGATTTTCGCTCCTGGTTGGTTGGCGTGGATGGTAGCTTTGACCTGTCCCTGGGCGTTTGCCGCAATAAAGAGTGTGATGGTAGCGGCTAAAGAAACTATTGTTTTTCTCATTTGATGGTTTATTTGTGTGATTGTTGAAGTCTTATACCTATTGATCCGTTGACTTGCCTGTCGGTGATTCTCATTTGGTTGGATACACCCACTCCCACGCCCTCTTTTCATGGTGCAAATATACTCAATTTATTTGTATTGTTCGATGCTTACTCTTATTATTTTCAACAAGTTATCCCCAAATCGCACTTTTGGCGATTTGGGGATAATAAGAGAGGTTATTAGCGCTTGTTGTCCACGGCGCATTGCTCGATGGGCAAGCCGCGCTTGTAGTTTTCGATATAGCGTTCGAAGCCAGCCACATCCTCGGCTGTAGGAACAATCTCTGTGCCTGTGTTGCCGGCGAAGACCACCATCTCGAGATAATCGGCCAACGACAGTTCGTCGGGGTTGTTCACAGCATAGGCGGCCAAAAGCGCGATGCCCCATGCGCCACCTTCGCCTGCCGTTTCCATGACCGAGATGGGACTGTTGATGGCGGCGGCCAGCACGCGCTGTCCCACACCTTTGGTTTTGAACAGTCCTCCATGGCCAGTGATGCGGTCGACGCGTATCATCTCTTCCTTGAGCAGGATATCGTTGCCTATCTTCAACACACCAACTGACGCATACAGATGTGCACGCATGAAGTTGGCCAAGTTGAAACGGTCGCCAGCTGAGCGTACGAAGAGTGGACGACCTTCTGCCAGGCCAGTGACGGGTTCGCCACTTATGTAGTTGTAGGACACCAGACCGCCACAGTCGGCATCGCCCGTCAAGGCATGGTTGTAGAGTTTTCCGAATACCTCGTTCATGTCGACTGGCACGCCCAACAGTTGCTGGTATTCCTTGAACAGGTTCACCCAAGCATTGAGGTCGCTGGTGCAGTTGTTGCAGTGGACCATGGCCACGAGAGACCCGTCAGGAGTGGTCACCATGTCGATCATCTCGTAAGGACGTGACAGTTCTTTCTCAAGTACGATCATCGAGAACGATGATGTGCCAGCGCTCACATTACCTGTGCGTTGTTTTACGGCGTTGGTGGCCACCATGCCTGTGCCGGCATCGCCTTCGGGCGGACAGACAGGTACACCAGCTTTCAGATGACCGCTTACGTCGAGGCGCTTGGCCCCTTCCGGAGTGAGGAAACCCGCTTCGGCGCCGGCATTGAGCGATTTTGGCAGAATGTCGAGCAATTTCCACGAGAACCCTTTCGGAGCCACCAACTCATCGAACTTACGCACCATCTCGGCATCATAAGTCTTCGTCTTGGGGTCGACGGGAATCATACCGGAGGCATCGCCCACACCGAGCACGAACTGTCCTGTCACTTGCCAGTGTACGTAGCCAGCCAGAGTGGTCAGGTAACGGATGTCGGCCACATGCTCCTCGTTGTCGATAATGCATTGGTAGAGATGGGAGATGCTCCAACGCAAGGGGATGTTGTAGTTGAACAGCTTGCTCAGCTCGGCAGCCGCTTTTCCGGTGTTGGTGTTGCGCCATGTACGGAAAGGCACCAATATCTCCTGTTTCTCGTTGAAAGCCATGTAGCCGTGCATCATCGCACTGAAACCGATGGCCGCCAGTGATTCTATTTCGCAGTCGTATTGACGAAGCACGTCACGACGGAGGTCGGCATAGCAATCCTGCAAGCCATACCAGACGGCTTCGGTGCTGTATGTCCACAGGCCATCCACCAGTTGGTTCTCCCACTCATGTGATCCCTGTGCAATGGGTTTGTTCTCTTCGTCGATGAGAACAGCCTTTATGCGGGTGGAGCCAAACTCAATGCCAAGGATGGCCTTACCCAGTTCTATGGTTTGTTTCGCAGTCATCATTTCAACGCCTTGTTAAGCATGTAATACACCTCGTTCATCTGGAGTTCATGTTTGAACTCACTTGTCTTGGTGTCTTTGTTAATCCTCACATATTCGATGCCCAGCATCTCGGCAAAGTCTTCCCAGTATTCCTCGGTGATGTCGTAGGAGAAAGCACTGTGGTGCGTGCCACCCGCAAGAATCCATGCTCCGGCACCAATTTCGAATGTAGGTTGTGGCACCCAGAGAGCCGATGCGACAGGCAGGTTGGGCATGGGTTTTGGCTCGATGCATTCTACCTCCTGTGAAATAAGGCGGAAGCGGTTGCCCAGGTCGACGACGGTGGCCTTGATTCCACGTCCCACTTTCGATGTGAACACCAGACGTGCTGTCTGCTGCTTGCGTATGCCGATGCCGAGGAAATGTACCTCGAGTTTCGGTTTGTCTACGGCGATGAGCGGGCAAATCTCGAGCATGTGGCTCTGCAGACAAGAACTGCGGTCGCCAGCGAAATTGAGGGTGTAGTCCTCGAGGAAGGAACAGCCGATGGGCATGCCTTGCTGGATAACCCATAGCGTGCGATATAAGCAGGCCGTCTTCCAGTCGCCCTCAGCACCGAAGCCATAACCTTCTTCCATCAGTCGCTGCGAGGCGAGGCCTGGAATCTGGTCGAAGCCCACGAAGTTGGGGTCGTCGATGTCGGCGTCGCCCAGATCATCGAAGTTGGTTGTGAAAGCGGTAGCCCCTTCATCTTTCAACACACGGCGGAGGGCAATTTCAGCCTTGGCGGAATTCTTTACTTTCTCCCAATAAACCTCTTCGCCGCTCTCGTCAATCTTGATGGTGTACTTCTTCTTGTATTCCTCTACCAAGGCGTCGGCCTCGGCGTCGGTCACCTTCTTGTAATATTCCATGAGCGAGCTCACGGGATAGTAGTCTACGTGGTAACCCATACGCTGCTCGAACTCAACACGGTCGCCATCAGTCACGGCCACGTTGTTCATGTTCATGCCGAACATGAGGCAGCGCACATTCTTGGCGTCGGCCACACCGGCAGCCACACGTGCCCACACGGCGATTTTCTTTTGTGCATCTTCGTTTTTCCAATAGCCGCAAACCACCTTGCGAGCCACACGCATACGGGTGCAGATATGTCCGAACTCGATGTCGCCGTGAGCGCTCTGGTTCAGGTTCATGAAGTCCATATCCATGGTTTCCCATGGTATTTCAGCATTGTATTGCGTGTGGAAATGAAGCATCGGTTTCTGCAAGGCCTGCAAGCCTTTGATCCACATCTTGGCAGGCGAGAAAGTGTGCATCCAGGTGATGATGCCCACACATTTCTCATCGTTGTTGGCTGCCTTCATCACGTCTTCCACTTCCTTGCTGCTGTTGGCAGTGCCTTTATATACCACCTTGATGGGAATGATGCCGCTGTCGTTCAGACCGGCCACCATTTCCTTGGAGTGTCCATCTACCTGTACTACGGCGTCACCTCCGTACAGCAACTGTGCACCGGTAACCCACCAAATTTCATAGTTTTCAAATGCTTTGATCATAGATTATAGCCCCCCTCTTATTCCCCCAAGGGGAAGACCAATACAGGGGCATGGGTCTTAGTTATTATGTTTCTTGTTATATATTTGTGCTAAAAATACCTATTGTTTTATATCCTCCTTTCGGGGAAGATGAGAAGGCCCTTTTACTTCTTCTTTTGTCCGTAATAAGCGTTGGGACCGTGTTTGCGGCTGAAATGTTTTTCGATGAGCAACGGATTCATGGTAGTAGCGGGGTTGACAGTGAATGACACGAAAGCCATCTTGGCCACCTGTTCCATCACAACGGCGTTGTAGACGGCATTGTCAGCATCCTTTCCCCATGAGAAGGGACCATGGTTCTTCACCAACACGCCAGGGGTGTGGACGGGGTTGATGCCTCCCTCCTGGATGCGGCGTACGATGACATTGCCCGTCTCCAGTTCATAGTCGCCTTTTACTTCAGCTTCGGTCATATCGCCTGTGCAGGGTATCTCATCATGGAAATAGTCGGCGTGTGTGGTGCCGATGTTGGGAATGTCCTTACCTGCTTGCGCCCAAGCTGTGGCGTAGGTGGAGTGGGTATGCACCACACCGCCAATCTCTGGGAAGGCACGGTAGAGCACCAGGTGGGTAGGCGTGTCCGACGATGGATTCAAGTCGCCTTCCACCACCTTGCCTGTCTGCAAATCCACTACCACCATGTCAGAGGCTTTCATCGTATCATAGCTCACACCGGAGGGTTTGATGACTACCAAGCCTTTCTCCCTGTCGATGGCTGATACGTTACCCCATGTGAAAATAACAAGGTTATGCTTCACCAAGTCGAGGTTTGCGCGGTATACTTTTTCTTTTAATTCTTCCAACATGTTTTTCTTAGTTTTTGAGTTTTTAAGTTTTTGAGTTTTCTCTTGCCCCTTGCTCCTTACCCCCTTACTCCTTCACCTTTTTATTTAAACGATAAAGGGCCGCTCCGCGTTTGCTGCTTTGTTTGTCCACCAGTTCGGTTTTTTCGATGAAGTCTAGTAACTTCATGCGTTTCCGGAAATTGCGTTTGTCGATGGACTCGTCGAGGATGGCCTCATACACTTGCTGCAACTGGGTGAGCGTGAATAGACTGGGCAACAGGTTGAAACTCAGTGGCTCGGTGTCGATACGTCGCCGGAGAATTCCTATGGCTTTTTCCACCATCACCTGATGGTCTCCGTAGAGGGGAGGCAGGTCATTGATGGCTACCCATTCAACACCATGTTCCTCCTGCAAATGCCTGTTGTAGTCTTTCACGTTGATCAAGGCGCAGTAAGCCACACTGATAACGCGCTCACCTGGGTCGCGGTCGATGGCACCGAAGGCACCCACTTGCTTGAGATACATCTCCTTCAAACCCGTCAGCTGCAATAGGGTACGATGGGCGGCATCTTCCAAACTCTCGTTCTCGCCTACGAATCCTCCGTAGAGACTCCATTCGCCACGTCCTGGATCCATCTGTCGCTTACCGATAAGCAGTTTCAACTTTCCTTCGTCAAAACCGAAAACGATGCAGTCTACCGACACGAAGTATTGACTGTGTTCACTATAATATCTTGTCATGAGGGGGTTTGAAGTTTGTTGTTTGAATGTTTAAAATGAAGTTTATCGTTTGGGGGTATGTAGCTTGAGAAGAGAAGTAGGGGATTTGAGGCGGGATGAAACCTTTTCAGGTATTCTCTTACCTCATATCCCTCACTTCTCACCTCTTGTCTGTTACCAGAAGTAAATATAGAATGCTATAGTCAGTGCCACGATGATGCAGGTATGGAATACATCCCACTTCGTCCAAGAGGCACGGGTGGCGGCTTTCTGCTCGGGAGTAGCAGTGCCGAACACCAGACCTTGTATCTGTTTCTCGTCGGGGGCGGGAGTCATCAAGCTCACCACGATTACTACCAAGCAGCAGAATATCAGCATCACACCACAGAAATACAACCAGTTGAAGTCGTAAAACACGGCCTTGAACCAACTATCGGCAGCATCGGGATTATTGCTGAAGTAAACTTTTGATCCCAATCTAGTAAGACCAATGATGATGCCAGAGAGCAAGCCCCACTGTCCTCCCTTGGGAGTGGCGCGTTTCCAACAGATACCGAGCAAGAATGCGGCGGCGATACCCGGAGCCAACACGCTCTGTACATCCTGAAGGTAGTTGTAAAGCACATTACCCACACTGCGCATGATGGGAATCCAAAGGATGCCAAGAACCACGATGACCACAGTGGCTATCTGACCGATACGCACCAATTGTTTTTCAGAGGTCTGAGGTTTCAGTCGTTTCCAGAAGTCAATCGTGAACAACATCGATGAAGAGTTGAACAGAGAGGCCAATGAACTCATCAGGGCGGCGAGGATACCACATACTACCAGACCCTTCACACCAGCAGGCAACAATTTGGCAACTAGGGTGGGGAAGGCTGCATCGGGAGTGCTCAAGGAGAATGTCTCGCCATTGACCACCACACCGTTCTTGCTCAGCGCGAATGCGATCATACCGGGAATGAGGAAGATGAACACGGGCAACAGCTTCAGGTAAGCACCGAAGATGGTACCGCGGCGAGCCTCACGCTCGTTCTTTCCTGACAACACACGTTGTACGATATACTGGTCAGTACACCAATACCAGAAACCGATGACAGCGGAGCCAACCAATGCGCCGAGCCAAGGATAATCTGGGTCTCTGAGGTCACGTATCAGACTGGTCATGTGGTCGCCATAATCATTGGTCGTCACGGCACTGCAGGTAGAAAGCATTTCATCCCAACCGCCTAAGGCACGAAGACCCAACACGAGGATGATAAGCGAACCCAGCAACAAGATTGGGGTTTGAAGCACAGAAGTGTAAAGCACACTCTTCATACCTCCGAAAATGGTATAGAGGGCGGTGATCAACACCAAGCCGATAGCTGCAATCCAGAAGAAGTCGATGCCCCACAATTCCTTGATGCCGAACACCTGCTGGAACACGAGTCCTCCAGCATAGACCGTCACTGCCACTTTTGTCAGCACATAGCTGATAAGGGAAATGACGGAAAGGATGGTACGGCTCTGCGTGTTGTAGCGGCGCTCCAAGAATTCTGGCATTGTGTAGACCATCGACCGGGTGTAGAATGGCACAAACACCCATCCCAATATCAAAATCATCCAGCCTTGTATTTCCCAGTGGGCCATAGCCATACCTGAAGATGCTCCAGCGCCGGCCAAGCCAATCAAGTGTTCACTACCAATGTTTGATGCGAAAATCGACGCACCAATCGCAATCCATGTGGCATCACGGCCACCCAAGAAATAGTCTGCTGAATTGTTGTTCTTCTGGCTGATAACCCAAAAAACGATGCCAATGAGTGCGCAGCAAAATACACCAATGACAATCCAATCTAATGTTTGCATAATTGATAAATTATTAATCGGGAGTTAAAGTGGGAGTTAAAATGGATTCCTTTATAACTTCCTTTTGTAAATTATTTCTTCACCGAAAATTTGTAAACCAGATGGCTGTAGTACTTCTCACCGGGTTTCAGGTAAGGCGACGGCCAGTCTTTTTTGTTGGGTGAGTCGGGATATTTCTGGCTTTCTAGACACACGCTCACGTGCTTGGGGTATTTGATGCCATGCTTACATGAGATGCCTGTTCCCTGGAAGTTGCCGGTGTAAACCTGCATACCTGGTTCGTTGGTGAATACTTCGAGCATGATGCTTGTCTTCGGTGAGAACAGCGAAACGGCCACTTGGCTGTCGTCGCCCTTACCGTCTTTATATGTGTTCAGACACCAGTTGTGGTCATAGCCCGTAGCATTCTTGATTTGGTCGAAGGTGCTGTCGTTCACATGGTCGAGAATGGCGTGTGCCTCACGGAAGTCCATCGGAGTGCCCTCAACGGGTTTGATTTCCCCCGTGGTCATATAGGTGGCATCGGCGGGTGTCCAGTTATCAGCATTGATGTACATCACCATGTCCATAGCTTCCTGCGAGGGGTCGCCGTTGAGGTTGAAATAGCTGTGGTTCGTCATATTGATAACGGTTTCCTTGTCAGTTGTGGCCTCGTATTTGCAGTCGAGAGCATTGTCAGCGGTAAGCGAATAAGTGGCGGTCACCTTCACTTCGCCGGGGAAGCCGTTGTCGCCATCGGGCGAGGTCAGCGTGAGCACCAGCGTTGAATCGTTGGGCTGCTGTGCTTCATACACCTGATACATCCATCCACTGGTACCGCCGTGGAGGCAGTGACCGAAGTTGTTGCGTGGCAATTGATATTCCTTGCCTTCAACGGTAATTTTGCCGTCCTTGATGCGGTTGGCATAGCGTCCTACGGTAGAACCGAAATCGCTTGGGCTGTTAACGCTGTCGGTGTATTGGCGCAAGTTGTCATATCCAAGCACCACGTCGGTCATTTTGCCGTCTTTGTCGGGCACCATAATCGACACCACGCGTCCTCCAAAGTTGGTGATGCATGCTTCCATGCCATTGGCGTTTTTCAAAGTGTAGAGATGAACTTCCTTACCATTGATAACGGAGTCGAAAGCCAAGGGGTCGAGTCCCGACTGGGTCAAAGTCTTGCCATCTTTTTGGCAACCGCACATCAGGGCCATGCAGGCACCTGCGAGCACAAAAAAGTTTCTTGTTTTGGTGTTCATAAGAGAGTAAATTGTAGATGATTAGATTTTGGGTGTAAAATTACACTTATTTTTTTGAAAAGCAATGTGTTTTTCCAACTTTTTTTTGAACAAGTGTATTTTTAACACTTTTTCGCTAAATCTACGATTTACAACACTTTATCGATGAATAATTGCGCTTAAATAATGAGAGCGTTTTATCTGTGAATAAAAAACGGCTGCACTCCTATGGTGCAGCCGGTAATCGTAGTAGGGAACTTCCAGAAAAGGTCAGCAGATGCGGCGCGAACCATCGCCGATGACCACGTCGATGACTTTCGGCTCTTTGCCGTATTTCTCGAAGTAGCGCTTCTTGGCATCCGCGATAAACGGCTCATATAGTTCGTCCTTCACCAGGTTGATGGTACAGCCACCGAATCCGCCACCCATGATACGGCTGCCAGTGACACCATTATCGCGGGCGATGTCGTTGAGGAAGTCGAGTTCTTCGCAACTCACCTCATATTCCTTCGACAGTCCTTCGTGGGTTTCGTACATCATGCGGCCTACGGTCTCGTAGTCGTCAGCCACCAAGGCATCGCAAACAGCCAACACGCGGTCTTTTTCACCCAGCACGAAGTGGGCACGCTTGTAGTCTTCTTCACCCACCTCGGTACGCACCTCTTCCAACTGTTCCCACGTGCAGTCGCGCAGTGTCTCGAATTTGCCTTCCGGATGTTTGGCGGCAATGTGTTTCACCACGTTCTCGCATGAGTTGCGACGGTCATTGTAAGGCGAGCCTGCCAGTTCGTGTTTCACACATGAGTTGAGCAACACCAGCTTGTAGCCTTTCGGGTTGAAGGGGAAATATTCGAACTCGCGGCTGCGGCAGTCGAGGCGCATCAGTTTGCCCGCCTGTCCGAAAACACTGGCAAACTGGTCCATGATACCGCAGTTCACGCCGCAGTAATTGTGCTCTGTGGCTTGTCCAGCAAGTGCCATGTCCCATTTCGACACTTTGTTGTCGCCGAATAGGTCGTTCAGGGCGAAAGCGAAGCAGCTCTCCAATGCTGCCGACGAAGACATGCCGGCACCCAGGGGCACATCACCCGAGAAGGCGGTGTTGAAACCCTTCACGTCGACACCACGTTTGCGCATCTCCTGTACGATGCCATAAATATACCGTGCCCATGAAGCACGTGGCCCTACGGGGTCGTCGACTTTGAATTCCACTTTGTCCTTCAGATCGATGGCATAGCATATCACGGTGTTCAGGCCATTGGGGCGCACTTCGGCCATGATGCCGCAGTCTACGGCGCCAGGGAATACGAAGCCCCCGTTGTAGTCGGTGTGTTCGCCAATGAGGTTAATACGGCCCGGCGAATGGTAAATGTTACCGGTCTTGCCATCAAAATGCTTAATGAAACGACTTCTTACGTGTTCGATGTTCATGATGTATGATTAAATATTTAAAGATTAATGATAAGATTAAATAACTTGGTGGGTCATTTTTATAATCTCAATGGGTTGTTGCTCAATCCACCTTGATGTCCTTGTTCACATTTCTAGAGCCAATGAGGGCGTAGAAGAGGATATAGGCCAACATACCGATGACCAGCCAGTAGCTGTTGATGATACCTGCACTCTTGGCAATGCTCTCTTGGATGAGGGGCATGATGCCACCACCCACCACCATCGTCATGAACAGGCCCGACGCAGCTTCGGTGTATTTGCCCAGTCCTTCGACGGAGAGGTTGAAAATTCCACCCCACATGATGGAGGTGCACAGACCGCAGATGGCGATGAGCACGCTCTTCGTGGGTACGGGATTGTCGCTGATGAGCGAAACTGTCATCGTGGAGCTTTCCGGCATGAAGATGGCGATGACAAGCAGTGCAATGGCCACAGATGATACGATGGTCAGCTGAGTGCGCGTTGACACCTTGCCGGAGATGAAGCTGGAGCAGAAACGACCCACCATCATCAGGAACCAATAGGCTGCGGCATAGGCACCACCTACCACGGCAGCCCCTTCAAAACCGAGGTTGGTCAAGTAGAAATTCAGCTGCATGGGGATACCTATTTCAATGCCCACGTAGAAGAATATGGCGATGACGCCAAGCAGACAGTGGCGGAAGGCCAACGGGCTACGCTCGTATTTGGGTTGTACCTTACCCAACGTGGGCTCGGGTATGTTCACACGACTGATGATGACAAAGGAGATGGCGAAGACGGCCATGCCGATAAAGAGCAATGGCGACACATCGCTCATGTGGGTGTCTTTCGTCACTGTACCTACCAAGATGCCTGTCAGCAACGGGGTCAACGTTCCTGTCAATGAGTTCAATGTACCACCAATCTGTATCAGCTGGTTACCTTTGTTGCCGCCACCACCAAGCAAGTTGAGCATCGGGTTCACCACGGTGTTGAGCATACAAACACAGAAACCGCAGATGAAAGCACCTAAGAGATAAATAAATAAGTTGAGCGTTACCGTAACTCCTTGATATTCAAACAATCCTGTTTTGGCGCCTACCAAACTGGAGAGATATTGGAATGCAAGTCCCACGATACCCACGATCAAAGCGGTGAGGGCCGTTTTTTTGTAGCCGTATTTGATGAGCATCTTGCCGGCGGGGATTCCCATGAAGAGATATGCGGCGAAGTTCATCAAGTTACCCCATGCCTTGGCGAAGGGGAAATGCTCGCCCCAGATGTTGCCGAAGGGGGCGCCCATGTTGGTTACAAAACTAATCATCGCGAAGATGAAACACATGGTGATGATGGCAATCAGTTTGCCATTTGTCTTGTTGTTTTCCATATAGTTGTTGAGTTTTTAGTTCTTAAGTTTTTAGGCTTGGACAAAAATAATAAATCTCTGCCCCCTCCAAAGGGAGGGGGACAGATGGTCCAAAAGTCAAAGTGAATTTTTCATTATGATGGCGAAGCTTGCTGATAATTGCCCATTGTCACTTCTGCACACCAAACTTGTAGATGGTCTTCTGTTTGTATTGCTGTCCAGGTTTCAGTACCACTGAGGGGAAGTACGGACGGTTAGGGCTGTCGGGGAAGTGCTGTGCCTCGAAGCATACGGCACTGCGGCGGGGGAATGTGGCACCGTGCTGTCCTTTGAATCCAGAGCCAAAGTTGTCGGTGTACACCTGCACGCCGGGTTCGGTAGTGAACACGTCCATCGTGCGCCCGCTCTTCGGCTCATGAATACGTGCAGCGAAACTCAGTTCTCCCTCTTCACGCTTGTTCAGAACATAGCAGTGGTCATATCCGGAACCGTTGCGAATCTGTTCGTTGTCGGCATCGATGTCTTGGCCGAAAGTCTTCGACTTGCGGAAGTCGAAGGGAGTGCCTTCCACGAAACGAATCTCGCCTGTAGGGATGCTCGTTTCGTCGATGGGCAGATAGAAGTCGGCGTTGATTTCGCACTCCAAGTCTTCAATAGTCGGAGTGGGGTCGGCGATGCCAGCAAGCGAGAAGAATCCGTGGTTGGTCAGGTTGATGATGGTTTTCTTGTTGGTTGTGGCCATGTATTCGATAACCAGTTCATTCTCGTTGGTGAAAGTGTAAACAACGGTCACTTTCACTTCGCCAGTATAGCCTTCCTCGCCATAGGCGGAGATGAGGTTGAGCACCAATGTGTTGTCATTCATCTGCATGGCATCCCATACGCGTGCGTGGAACCCTTTCGGTCCACCATGTAAGGCATTGGGTCCATCGTTGATGGCCAGTTGGTATTCCTTGCCTTTGAGTTGGAATTTGCCTCGGCAGATGCGGTTGCCGAAACGACCGATGAGTGTGCTCAAATAAGGCTCGGACGAGTTAATCGCATCCTGGATGTTGTCATATCCTTGAATAACATTGGCGTACTTGCCGTCGCGGTCGGGTACCATGATGGCCACGATAGCGCCCCCATAGTTGGTAATGGCCACTTCGCTGCCAGCGTTGTTCCTCAGGAAATACAAATCTGTCTGTTTGCCGTTGATAGTGGTCTGGAAGTTTTCTCTGCGCAGACCACTCAAGTTTTCTGTTTCCATCATATCGATTTGATTTTAGTTACTGTTTATGTAGTGTGCAAAGTAACTCAAAAAAAACGACAATGACGAAAGAAACAAGGAAAAAGGGCAAAAAGGAAAAGTTAAAAAGGGTTAAGGTGCTTTTAGCTTGTAGACAATCTTTGGCAATCCTAGTTCATCTTAGGCAATCCTAGGAACAACAGCGAGCAAATCAGCCACTACATAGCTGCTGCCGCCTACAAAGATAAAGTCGTCGGTTCCAGCATCGGCCAAAGCGGCCTGATACGCATCCGCTACAGTGGCGAAGGGTTTTCCGTCCAACCCGTGGTTGGCGGCTTTCTCTGCCACTATGGTTGAGGGTATGGCGCGATGGGTGGTTGCTTGTGTGAAATAGTAGACGGCATCGGTGGGCAACATGCCCAATACAGTGTCGATATCTTTGTCATCTACCATACCGAAAACGATGCGCATGGTACGGCAGTCCTGTCGTTTGAGTTGGGCACTGAGATATTCCCATCCTCCCACGTTATGGCCTGTGTCGCAGATGACGGTGGGCTGTTTGCGCAGTTGTTGCCAGCGACCTACCAGTCCAGTCATCTCGCAGACGTGTGCGAATCCCTTGCGTATTTCTTCCAGCCCTTTGATCCATCCATCCTGTCGCAATTTTTCACAGGCCCATAAAACGGTGTTGGCGTTTTTCTCTTGGTAGTATCCGCGCAACTCATAAGCCACCCTGTTTTTGCCGTGTCGCTTACCATCGTTGATGTATAGGTCAACTACATAGGAAGGACTGTCGCTGTCTTTGGCCAGGTTGCCCACCACGATCTTGTCGTCTTCGGCAAATATAATGGGAGCCCGACGTTCAAAAGCAGTGCGTGCGAATACAGGCCTTGTGTTCTCGTTGGCCTCACCGATGACCACCGGCACACCTTCCTTGATAATGCCTGCTTTTTCCGTGGCTATCATCTCCAAGGTGTGACCAAGGAACTGGGTGTGGTCGAAAGAGATATTGGTGATGATGGAGAGGATTGGTGTGATGATGTTGGTGCTGTCGAGGCGTCCGCCCAATCCTACCTCCACCACAGCGATGTCCACCTCTTGCTTTTCGAAATACCAGAACGCCATGGCGGTGGTGAGTTCGAAGAACGAGGGGTGCAGAGGCTCAAAGAAAGAGCGGTGCAGAGCCACAAAGTCGACGACTTCCTGTTCACTAATCATCTCGCCATTGACGCGGATGCGCTCACGGAAGTCCACAAGATGGGGCGAAGTAAATAGTCCCACGCGATGTCCTGCGGCCTGGAGAATAGCCGCCAAAGTGTGTGACACACTGCCTTTTCCGTTGGTGCCCGCCACGTGGATGGTCTTGAACGAGCGATGAGGACAGCCTAGATGTTTGTCCAGGGCTAACGTGGTGTCTAACCCCGGCTTGTAGGCCACGGCTCCCACTTTCTCGAATACGGGCGTACTCTTGAACAGGTAATCAATGGTCTCTTTGTATGACAATTCTTGGTTGTTTAGTGTTGATTGTTGAGTGTCCGGACGGCCGTTGGAACACTCAACACTAATATATTGAACCTTCTACCTTTAATTGAAATAATTCCTGAATTTCTGGAAGATGGTCTCTTTGGTCTTGGCGTCGCCCTTGAAGTTGTCGCTGTCTTTCAACCGTTCCATCGTCTCGCGTTCTTCGCGACTCAGCGTTTTCGGCACATACACACTCACGTTCACTACCAAGTCGCCGTAGCCGCTGCCATAACCTTGGACGGCGGGAAGTCCTTTGCCGCGCAGACGCAACGTCTTTCCTGGCTGTGTTCCCGGCTCAATCTTGATTTTCACCTTCGTGCCCTCGATGGTCGGGATGCGCACATCGCCGCCAAGGGTTGCCGTGGGAAAGTCGAGCAAAAGATTGTAAATCAGGTCCTGTCCGTCGCGGATGAAGGTGTCGTTCTCTTCTTCCTCAATATATACCTGTATGTCGCCGGGGATGCCGTTGCGCCGCCCCGCGTTGCCTTTGCAGCTCACGGTGAACACCATACCATCGCCCACACCTTTGGGGATGTTGATTTCAACTACTTCCTCACCTTTTACCACGCCGCTGCCACCGCATTCAGTACAGCGGTTTTTGATGACGGAACCCTCGCCGCCGCAGGTGCGACAGGGGGCTTGTGTCTGCATCATGCCGAACATGGTTTGTTTGGTGCGCACCTCTACACCGCTGCCATGACAGGTGGGGCAGGTCTCCGACCCACTGCCACCCTCGGCGCCACTGCCGTGGCAATGAGGACAGGTTATGTCTTTCCTGACCTTGAACTTCTTGGTGCAGCCAGCTGCCACCTCTTGCAGTGAAAGACGTACTTTGAGCCTAAGGTCACTGCCCTGATGGCGTGCCGATTGACGACTGCCGCCGAATCCGCCGAATCCACCACCGCCAAAGACGCTGCCGAACATCGAGAAGATGTCGTCCATGGAGAATCCGCCACCGCTGAATCCTCCCATGCCTTGTAGGCCCTCGAAGCCAAACTGGTCGTATTGCTGACGTTTCTGAGGGTCATGGAGCACATCATATGCTTCAGCCGCTTCCTTGAATTTCTCTTCGGCCTCTTTGTTGCCTGGATTGCGGTCGGGGTGGTATTTGATGGCTATCTTGCGATAGGCTTTCTTAATGTCGTCTTCCGAGGCGTTCTTGTCTATGCCGAGCACCTCATAATAGTCACGTTTTGCCACTATCTTAATTATTGTTTAGTGTTGGGTGTTTAGTGTTCAGATGGATTAACCATTGTTCTCTATTCACTCCTCTTTTTTATTGTCCTTTTACCTTATCATTGTCCCACTGCCACTTTGGCAAAGCGAATCACCTTGTCGTTAAGCATGTAACCTGTTTCCACGCAGTCAATAACCTTGCCCTTTTTGTCATCGCCCATGCCGGGCACCATAGCCACAGCTTCATGATAGTTGGTGTCAAAATCTTGGTCGGCAGTGTCGATGGTTTTCACACCCATGCCTTGGAGTATTTTAAGGAACTTCTTGTATATCAACTCCATGCCCTCTTTAAGAGCTACGGCATCGTCGGTCTTTTCGGCATTGGCAAGGGCACGTTCCATATCGTCGATGACAGGAAGGATAGCCGTCACCGCTTTTTCCGAACCGTTGAGAATCAGTTCGGCTTTCTCCTTGATGGTGCGTTTGCGGTAGTTTTCAAACTCTGCCGACTTGTAGTAGAATTTCTTCTCCCATTCGGCGGCTTCCGCCATTGCTTTGCTCAGTGGGTCGGAATCAGCCGTCTCTTCCTCTTCGGCAGCCACCTCCGGTGTCTCTTCGGTGGCTTGTTCTTCCTGAACGTCCTCATTGTTTGCCGTTTCCTGATTCATGCAGTCCTGACTTTCTGTCTGCTCGTTTTTTATTTCTTCTTGTTCCTTTTCTTTTTTTGCCATGATGTTGTTTTTTTGTTGTTTACACTCCTAACAGCAAAAACCTTGCCAAAGTGCTTTTTAGTGTTTTGGGTCCTGGCACATTTGCCCTCTTGTTTTTTACCCTTTTACCTTTTTACCCTTTTACCTTTTTACTCTTTTACTTTTTTACCCTTTTACTTTTTTACCCTTTTACTTTTCATTCATACATCTTTGCTTTCTGCTCCTTGATGGCCTCATCGTAGATATAGTCGTCATACTGCATGAGTTTGTCGATGGTGCCTTTAGGGGTAAGCTCAATGATGCGGTCGGCCACGGTCTGAATGAATTCGTGGTCATGGCTTGAGAAAAGTATATTGCCCTTGAAAGCCACCAGGTTATTGTTGAAAGCCTGTATACTTTCCAGGTCGAGGTGGTTGGTGGGCGTGTCAAGGATGAGACAGTTGGCGTTTTTCAGTTGCATGCGTGCTATCATACAGCGCATCTTCTCGCCGCCGGAGAGCACATTTACTTTTTTCTCCACCTCCTCCTGCTTGAAGAGCATACGTCCGAGGAATCCCTTCATCACCACTTCGTTCCCCTGTCCGTATTGGCTCAGCCAGTCAACGAGGTTCATTTCGCTACGGAAGAAGTCGGTGTTGTCGAGTGGAAGGTAAGCCGTGGTGATGGTGATACCCCATTTGAATGTGCCGCCATCGGCTTCGCGATTGCCGTTGATAATCTCGAACAGTGCCGTCATGGCCTTGGGATTGTGGCTCAGGAATACGGTCTTCTGTCCCTTCTCAATGTTGAAGTTCACATGGTCGAAGAGCACGGTGCCATCGGTATCCACCGCCTTCAGGTCCTGCACTTCGAGAATCTGGTTGCCCGGTTCGCGTTCCATGGTGAAGATGATGCCCGGATATTTGCGGCTTGACGGACGAATCTCCTCCACGTTCAGCTTTTCAAGCATCTTTTTGCGCGACGTGGTCTGCTTGCTCTTTGCCACGTTGGCGGAGAAACGGCGTATGAACTCTTCCAGTTGCTTGCGTTTCTCTTCTGCTTTCAGCCGTTGGTTCTGCGCCTGGCGTAGGGCCAGCTGCGAGCTCTCGTACCAGAACGAGTAGTTGCCCGAGAACACGGTCACCTTGCCGAAGTCGATGTCGACGGTCTGTGTGCTCACGGCATCGAGGAAGTGTCGGTCGTGGCTCACCACCAGCACCGTCTGTTCAAGGTTGCTCAGGTATTCCTCCAACCACTGCACAGTGTCGAGGTCGAGGTCATTCGTCGGCTCATCGAGCAACAGGTTGTCAGGGTGTCCAAAAAGGGCCTTGGCCAGCATCACGCGTACTTTCTCGTTGTTCGACAACTCATTCATCTGCTTGTAATGCAGTTCTTCCTTCACACCCAGATGTTGAAGTAGTTGGGCTGCGTCACTTTCCGCCTCCCAGCCATTCATCTCAGCGAATTTCAGTTCCAACTCTGCGGCCAGGTTGCCGTCTTCCTCGGTCATCTCGGCCTTGTTGTAAAGCGCCTCGCGCTCCTTCATGTTTTTCCACAGCGGCTGGTGTCCCATAAACACCGTGTCCATCACATTGAACTCATCGTAGCGGAAGTGGTCTTGTTCGAGCACAGACAAACGTTCGCCGGGAGCCATTTCTACCGTACCCTTGTTGGGTTCCAGTTCGCCACTGATGGCGCGTAGCAACGTCGACTTACCAGCTCCATTAGCACCGATGATGCCGTAGATGTTCCCGGGTGTGAACTTGATGTTGACGTCTTTGTAAAGCACTCGTTTGCCGAATTGAATGGCTAGATTGGTTAAAGTGATCATCTTTTCTTACCTTTTATTATATTTGGGTGCAAAGGTAGTGCAAAATTTGGGAAAATACATTATCTTTGTACCCAAAATACAAATGCATGATGAAATATGCGAATCAAAGGGGCGACTACGATCACTATGTGGTGGAACAAGAAGCTCCATTGTTGGCTTGGCTCATCGACCATGTGAAATCGTTGAGCAAAAACAAAATGAAGGCTACGCTGCAAGGACGCGGCATCAAGGTCAATGGAAAGGTGGTTACCCAGTTCGATTTCCCCCTGAAGCCCGGCATGAAGATAGCTGTGAGCAAGACGAAGCGTAACGATATTTTCAAGAGCCGCTATGTGAAGATTGTTTACGAAGACCGCTATCTGGTGGTGGTGGAGAAAAAAGAGGGCATTCTGTCTATGGCCGCTGGCCATAAGTCGCTCAATGTGAAGTCGGTTCTTGATGACTATTTTAAAAAGTCAAAACAGCGCTGCACAGCCCATGTGGTGCATCGTCTAGACCGCGACACATCGGGACTGATGATTTACGCCAAGGACATGCAGACCGAGCAGACGCTGGAGCATGAGTGGCACGACTTGGTGTACGACCGTCGATACGTGGCTGTGGTTTCAGGTGAGATGGAGGAAGACGGTGGTACCATCGCCAACTGGCTGAAGGACAACAAGGCATATGTCGCCTACTCTTCGCCTGTCGACAATGGTGGCAAATATGCCGTCACCCATTTCCATACCCTTCAGCGCACCACTGACCATTCGCTGGTGGAGTTCAGTCTGGAGACTGGGCGCAAAAATCAGATACGCGTACATACTGCCGACATGGGGCATCCCGTGTGTGGTGACATTAAATACGGCAATGGCGACGACCCCTTGCACCGTCTATGCCTGCATGCCTATGTCCTCTGTTTTTTCCATCCCGTGACGCATGAACGTATAGAGTTTCAGACGCAAATACCCACATCGTTCCGTTCTCTATTCAAATGATTGAAAGGTAAAAAAGTAAAAATCAAATAAAATGGATCAAAACCTCACTTATATCATCGTATGCATTGTGGTGCTTGCGTTGGCTTTCTTCTTCGTGAAGAAAATAGCAAGTTGTCTCATCAAATCGGTCATCATGATATTGTTGGCTGGTGCCATGGCGTTCATCTATTTCAACTACATCAAGGAATATGGCGAAGGCGAGGAGAAACCTGCGGTTATCCAAAAGATGGACCAAAAGATGCACGACCAGATAGACAAGATGAAACAGCACAAAAAGTAAGAGTTAGTTAAGAATTCAAATTCGCATGTTATGAAGATAAAAGAAGATAAAGGAAGATAGCCGCTTGTCAGCGGCGAAGATAAAGGACAATACCTTGCCCAACCACGTTGATGGGTACTGGGCTATTGGCTTCTAACTTCTTCTATCTTCTTTTAACTCCTTACAACTGGAGCTTGCGGAAGTTGAATTAAGAGTTAAGAAATATATCCCGTTGGCTATTGTCAATCTCGAAGCGACAATTCAACATTCAACAATCAGAACTCAACATTCAAAATACCCCCGCTGGCTATTGTCCAAACTCCCAAACTCCTAAACACCCAAACTCCCCAAAAATATGCCCCAGATTCATGTCAGTTTAGATCTGATGGAATATATTGAGCAGCAGGTGCTGCCTCGTTATGCCGCCTTTGACAAAGCCCACGACATGACTCACGTGACGCGCGTGATACGGCGTTCATTGGAGTTGGCAAGACAGATGGGTGCCGACCTTGACATGTCGTATGCCATCGCCGCCTATCATGATCTTGGAATGGAAGGGCCGAGGGCTATCCATCATGTCACCAGTGGTAAGATTCTGATGGCCGACAGCAAGTTGCGAAAATGGTTCACTCCCACCCAGCTCACGATGATGAAAGAGGCTGTGGAGGACCATCGTGCCTCGGCGGCCAAGGCACCTCGAAGCATCTATGGGAAGATTGTGGCCGAGGCAGACCGTGACTTGGATCCCAACACGGTGATACAACGAACTATCGATTTTGGGCGTGCCCAGCATCCTGAATATGACAAAGAACAGCATTGGCAACGGTTCATGGAGCACATGAACAATAAATATTCGTTGCATGGCTATATCCGTCTATGGATTCCTGGCTCCAAGAACGAACAGAACCTCAAAGAGCTTCGCGAACTGATAGCCCATCCCGAGCAGATGCGACAACGTTTCGACAAACTGTTTTAAAAGGTAAAAGTCGTAGGCATAGTAATGTTCAATCAAATAAGAACCAATTCTCCTCGTGCCTGGTTGTTGGCAGCCCGACCGAAGACGCTTACCGGTGCTGCCGTTCCGGTACTGATGGGTTTGGCCTTGGCTTATGCCGATGGCGGTTGGCGGCGGTTTCTGGTCGTACCGGCTATATTATGTCTGCTCTTTGCTTTTGTGATGCAGGTGGATGCCAATTTCGTCAACGATTATTTCGACTATAAGAAAGGTGATGACGATGAACACCGTTTAGGACCTCGAAGGGCCTGCGCGCAGGGTTGGGTAACCTCACGGGGTATGGTGATGGCCATCGCCCTCACCACTGTGGTGGCGGGTCTCATCGGACTACCGCTCATCTATTGGGGCGGTTGGGAGATGGTGTTGGTGGGCGTCTGTTGTGTGGTGTTCTGTTTTCTTTACACTACCCATTTGTCGAGATGGGGAATGGGCGACGTGTTGGTCCTGCTCTTCTTCGGTCTGGTTCCCGTATGCGCCACCTATTACATTCAGCGACATACGCTTACCATGGAAGTATTGCTGTCATCGTTGGCCTGCGGAATGGTTGTCGATACCCTGCTCATGGTGAACAATTACCGCGACCGCGAGGGTGACCACCGTCATGGCAAGCGTACATTGGTGGTGCTGATAGGTGAGAAGGCGTCAGAACTGCTTTATCTGGGTTTGGGACTAGCGGCCTGTTTTATCGGTTTGGTTTACCTCTTTCCCGGGCGTTACTTCACCTTTTCCTTGCCCTTCATCTATTTGGCTCTCCATGGCCACACCTACCGGCAGATGAAGAAGATCAAGCAGGGAAAGGCTCTTAATCAGATTCTCGGATTGACAGCCCGTAACATCTTCATTTATGGTCTGTTGTTTACCATAGGTGTTTTGATCGACGTGGCTTTTAAACTTTGGAAATAAGGTTGTTAAGAGTTAAAAGATTAGATATATTTGTCTCGGGAAACGCTGACATAATTCTTTTCTATTTTTATTCTGTAATTTTATCACTTTCAAAGTGAGACCGAATCTCACGATCCAGTCTCTAAATAATTACTCAAATATATAACAAGAATATACTTAATAAAACATCAGCGTTATCGTCTATTTCCTCTTTGGATTATACCAAATCTTACTCTTTTCTTTTTTCTTTTAGTCATCAACTTTTTCGACGATGAAGTCGCAGGCGGAAAACCAGCTGCCATCGTATTTGGAGTCGAGGCGAGTGGTGACCCCGTATGTCAGGTTACCATCATCAAAGACAGTGACATCATCGAGCCAAATACGGTTCCAACCGAAGCCCTGTCCTCCATTCGCCGCAGTCTTGTCGATATCGAGGCCGGTTACGAAGTCATTATTACTGGCACGCCGTTCAAAGCGGCATAATGCGGAGAACCAAACGTTGCCGCCCGTTTTTCCCATTGCGGGAATCTCCTTGGTTTTGACATCACTACGGCCCGTTTTTGCGAAGATGTAGACATTGGAATGCTCTGCTTTGGAGGCGCGCACCACAGCGGAGACTCGATAGCGACCTGGGCGCAAACCGTGCAGCGTGCTCTCGGCTTCGAATCCTTTGCCTGCATCATCTCTTACTTCCAAATAGCCTTTCCGCTCATCGCCGCTATAGTGCTCTCCTGTGGCTGTGAACTGGGTTTTGGCATAGTCCACGGGTTCGTGGCTGAGTTTCCAGAAGTTGCGATTTAAGTAGTCCTGGTCTTGTTCATTCAGACTGTCAATCTCAGCCGTCTGGTTTATTTTGGCATAGATGTTTTTACGGGCAGTGACCACTTGTTGTTTCTGTCCTGGGGGGACAGTGGCCTCCAATGCTTCAGTCATTTCACACAGTGTTTCGGCTTGATGGGAAGAGAGTAGGAATGGGTAGTTGAGAACCTCCTTGTTCAATGTGTGGAGGATAGCCTCCAGTTCGGTCATGTCGGCGGTACGACTCAATTCCAGCATACGTTGAACTTTTGCTTGTAGGGCATCGTAACTGGTGTACACATTGGGTATTTCAGACGAGCCGTTAAGCTTCGCCACCATCTCTTGATATTTGTAGCTGAACCCCTCCATCACGGTGTCGGTCTCCAAGGTTTTGGCTCGTTCAGGGTCGCTCTTCTGGAGCCCGCGCACCAAGTTGTGTGCCACGCCTAATCCTGTGTTGGTTCTGTTCAGGTATTCATCTGGGTCGTAGGATTTCATTTGTGGTGCATTGTCTATCTTGGGACAATGAAATTCGTAGATGATGCCTTCTACCAGATAGCGTTTGTGCTTGGTGTCGCCATCGGTCAGTTCGGTATCCGTCCATGTGAGAAGATAGGTGGAGCGGAAACCGTCATCATCCTTGAAACTGATGATGCGGGTGTTCATATCTGGGTAGAGTTGTAAGGGGAACGTCCGTCCTTCCTCGCCCCAACTAATTTTAACTCCAGGGAAGACAGCCTGATCGTCGTTCGCCATATAGCTGTAATAACTGTTGGCATAGGGTGCCTGCTTGTCGAAAGCATCGAGCATGGGGCGCAGCGGCAGTGTAGGGTCGTCGGGCACTTGATTGAAAGAAAAACGGTGGCCGTCGATATAAAGCGGACCAACGGATGCCGAGATGTTCGACTTGGTCTGCGAGAGCGTCACCACGTGGATTTTCTCTTTGGGCACCAGACCGCCGCCATCCAGGCACCCCCATTCGCCCCAGGCAACGGTGATGGAGTCCTCGTTAAAGCTCTTCATCTTGGCCTCAATGTTTTTGGGGAATTTGCCGTTTATCGTCTCTACAAAAGCCGTGCGCATGGCCTGGGCATGCTTGTTCTCCTGGGCGTGCAGCCATAATGCGGGCATCAGTAGGAGGGCTGTTATCAATAGTTGTTTTTTCATGTTGCTATCGTTCATTTAAAAGTGGATATAATTGGCAGCACTGTCATTCTGTAAACCGTTCAAAGCCTGCTCCGCCTGTTTGCCAACAATGTGATCGACCATCCGTTGCAAACGGGCATCTGCAGCGATGAGCTTCTCCAAATGGGCTTCTCTGACGCTATCGTCAAGGGCATCCATCTCTGCTTCAAGACGGGCAATGCAGTCGGCAAGGTTCTCGGCTGCTGAAGCGGAGTCGGCTTTGGGCTTTCGTGGCTCGTTAACTATTGCTTTGTTTGTATTATTCTTGTCGGGAATTGTCTGAGCCATAATAGTTTGCTCTGTTGTTTCCGTGGGTACAATGTATTTGAGGGAGGGTTGAGCGCTATCAATGGGAACGGCTTTTTCCTTTGTCGCCATCGTAGGTTGCTCAATGGTTTTTTGTCTGGGAAGAAGTACTATCAGCAGTAGTATGCTGGCTGCAATAGATAGAACTGTAGTAATGTATGGCCAATAGCGACGTCTGGGCGGTTTCTGTGTTGTCTCCATTCGCTTCATCAGCCGCTCGCTTATGCCGGTAGGCATCTGAGGCGTGTCGGCAAACTTGCGCCGAAGGGCTTCGCGGAGGTCATTATCTTTATAGGTTGTCATATTGCTTCAGTTTTTTATAAAGTTTCAAGCGGATTCGGTAGAGGCGGTTGGCCAGGGCATGAGAGGTGGAGTCCATAATGAATGCGCATTCAACCAGTGGGCGGTTTTCGTAATAATGCAACGTAAGCAGTAGTCGTTCGTTGGGCGGCAGATCATCTATCAACGTTTGCAGTTGCTGTATGCGATCCTCGTTGCCTGTGGATAGTTCTGCCGCAATCTGCTCGTCGGTAATGTCTGTCTGCCAAACCTCGGTGTCGTCTATCGAGGCGATGAACGGACGATGGCGTTTTAGGAAGTCCAACGTCAAGCGATAGGCGATACGGCTAAGCCAAGTGGCAAGTGAAGCCCGCTCTGGGTCGTAGCTCCCCATGTTACTGAAAGCACGTATGAAGGTGTCCTGCGTCAGTTCCTCCGCATCCATCGGGTTTCCCACCTGACGAACAATCATTGCGAAGATTTGTTGTCCGTATCGGCTGACCATCAGCCTCAGGCCCTTGTTCCCACCGCATTTAACGATTTCCACTATCTGTTCGTCTGAATTCACTGAGATTTACTTTTTTGAACCGTTTCTATTCATATATACGACTGTTTTCACAAAATATCCCGCTCTGAAAGCATTTTTTTGTTTTTTCTTATTTGAGGTACATTTACTCTACCAAAAACGGGCGAGGATGGAAACAGCACATCCTCGCCCGCTTCGGTATAGTTTTATATGTTATTAGTTATATGTTTCGAAAAATGCCATAGACAATCAACTAATAAACTCAAGAACTAATAACTCACCAACTAATTAAAGAAATTCCACGATATGCCGAAGCGAAGAACGCGTTCGTTGAGCGGATAGTGGGGCGTAAGAAAATAGTTGCCCGCCGTGGAATTCACATGACTCATCATCACGAAGAAACGCGCCTGTTTCAAATGGAAATTGGCATATACATTTACGATGGGGTAGTTGCCCACGTCGACTCGGCTGTCGGTATTTTCCAGGACGGCATATTGTGCCAAACCCGGCACGAAGTCGGGTGCGTGGTATTTAGTGAACCAGCGCACGTCGGCTCCCAAGTGGCATTTCAGCACCTTGGCAATGAGAAAATCCATGTATAGGTTGCCGTAAATGTTGAGAGCGGGAAGTGGCAGCACATCTTCGTTGGTGCTTCTCTGGTAGGTGGCCACGGCATCCAAACAGAGCGGCCCGAAACGGAAGTCCTGAGACAATTGTGCTGTCAGCACATTGGTCTTTCCTTGTCTAACGAATACTTCGTTGCCTGTTCGCAGATAGTCGTCGCCCACTGAGTAATGGGTGGCAAAATAGGTGTAGTTAGTGATGTTGTCGACAGCCACGCGCAACTGGGTGCGGGTACGTTGCAGACTGAACAGTCCCTGCACTCTGCTATGGGTAATCATGTTCAGGTCGTCATCGTCCCACCAGAAGTGACGACTATGGTAATGCCGATAGTAAAATGAAGGTTTCACGTGGTGGAAAAACCCGCTGGCGGCCAGTTGTACGGTATCGCCCAATAGTGGGAAGTTCACGTCTATCTTTCCGTCGATATTGATTGTGCCGGCATCCTCGCCCACGATGCCGAACTCGCCCGTCACGTTGTAGTGCAGCGTCTCTCCCTCCGTCTTGCTCAGTTGTCCTCCCAATAGAACCCCTTGTTCGTTCCACGACGCCTCGTTTCCTTCCTCGTTGGGCATTTTGAAATGGCGCAGACTGTGAGTTATGAAAGCTTTGACTCCCATCTTCGCCCATTTGTTGAACCCTTCGAGCATGGCGATGGCAAAGGTGTTCTTCAGCTCATAGTGGCGTGTGCGGTCCCGTATGGAGTCGCCTGTATATGTTGCCGGCACGTAGTAGTCGTTGGCATAATAGCTCTCGGGGGTG
Source organism: Prevotella sp. (assembly GCA_017538105.1). GTDB lineage: Bacteria > Bacteroidota > Bacteroidia > Bacteroidales > Bacteroidaceae > Prevotella. The sequence continues at coordinate 79,056 of JAFYJN010000063.1, read as the reverse complement.
TTGTATGCTTGGTAGATACGTTTGTAGTTGTCGAATTGTGCGGTGTGAATGAAACTCGTCACCGGCACGTATTCTCGTTTTGTCCATGTTGTGTCGGCGGGAGTTACATCCGAGGCTTCGGGGCGCGTCAGAGCACGTTGCTCCTCCAATTGCCGCTCATATTCTTCCTCGTCGAACTCAATCCCCTCTCTCCTCGCTTTATTGCGTGCCGCCTCTTTGGCCTCGGCCGCCTGATTTTCCGCTTGTGAGGCCATGGCGAAGCGTTTTGCCGCTATCTCCTCTTGCGTCATGGGCACTTCGCGGTGGAAACCAATGTTGTAGCGGTGGGAAAGAAACACGTGCTGGTTGTCGTTGCGGTTCCAGTTGTTGGTCAGCATCGTGGGAATTTCGTTCTCGCTGTAGTTGGTGCCGAAACTCTCGGGGTGAGTGATATAGTCGTCGTTGGTGATACCACCGTTTTCAGCCTGTTTTTGGTGGTTCAGGCTTGTGAGAAGGTGGGCCTGGTAGCGGTCGCCGATATAAGAGCCGAACATGGTGTAGTCGAACAATGCGCTGCTGTTGTCGGAATAGTAACCCCGGCCGTAGAGATAATCGAACTTGAAGCCTATCCCCAGTTCCTTGCCAGCATTCACGGCGAAGAGGGCTTTCAAGTGGTCTTCACCGTTGGTCCTGTTGCCACAAGTGTTGAAAGTGAGGTTGGTGATAGGTGTGTAGGTGTTGGTGAAATGGAACGTTCCTACCGGTTGTATGAAATAGTCGTAGGGTTGTGTGAATACGAAGTGCCCTTGTTCGTGGCGGTCGACGAAGATGCGGTTCTGTCGTGCCGCGCCTAAGTTGCCAGTCGTGTTGTATTCCCCCCTCATCCCGGTGGTGAAAATGCTGTTCATGAACAGGTATTGCACAGTGTCGGGTTTCGCTGGTGTGCGGTCTCCGAAACGCTCGTCAATGGTCCACACCTTCAGTCCGCGGTGTATTTCCTTGTGTTGGCTCTGTATGCTGTCGCTGCGTCGATGGGCGGCCGTGGTAATGGTGCCGTCCTCGTTGATTTGGTTGTACTCTTGCGCCTTCAGGTTGCAGCAGCACACCAATAATAGTAAGAAGCCAATGACCTTTCTCATTGTGAAATAAATAGGGAGTTAAAGTGGGAGTTAATTCGTTTCGCTCATTTTATTGTATTAATGGATGAAACGAAGCGCACACTCTACAATTTTCAGCGCCATGGCCGCCAGCACCACGATGGTGCCTGTAGTCTTGTCGTCGTTGGTGCAATAGATAACCACTCCCACCACGGCCACTATCATGAACAGCAGGTTCAGCACATTGCGTACGGCGTAGAAACGGTCGGGTTGTCCCCGACGGTGTTTTCGGCGGAATCCCTCCTCAAACTGCTGTTCCACTACTTTCTCGTTGACCTGTTCTGTTCCGTTGTCGCTTTTCTCTTTCACGTGATTGCCATTTCATTGTTTAGACTCCTAAGGGCAATTTCTTGCTCCTTGCTCCCAACCTCTTATCTCACCACCTTCACATGGAGCTCGAAGTTTTTCATCAACTCCTCCATACGGTCGACGGTCTTTCTGCGGAATTTGCCCGAATGGGGCAACAGACGGGTGTGTTTCTTGTTCACCGCATATTCGTCGGTAATCCATTCCTCGGCAAGATAAAGCTCGTCCTTACGGTGTTGCTGGGGATAGATGTAATGGATGCGATAGGCCTTTATCCTTACTGATCCGTCGGCGCAGAACACCGCCAGCGTATAGACCATCTTGGCACGGTCCAATGAAATCAATGAACTGGAAAAGGTCAACCACTCTTCCATACGACACGCGATGCTGTGTTCAGCCTTGTTCACCAGAGCCACCATGCTCTGTTCTGTTTGGTTTTCTTCGTGTGTCAGTTCATTGAGGTAAGTCAGCATCGCCTCATAGTTGGCATCCGCGCTGGCCTCGTTGGTGAAAGTCTTCTCCCAGACCACCTGTTCATCGACCATCGGCACCACGTCGCCTAAGTAGTAGGCGTATTTATACTCCTTCCCGTCCTGTTGGGTAGGTGTGTTGACCTGTTGTTTCTCCTGCGACTGCTGGCTGGTAGTTGGCAATTCCCATTGTGCCCATGCTGTCATGGACAGGCAACATGCCAAAAATGTCAATATCCGTTTCATATGCATTGTTTTTCCATTAATAGAGAGGCCCATATAGGTAAGACCCCCAATAATACGATGCAAAAATACATAATTCTTCACAATAAACACTTTCCTAAAGATTGTTTAACAAAAAATGTGGTGTACGAGTGGAGTGGAGGGTCAACGTATGCCTTCCTGCAGCCCTCTTTTCACCTATCATTTGAACGTAATGGCCCATTGTTTAATGATTGAAAAAAAATACTCTATTTTTCGCATAGTGTCAATTATATTTTGTATTTTTGCAGCGCAAAACGTGTGGGATGGCGAAACTGCGAGTGTTGCCAACTGGTCAACAGGGATTTACATCCTAGGCAGCATCTCCTAAGCGGCGACGGTTTCTCATGGCCGAAGCATCATATTTCTACCTTGTGCTCTCGTTTTTTTGTTAAAATGATGAGAGTATTAGAGAGTATGTCCCTCTGCCATCTGTTGCCTTTGCTTCGCGCATATACTTTCGCAATCCCCCTTCTTCTCGTTGCATTAATCTTTAAATCTTTTAAAATTTTAATCTTCTCATATTTCTCTCATGAACATTATCATCACTGGTGGAGCAGGATTCATAGGCTCCCATGTAGTAAGACTGTTTGTCAACAAATATCCTGAATATCACATTGTTTGCGTCGATAAGCTGACTTATGCTGGTAACCTCGAGAACTTGGCCGATGTGGAGGACAAACCCAACTATACGTTTGTCAAAGCTGACATCTGCGATCTCGACACTATGCTCGCACTCATGCAAGAGCACCAAATCGACGGCATCATCCACCTGGCCGCAGAGAGCCATGTCGATCGTTCAATACGCGACCCCTTTACCTTCGCCAAGACCAATGTGTTGGGTACCTTGTCGCTATTGCAGGCCGCCAAGGTGTATTGGGAATCGCTGCCCGAGCGTTACGAGGGCAAGCGGTTCTACCATATCTCCACCGACGAGGTTTATGGCGCGTTGGAGTTTGATGGCACACTCTTCACCGAGCAGACGAAATACCAGCCACATAGTCCTTATTCGGCATCGAAGGCATCGAGTGACCACTTCGTCCGTGCTTATCACGACACCTATGGTATGCCCACCATCGTGACCAACTGTTCGAATAACTATGGACCCTACCAGTTCCCCGAGAAACTTATCCCCCTCTTCATCAACAATATACGTCATCGCAAGCCATTACCCGTATATGGCAAGGGTGAGAATGTGCGTGACTGGCTCTATGTGGAGGACCACGCACGTGCCATCGATACCATCTTCCATCATGGCATCATCGCTGAGACCTATAACATCGGTGGTTTCAATGAATGGCGAAACATCGACATCATCCATGTGCTCATCCGCACCGTCGACCGGTTGCTTGGACGTCCTGAGGGAGCCGACGACGACCTCATCACTTTCGTTACCGACCGTCAGGGCCACGACTTGCGCTATGCCATCGACTCCAGCAAGCTCAAACGTGAACTGGGTTGGGAGCCGTCATTGCAGTTTGAGGAAGGTATAGAGAAAACGGTGAAGTGGTACCTCGACCATCAGGAATGGATGGACCGTGTCACTTCTGGTGACTACCAGAAGTACTACGACGAGATGTATAGTAAGAGGTGAAAACCATCGCCATTATACTTGCTGGAGGCAGCGGCACCCGTTTTGGTGGTGACACGCCCAAACAGTTTCTCAAGGTGGGAGACAAACGGATCATTGAGTATACTATCGATGCCTTTGACTGCCATCCGCTCATCGACGAGATAGCCATTGTCTGTCATCCCGACCACCTTGCCGAGATGGAAAATCTCATGGCCTCTAACCAATACAGCAAGGTCAAAAAGGTACTTCCCGGTGGCAAGGAACGTTACTATTCTAGCCTTGCGGCCCTTGCAGTGTATGACAACGATGAAGATTGCCTACTTTTCCACGATGCGGTGCGTCCGTTCGTGAGTGAGCGCATCATTACTGACTGCGTCAAGGCATTGGAAAGCTTCGACGCTGTGACCGTGGCCATTCCCACCACCGACACCATCTACCGCGTTGATGACAACCAGATGATTGTCGACATCCCACCACGCTCACATCTTCGCAATGCACAGACCCCGCAGGGCTTCCGTGCCGGCTCTATACGCCGCGCCTATGATGTAGCACTGGCCGACCCCGCTTTCGTCACCACCGATGATTGCGGCGTGGTGCAACGTTACCTGCCTGAAATACCCATCTATGTCGTAGAAGGAGACTCTCGTAATATCAAGGTGACTTATCCAGAAGACCTTAACGCCATCAAAGAGAAAGTTGTAGACAATCTATCCTCATAATTAGTTGTTCGTAGAGATAGATTTGCAGAATTTGAAATATATTATTACCAAGTTAATATCACAAAAATTATGAAGATTACAATAGTAGGCTGTGGCAATTCCGGTTTGATACATGCAGCCAAACTTTATGAAAAAGGTCATGAGGTAGCCTTGTTGAAGACCTCAAATACCAACGGAAGATATTTCGACATTATTAAAGAAGAGAAATGCTTCCGTGCCAAAGACGATACCATACAGGGTAATGGGCGTGAATTTGTTGTGAAACCTGTTCTTATCACTAGGGATGTAAAGGCGGCTATTCGTTTTGCAGATGTTATCATGGTGACGACAACCACGTCGCAACATGAATTTGTAGCTCAATTAATCGCACCATTTGTAAAAGACGGCCAAACCATCATTCTCGTTCCCGGTTATATGGGTAGTCTGATTTTCAAGAAATACATCAACAAGGATATCACTTATAGCGAGTGGGAAACAACGGCCTATAATGGCCGAATAGTTAATTCGGAATATGTGAGGATCTCTTTCTATAATCCGAGAAATGCCATTTCTGTCTTGCCGGTGTCTCGTACTCAAGAGGTTGTTGACATGCTTTCAGCCTGCTTCGACAACACGAAGTACACCCGTAGGCATATTCTTGAGTCTGCTTTCCACAATCCCAACATGATAGTACATCCTATAGGTATCCTATTCTCCGCTTCGAGAATAGAATATAGCAATGGCGAGTTTTGGATGTATCGTGAGGCTTTCACTCCATCCGTCGTGAATGTAATCAAGGCATTCGACGTAGAGAAGAACAAAGTCTTACAGGCTTTCGATTGCGAGCCTTTGGACTATTTCGAGGCTGCCAAATGGCGCAATGAGGAAGATTTGAGTATAGATGCCATGACGGTGTTCCGTTCCTTTGCAGACTCTTCTAACAAAGGTCCTTCATTTATCAACCATCGTTATTTAAATGAAGATGTTCCTATGGGATTGGGGCTATATATATCAGTTGCCAAGTTGGTAGGTGTTGACACGTCTATTCAAGAAGGAATTGTTGCTTTGTCTTCCGCCTTGTTGAACAAAGACCTGCGTTATGGGGCAAGGACGATACAGTATTTGTTGGGCAAGGACGATGTGACTGTAGAAGATATCAAGCAAGCGATAAAAGGATAATACCTAAACCGCAAGAATGCCTCGAAAAAAGAATCTCAAAAAGAAAGCCGCTTCGGGAATGATCTGGACTACCATCCAGAAATTCTCGAAGATGGGCATTCAGTTCATCTCGGGCATCGTGCTCGCTCGTCTGCTTACGCCGTACGATTATGGTTGCATCGGGATGCTAACTGTGTTTATCACTTTTGCGGATTCATTTATTGACGGAGGTTTTGGCGCCGCATTAATTCAAAAGAAGAAACCTACTCAGGCGGATTATTCTACAGTTTTTCATTGGAATCTTTTTTTAGCTGTTATTTTTTATATAGCTTTGTTCTTGTCGGCTCCTGCCATCGCAAGGTTCTACAAAATACCTGTGTTGTGTGATGTGTTACGTGTACAAGGAATCATTCTTTTCATTTATGCCCTTAATCTTGTGCAACGTAACCAGCTTAGGAAACAACTAAAATTCAAGGTGATAGCGGTAACAAGGATTGCCACTTCCATTATTGCGCTTATTGTCACTATCATCATGGCATATTTGGGATTTGGTGTGTGGGCCTTGGTTACTCAATACCTCATTGGCGCAGCCATTCCAATGGTAGCGTTCTGGTTTTATACTAAGTGGAGGCCATCTTGGACGTTCTCTTGGAAATCGTTCAAGGAACTATTCAGCTTTGGAATATATATGTTCTTTACCCATCTGTTGAATAGTCTTAGTGGTCAAGTTCAAAACCTTTTAATTGGAAGATTCTATAGAGCAGACACATTAGGTTACTATTCGAAAGCACAAAGTACCGAAAAATTGGCATCGCATACCATTTCCGGTGTAATGATCTCGGTTACATATCCACTATATGTTGAAGTGCAAGATGATATGCCTGCGATGCGTAATATGATTAAGCGTATCACAACAACCATCGCTTATATCACTTTCCCTTTGCTTGCCATCCTTTTATTGGTGGCGCGCCCCCTCTTCATCATCCTCTATTCAGACCGGTGGGTGGAGAGTATACCCTATTTCCAAGTTTTATGTATTTCAGGATTGGGCGCATGCCTTACTGCCGTTAACACCCAACCTATTGCTGCCATAGGGAAAAGCAAGACTATGTTTATTTGGACAGTAGTAAAGCGTGTGTTAGGTGTGACCGCCGTACTGGTGGGATTGTTGGTTTTTGGGATGTATGGCTTGTTGGGTGGGGTTATTTTTAATTGTTGGTTTTCTTACTTTGTTAATATTTGGTTGGTATCTAAGCATATAGGATACAAATGGACTCAGCAACTTATGGATCTTCTTCCCATAAGTGTAGCTGTCGTCGTGGCGGGTATCATTAGCTATTTATGTGGAACGATCTTACATTTGAACTTGTATGCTGATGGCGCAGTAAAACTAATCATTTTTGTAGTGCTCTATATTTGTTGGTCGCATTTCTTTAAGCCAGAGTCTTATCTCTATACAAAGAGTATTGTCACCCCCATTTTAGCAAAATATAAGAAGAAATTTACTTCATAGTGTTTTTTCATTATTTCAGAAAGGATGTCCATGATAACAATAACCTGTCATAATGATAATATCCCAGAGCGTACATACGCAATTGATATTCTTTTTCAAACATTGCTGGAAATAAGCAAAAACGATTACAAAATTGTTTTTGATGCCACAGCAGAATCATATATGATCCAAATTGATGACAGGCAAATAATCATCGAGGACCATTTCTTCAAAAACCATCCCGAGCCCTTGTCTTATCTTGACAAGACCAACATTCCAACAGAATTGATTTTTCTCCATGCATTAAACAACACAATACCCATCATTTACGGCAAAGACAGGTTTGAAAAAGAAGGAAATACAATAACGATTGGGTTGGACGTTTTTGCATCTACTTTTTTTATGGTATCTAGATGGGAAGAATCTTTGTTGGGAAGAGAAGAAAAAGGAGATTGTGATGAAACAAATCTTTTTTCCGTTAAGAACGACATATATTCGCGTCCTATTGTGCATGAGTATGAGGAATTGCTTCGTTTTATACTTTCTGATTGTGGAGTCCTATTCAAGAAAAGGGAATACAAGGTTGTCATGTCACATGATGTGGATGGGTTCTTGACACCTTCTTATGGAGATATCGCAAAGAGTATTGTGCGTCATCTTAGGCATGGGCCTCCTAAGAATAAAGTTCTTAATTTGACATGGACAGAAAAGATTAAATACAAGAAGGCGTTTAATGCGTTCAGTCAGTTCCATTTTTACACGGAATTATGTAAGAAGTTTGACATATATGAATGGTTTTACTTCAAAGTGTGTAATAAGGGAGAAAAAGAGTGTACTTACAATTATGATGCGGACCAAACTATAGATATAGTAAAACGCCTTAAAGAAATGAACAATCCGAAATTGGTTTTGGGTTTTCACCCGTCCCAAAACACCTTTGGAAATGAACGGCGATGGGAGAAAGAACGCAATAGAATAACTACACTATTAGAGATTACCCCAGAAATAGGACGTAACCATCATTTGCTTTACAACTATGAAATGCTTAGGATGTGGGAAAAGATGGCTGAAAACACTTTAGGTGGGGTCTTGGAAATCAGTAATTGCGTGTTCCACAACAAATTGGGATATAGAAGTGGCGTGGCTGTTCCTTATTTTCTTTTTGATATATATAGAAGAAAGCCTATGAATTTACGCGAGCATCCATGCCAAATTATGGATACTGTTATTCGGTACCATCGGAAGGAGAAAACAGAAGAAGAAATTTGGGAGGAGATAAGGCCTGTGATCGAGTCGGCAAAGAGATATAATTGTGAATTAATACTCACGTGGCATATATACATCCGGAACAAAAAACTAATCCATGACTACTATAAATGGTGTGAAAACGTCGTCCAATATGCAAAATAACAGTAAAATAACCATATTCTTTGCTGGCGATTTTTGCTCAAAGCCATCTACTGCGCCTATCAAGGTGTCGGAAGAATTGACGGACCTAATTCGTTCATGCGACTTGAAGTTGGTAAATTTTGAGGTTCCATTAAAACCGGAAGGGATGAAGCCTAAGGCCGGTCGTTTTTATCAAAGCGATGACGCTCCGGCTTTTTTGGAGAATCTCGGTTTTGATCTTTTTCCTCTCGCAAACAATCATGTGTTTGATTATGGCTTAAAGGGTTATGAGAAAACGTTTGCTTCATTCCAAAATACGCCTTTCGGTTCGGGCACATACGAAGAGGCTTACAAAATCAAGATTGTTGAAGTCAAGGGTACGAAGGTAGGCTTTTTGGCATTGTCTTTTGCCGCCCGTTTCGGCGTGTTCAATGATGTGACGAGTCATGAAGGCTATGGAAGTGCGTACATCAACGACTTGCAAGTCAATCATATAATCATACGTACAAAGAAAGAGGTGGATTATCTCATAGTTCTTCCACATGATGGTATTGAATATGTGGATATCCCCACGCCGGAAACCATTGCACGATACCGTGATTTCGTAGATTATGGAGCAGATGCCGTAATTGGAACACATCCCCATTGTCCCCAGGGGTGGGAGACGTACAAGGGTAAGCCAATTTTCTATAGTTTGGGGAATTTCCTTTTCAATAGCAAACAGAATTATTCCTATCGAGCGTGGAACCGTCCTCACTGGTATGAAGGACTTTGTGTGATCTTGAACATAGAAGAAGGTTCTATAACTTATAAAACCATCAATACAAGAAATGTAGACAACCTTGGTATTGTGGTTGATAACGAACCGGCAAGGAATGAACACAACCGACAACTCTGTCATTATCTCGTCGACAAAAAGGAATATGATGAGTGCTTTGAGAAGCAAGTAAAGAGGATAATGATAGAAGAAGTCGTTCCGATTATAGACTCCTCTTTGCATAAATACACCGTTAAACAGTCTACAAAGGCTCTTCTCGGTTATTGGAAGAAAAAGGTTCTGGGAAAACCGTTAAAAACAGATGAGCCTGTGCAGCGCACCTTGAAACATGACAGTATGCGCCAGGCATTGCTGAGAACGTTGGAAATGGATAATAACAAACTCGTGGTATGTAATCCGCGAAAAGAAAAACAATAAATTTATGAATATTAAAAAGAAGGGTGGTCTCCTGCTGCTGGAATTCAGAAAACGGCGGGAAATGAAGAAGTTGAAGAGAGAAATAACTTCTCATATGAAACATCTCAAAAACCACATGAAACTTTCTGCCGAACAAAAGCAGGAGATTCAGGATTTTTACAAAAAAACAATCGGGCGAAAAATCGATCTCTATTCGCACGAGTATTTCTATTCCCGAACGGGTGTTTATTCGAAATTCTATATTCCCACAAATTTCTATATGGTCGAGTTGGTGGGAAGAGCCAACCGCTGGCCGTTTATACCTTCTTACGGCGACAAGAATATTACCGATAAGTTGCTTTCAGGGATAAAGATGCCACATACTATCCTAAAATGTATGAATGGGCATTATTATTTTGAGGGCGAACCTGTTTCCGAACAGGAAGCACTTGATAGATGTAAGAATTTGTCGGATGTCTTGATTAAGCCTGCTCTTTCTTCTCAAGGTAAAGGCATCCAAAGCGTAACTGTCAAAGATGGAACAACGAATATCGATGGATTGTCGCTTAAGGAACTTTTTAGGCAGTACCGTAAGAATTTCTTGTTGCAAGAGAGATTGCACCAGCATGAACGGATGGATGCGCTCAACCCCACTTCTGTCAATACCATCCGAATCGTTACCTATCGTTCGGATATGGAAATCCTACTGGTTTATGCTGTTGTCAGGATAGGGAAGATGGGTTCTGTCGTTGACAACCAGTGTGCTGGAGGCATAAGCGCTGTCATAGATGAAAACGGTTGTTTGGGAAAATTCGGTTTTGGCGGCTATGAAGAGGATAATATCCTTAAGACTGATGCCGGAACGTTTTTGGAAGGCTATCAATTGCCGTCGTATGATAAGGCCATAGAAACCGTAAAGAAATTGCATTTCCAATTGCCTTATTTTGACCTGATTGGATGGGACATCGCCATTGACGTCGAGGGTGATCCCGTGTTGATAGAGTGGAACCAACGGGTTGGATTGAGCCAGTCGGCTTATGGCCCTGGCTTTGGTAAGTATACCGAACGGATCCTCAAAGAATTGTGGCCGAAGAAAAACACATTTAGGTAATTGTATGTCGGACTTTTCTGATATTATTTTTTGCTTCAAACCAAGTCATGTTACTTGGGACGACATTCATGATTTGTTATGGAAGGCGCACGAACGTAACAGAGCCGCTGGTATGAACATGCTCTATCCCAGTCTTCCTGGGGATGAGTTGGAAAAGGTCGTTGGTGCCGAGGGCCGTTGCTTCGTAGCCATCAAGGACGGAAAATTGGTGGGAACGTGTTCGTATAAGCCTGTTAGGAGAAACATGTGGTACGACAAAGGCCAAGTTTCTGCTTATTTTATCTTGGAGGCGGTGTCGCCTGAATATGAAGGAAAAGGTATTTATGCCCGCTTGTGCAAATTGAGAGAAGAGGATGCGATTAAACGAGGCTTTCGACTTTTTGAAATGGATACCGCGGAAAGAAATTATCATTCGCAAACGATACTGAAAAATAATGGGTTCCGCCACGTTTTCTTCCGACCCTACAAGACCGGTGGCATTTATGCGGTCCATATGGCTAAATGGGTAGGAAAGAGCCCGTTTCCCAAATGGTATTGCAAAGGTATGTTTCTCTTAAGAAAAGTCTATGCAAAGGTGAGGTTTAAACCTGGATATATCAAACGTTTCGGAATATAATTGTTGAAATGAAATTATTCAATCTCTCTTTCTTCTTTTTTTTCCTGTCATTCATGTCATGCTCTGGAAGCGATGACGATTTCGCCGAGGTACTGAACAACGTAGATACGCCTACACCGCCCACAACTGTCCACAATGTCCTGGTGATAGGTAATTCCGCAAGCAGAGACGCTTTCAGTTATGTTCCCGCACTGATGGAAGAAATGGATAAGAACAATCCCTTGAACATGTTGATTTTTTATAAGGGAAGTGAAAGTTTGGCTGGGCATTATAATCGAATGATAGGAGATTATTCCGATTTTGAATCGGATGTCAACTTATACAGATCACAGTCGGTATGGCAAACATTCAAAGGGGAACGGGCAAGCACCGTACTGGGTTCTAAAAAATGGGACCTGGTGATTCTGCAGAATACGTGGAGTTCAAATCGACTTGATGTGATGAGGCAATCCGTACAAGATATCCGCCAGTTCCTGACAGATAATTTCGGGGCGATATCGTATGCATTGATGTTGGATCCGCCAAATCCCAAAAAACTAAGTGATGACAATCTCGATGACCAATGGGGCGAATTCGCCAGTATCGCGGAAACATTGCTTCAAGAAGGGTTGGTGGATTTTGTCATTCCATGTGGCACGGCCATACAAAATGCTTTGCACACTCACTTGAAGGTCTTGGGGGATTATGGATATTTGAGTTATGAGGGAACCCATTTGCAAGAAGGGCTGCCTTGCCTGTTGGAGGCTTATACTGCAGCGCAATGTTTGGCGGGTATCTTTAATACTGGAAAATCGATAGAGAGTAGTAGAATTCGTATAACACAGGATTGGGTAAGCAAAAAACGCATACCACAGCAGCATGGCTCGGTAATCGAAGGAACTGAAGAAGACATTGTCCTCTGCAAACAATGTGCTTTGGCTGCTGTTTCGTCGCCATATGCAGTTGCCTTTTTGGAATAATTTAGTAATGGTCTTGAAAGATGAACAATAAAGAAACGACACCGATCGCAATTGTGATGGGTAGGAATTATGCGTCACGTTTGGGTATGATAAGGGCAGCGGGATTGGCTGGCTGTGAGGTCATTGTCATACAGACTCAAAAACAACAAAAGAGAATTTGCAAGATCGACGCGAGTAGCAAGTATGTGAGAAAGTGCTACATCTGCAATGAACCCTATAAGAATCGTTTGATAGATTTGATCAACTCGTTGCAAGACAGTGATAAGAATGTTGTCTTGTTGCCAACGGATGATTTCACGGCATGGGCCATCGACGAGCATTACGATTGCTTGAAAGATCATTTTTTGATGCCTACCGTCAATGACGAACAGGGTGGAATGGCAAAAGTCATGGATAAGGAATCCCAAAAGCGATTGGCGCGGGAAATCGGCATGAATGTGGCCGAAGGTTGGGTCTGTACGAAGGAGAAGGGGGCGTATCAAATCCCTGCCGATATCGTTTATCCTTGTTTTACAAAACCGATACAAAGTTATAACGGACCTTTAAAGCAATATTTGAAAAGGTGCGACTCCAAGGAAGAGTTGGCTGCTTTGTTGGAAAAAGTGGCTGTGTTTTACGGTGGAGCATTCTTGGTGGAAGAGTATCATGAGATAGAAAAAGAATATGCCGTCGTGGGACTATCCATAAGGGACAAGGTTATCATTCCATCCGTTTTTCAAATGCTAAGCGATCACGGCGGTGTAACGGCTACTGGTCGCATCTTCCCTATTTCAAAAATTCCTTCTTTGGAAGAGAGCCTTTCTCTCTTCGTAAGAAAGACACAATTGCTGGGTATGTTTGACATCGACTTATATGAGAGTGGGGGAAAACTGTATTTCAACGAATTTAACGCCCGTTTGGGGGCGAGTGCTTATGCGCTCACGGCCTCCTCTGTCAACCTGCCTTCCATTTTCATCAATTATCTCGTTGATGGGGATTTGCATGAGGAAAAGAAGTCGGTTCCCGATGCGAGTTTCGTAAATGAGAAAACTCTTCTTGACCAGTATTTTTATAAGGAAATTCGCTATTGTCAGTATAAACACGCGATGGAGGAATCCGATATCTTTTTCTTGAAAGACGAAAATGACATGGCGCCATTTAAGATATTTATTAAGTATAAAAAGGATCTTCCCTCGTTATACATGTGGCGGTTGTTGAGGAAATCAAAAAACAAGATTAGGAGAATCCTGAAAAAACAGAAAAGTTGATGCGTCCAAAAGACGATGACTTAGTAACAGTTCATTCAATGATGAAAGAAATGACCCTGCAAGAGGTCCAGCAAGTAAGTCTGGAGATTCTCAAGGATGTTCACCGGTTCTGTGAAGCGAACGGAATTAATTACACGCTCTTCGGCGGCACGATGATCGGTGCCATCCGCCATAAAGGGTTCATTCCTTGGGACGACGATGTCGATATCGCCATGCCACGCCCCGACTATGAGAGGTTCTTGAAGATGTACCAGTCGGAAAAGGGGTACAAACTGTTTGCCTCTGGCAGCAAGGAGAATTTCCTGGCTTTCTCACGGGTGTGCGAGATGGAGAAGACGTCGGCTGTAAACGTTAAGATGCCTTGGGCCAATCAACCCACTGGGGTGTGGATAGATATCTTCCCTTTGGACGGTGCTCCTGACGACGAGAAAGAATGTGAACTCTTGTTGGAAAAGTTGCGCTGGCATTGGAGAAAAAGTTGCTATGCAAGAACGGCCAAGTCGCCCCTCTCTGCCCGAAAGGGGGGCGCCGACAAGTTGAAGACCTGCGTCAAGAAACTGGTGTACAACGATTGGTTCATCACCCCACAGCGGGTGATTTCCCATTACAACCAGACGGCTTCGAAAATACCATGGCGCGCGACGGGGCATTTCTGGAATTGTTCCTATCTGCGCTATGGCATGAAGGAGTATCAGGAGATGAGCGACTACACCTCCACCGTTCTTGTCCCCTTCGAAGATGCTATGTTCCGTGTGTGCAACGGCTACGACCATTTCATGCGCACGAAATACGGCGACTACATGCAGTTGCCGCCTGAAGATAAACGTAAATCCAACCATGCTCTCTGCTCCTATTACTGGAGGGAGCAGGGTAAAGAACAACAGTGATGGTTCCACTGAAGATAAATCTTCCAGAAGGGTTTCTCAACGAAGAAACACGTTGCGGATTCACCGTCACCCGACAGTTGAAAGAGGTGTGGGCTGTGGAACTGGATCTCTTGGTGGAGTTCGACCGTGTCTGCAAAAAGCATGGTATCCGCTATGTAGCTTCGGGAGGTACCATTCTCGGGGCTGTCCGCCACCATGGCTTCATCCCCTGGGACGACGACCTTGACTTGATGATGCCACGTGCCGACTATGAGCAGTTGTGCGCAGTGGCCCAGGATGAGTTCAAGGATACTTACTTCTTCCAAACCGAATACACCGACCCGGGTTTCATGAGAGGTTTTGCCAGATTAAGGAACAGTCAGACGGCGGGCATCCAGTGCTTTGAGTTCAACAAAAGGTATCGTTTTAACCAGGGAATATTCATTGACATCTTTCCAATGGATGAGGTTGTGGATGATGATCAATTGCTCTCCCAACAAAACCATAAGGCTAAAAAACTATTTGCCAAGGCTTGCATCCTGTCGGAAATGACCGACCGTTTCCCGCCTGACAGGAAACCTACTTGGAAATATGCCTATAAGTTGTTCGGTCACTATTTGTTTGGTTCTTTTATCAGGCAGTATCATTTGCAAGATCGTTATCTGAAGAAGTTTGAGCGGACATGTGCGCAGTACAATGGTACGGGTCAGAAGAGATGGTCGCTGCTAAGTTTCCAGTTCAGCAATCGCGGCCACGATTTGTCCGTCTATTCCGAAGACGGCATAATCAGTTTAGATTTTGAGTTCGTGCAAATGCCTGTTCCGAAGGACTTTGACGCGCATCTCAAAAACAAGTACGGTGACTATATGACGCCGAAACAAATAGCCAATTATCACGGTGATGTGATTTTCGATACCGACCGCTCCTATACCGTTATACTTGCCGATAAATAATCCTGTCAGACCTCCGTATGTCAAAATTATTGTCTTTAATCCTAGTGTCTCTCCTCTTCTCCTGTTCGCTGAGCAGTCACGGACTGGATGAGGAGGAACTCAACATCGTCATCCCGACGGAGGAGGTTTCCAATATTGAGAGTAAGGTGATTGCCCACCGTGGAGCATGGCGGGAAACGGGACAGCCGCAAAACTCTTTGGCGGCCTTCCAGAAGGCTCTTGACATGGACATTTACGGCTCGGAATGTGATGTGAGGCAGACGAAGGACGGACGTTTGGTAGTTTGCCATGATGCCACGTACGCCGGACTGACTATTTCCAAGACCGATTATGCCACACTCAGTCAACATCTTTTGGAAAACGGTGAGCCGCTGCCATTGCTGGACGAATTCCTGATTTCCCTTAGCCATGATACGGGTAAAGTGCGGCTGGTCATAGAACTCAAGTCGTGCAGCGTGGATAAACTGTTGTTGATGGTGGATTCCATCGGTGTGCTCAACAGGGTGGACTTCATCTCCTTCAGCCAGAACCTGTGCGATAGGCTAATCGGCTATGGCTTCGGCTACAAGACGCTTTTCCTTAGTGGATCTCTTTCCCCCGAAACGGCATGGAACAGGGGCTACGGAGGCATAGATTATTCATCGCAGACGTTTGACATTTATCCTGACTGGATAGATGAGGCCATAAACAGGGGCATGCAGGTATGGGTGTGGACGGTGAATGGCGAGAGCCTCATCCAATCATATTTGGAACAAGGTGTTTTCGTGACGACCGATATTCCTGGAAAAGCCAGAGAGTTAGAAAGAACGCTTCATCTGGAATAACTATCTAATACAAAGATTACTAACGAGATAAAGAAAAACTATTTGCTATGAAAAAAGTAATCACATACGGAACCTACGACCTGCTCCACCAGGGGCACATCAACCTGCTCAAAAGGGCGAAGGCGCTGGGCGACTACCTGATCGTGGGGGTAACGAATGATAACTTCGATCGCTTGCGTGGCAAACTCAACGTGAAGAACAATGTGCTGGAACGCGTAGAGGCTGTACGTGCAACGGGCATCGCTGACAAGATCATCATAGAGGACTATTTCGGACAGAAGATAGACGACATACAGAAATACGACGTGGACATCTTCACCGTGGGCAGCGATTGGGTGGGTCACTTTGATTACCTCAACGAATACTGCCAGGTTGTGTACCTTCCCCGAACGGAGGGAATCTCGTCGACCATGCTGCGCGAGGAGCAGGACAACGAGGTGCGCATCGGTATTGTGGGCGCGGGACGTGTCGCCTGCCGCTTCCCCAAGGAGGCGGTCAAGGTGAGCGCCGTCACCATCGGCGCAGTCTACGATATTGACCCCTCCCAATCCGACGCCCTCATCCAACAAATGGAGGGGGGGCGTGAAGAACACTCAACATCGAACACTCAACACTCCACCAGTTTTGAGCAACTCGTCGATTCTGTTGATGCGGTCTATATCGCCACGCCCCATCTTGCACATTACCAGCAAACGAAGTATGCCTTGGAGCAGGGAAAGCATGTGCTCTGCGAGACACCCATGGTGCTGGAGGAGAGGCAGGCTGAGGAACTCTTCGACCTGGCGGAGAAGAAAGGACTGGTGCTCTTGGAGGCCAACAAGACGGCCTATTGTCCAGCGTTCAACCATCTCGTGACGCTCATCAAGAGCGGATGGATCGGTCAGGTGGTCGACATCGAGGCTTCGGAATCAAAGGTGTGGGGCGACCCGACCCTGCGCGAACTGGATCCCAACCAGGCGGGCGGCTCGTTCTATGAGATGGGTTCCTATCCCTTGCTACCCATCGTTAGGTTGATGGGTACGGACTACGAGAATATGAACCTTTATTCGCGCATGGAGAATGGGGTGGACATCTATACCAAGGGTGTGCTTCGCTATCCCAGGGCGGTGTGCTCATTCAAACTCGGACTGGGCGTGAAGACGGAGGGCAACCTGGTCATTTCGGGCACCAAAGGCTATGCTTACGTGCCGGCACCGTGGTGGAAGACCGATTATTTTGAACTGCGTTTTGAGGACCAGAACAAAAACCAAAAGTTCTTCTACTCCTGGGACGGCGAGGGCCTGCGTTACGAGATCCAAGAGTTCATCTCCTGTATCTACAACAACCGCTTGGAGTCTGCCCGCCTACGCCGCAAGGAGAGCGTCGCCATGGCCCGATTGATGGAGCAGTTCACAAAACGAATCAATTTCGTGGAGATATAGTGTACTTCTTAGGAAGAATGATTGTCTCCTTATTCAGTGAATACATGTTATTTTCAATAGAAATACAATAAAATGAAAAATGCTATAGTGACAGGAGGAACTTCGGGCATTGGCCTCGGAGTGGTGAAGATGTTGTTAGGGAAGGGCTATCGTGTGATGTCTACATACGTGGGACCGGATTTCACGGAAAAGATGGATGACTTCACACCTATCAAAGTGGATCAGACCTCCCGTAAGCAAGTTTACGGCTTCATCGAACAGGTGAAAAAAGTGTTCAAGACCGTTGATTGCATCGTCTGTAATGCTGGCCTGACCATCCGCAAGTCATTTACGGAAACGACAGATGACGATTGGGACAAGATGATGGAAGTAGCCGTAAATTCGCATTACATCATCATCCGCGAACTCTTCGGACTCATCCCACCGGGTTCCCGAATCCTATTCACGGGATCACAGATGGGACTGCATCCCCATGCCACAGTGCTCAATTATGGTGTGTCGAAGTCAGCAGTCCACGCATTGGCCAAGAATCTGGTGAAGGAGTTCGAAGGAACGGGAACCACCGTCAACGCCATTGTGCCCGGCTTCGTGATGACTCCCTGGCAAAAGGAAAAACCAGAACAAATAAAACATAATATCTACAAGAAAACGGCTATCCACCGCTTTGCCGAGGTGGAGGAGATTGTAGATGCCTTTCGCTTCTGCATAGACAACCCGTTCGTCAACGGCAGTCTGATTGAGGTAAACGGGGGGTATTGCTATAAATAATGGTAATCAGGTCATGAAAGTGATTGGTATTGTCTTTCGGTCGGTGGCATTGCTCTGTTACCAACTCTCCCGCCTCTTTCCTCGGAAGAGGTCGCAATGGGTGTTTGGCGGGGCCACGGGCTTCAACAACAATTCTAAATATTTCTTTATCGATGTGGTGGAAAACCATCCCGAGATAAAGGCGTATTGGATCGGTGACCGCAAAAATACCACTTTGGTCAGGAAACTTGGCTATCCTGCGTATTACAGGTTCTCGCTGAAAGGGTTGTGGCTCTGCCTCACTTCCAAATATTATGTCGTTGATCATACACAGGGATGTATTGATTTCTGGACAAGCGGAGGGGCAAAAATCATCAACCTCTGGCATGGGGTGGGGTGGAAGGCTTGTCTGTGGAACAATCCCATGCATGCGGCATACAAGAAGAAAGGGTGGTGGGCCAACTACGTGCATAAGTTGCATTATCCTCACCTCTACTACAAACCGGATCTCCTTCTCTCCTCATCGCCCTACATGACGGAGCATTTCTTTGCACCGATGTTCGAACTACCTCATGAGAAGTGCATAGAGAGCGAATATCCGCGCTGTGAATTCATGCTCAAACCGCAGGAATATATCCTCGACCATATCCACCAAATGGGGGCGTCGGAGAGTGAACATCTCATTGGAACCATCAAAAAGCACAAACGTACCATCCTCTATGCTCCGACATACCGCGATGCACAGTACAACTTCATCGCCGAGAGCGGCCTCGATTTCGACGACTTGAACGCGTTTCTAGAAGAACACGACTACCTGTTTCTGCTGAAATGTCACCCCTCGACACGTATCAATCCTAACCTTCAAGTCAATCGGTCGCATGTGATGATGCTCGACAAGTACATCGATTCTTACCATATCATGCCGTTCGCCGATGTGCTCATTAGCGACTACAGTTCCATAGCTCTCGACTTTATGCGCCTGAACAGACCGCTCATCCTCTTTCCTTTTGACAAGGAACAGTACAATAACGGAAGCCGTGTGTTCCAAATCGAATACGATGAGCTGGTGGAAGAGGTACCGCAGGTACGCACATACCAGGAACTGAAAGGTCTGCTGGCTCGGATAGACGAACTGAAACCTGCGAACTACAGTAAATTATGGAAACCCTCTAAAGACTTGATGCAAGCCATTTTGAAAGTATAAAATGAGAACAGATTTTCTAAAAAAGATAAAACCTATCTACGATGGGGTGCAGTTTGGAAATAGGGTGGCTATTTTCTTTGCACTGCTGATGATTTACTATGTTGTCAACCTGTTTACGTCGGACATCAATTCGGGTATGACGGGCGGACTGGAAGCCGAACATAATGTGTACAACCAGATTACTGCCACCACTTTCACGCTCTTCGTTCTTTATCATAGTATCAACACTCCTTCGAAAAAGACATACTCCTTTGTCTTCATATCTGCAGCCTTCCTCATCTATCTGTTCATTCGAATCTATTTCAGTTATCTTAACCTGACAAGCAACCGGGGCTTGGGTTATTTCGCGGGATTTACCAAGATGACGTTCTGGCTGGCAGGCATGATGTTCTGCATGAAATGTTTCAGGTATGCCAAGTTAGATGAAATCAAACATTTCATCAGATTAATGGTGTGGGTATATCTTATCTTTGCCACCTACCGCTTGATTACTCAGAAAGCCATCCTGGCTCAATTGGAAATATCGGCCGGTATCAATGCCGTAGGAGCCTCCTATATGATTGCTCCGCTCATCGTGCTGACCT
Organism: Prevotella sp.; assembly: GCA_017538105.1. GTDB lineage: Bacteria > Bacteroidota > Bacteroidia > Bacteroidales > Bacteroidaceae > Prevotella. The sequence goes on along the minus strand of JAFYJN010000063.1, from coordinate 58,867 downwards.
TCAAGGACAAGATGAAAATATTCCTATTCCTCTATACTGCCTTCATCTGTATCTATTCGGCCAAACGGCAGGCTGCCGCAGGTATGGCCATCGTAACCATCTTCTGTATGAAAGACCTCTACCAATCCTATTTCAACAAACAGAAGTTTCTGGCTTTCCTGATACTGCTGGCTGCAGCCTATTTTGGTGGCGGATATGTGTACCGGGTGTTTGATGACTTGTCGTACCGACAGGAACTAACCACAGAAAGGGGAAATGTGGACAGTGGACGCATAATTTTGTGGGAGACAGCCCTCAACGGGTTTGAGCGTGCTGACAATACAACGAAATGGTTTGGAGGGGGACCAGGTAGCGGTCAGAGGTATATCGGAGAATATTTTCCCATTGCGCGACTTCCACATAGTTCTTATATCCAGATTCTTTGCGATTATGGCTATGTGGGCCTGTTCCTGTTCGTGGCCTTCCTTTTGGCTATACTGGCATATGTGGTCGCTATTAAAAGCCTGGATGACCGTCTGGTATATCTTGCGATATGTTTCTCCTGGATTTTCCACTGTATCATCTCTCATCCGAGTTCCATGCGCTTTATTTTCCTGGCCATCGGTATCGGATTAATATGCTATAAACAAGAAGTGAACGAGAATAATGAAGAAAATACAGTCAATCAGCGAAATACACCAGATACTGCTTGATATTGCTTCGGCTTTTTCCGAGGTATGCGACAGACACAATATCCCCTATTTCATGATTGGGGGTACGATGCTCGGAGCCATCCGCCACAAGGGCTTTATTCCTTGGGACGATGATATGGATTTTGCCATACCGAGAAAATACTATCAACAAACGATAGACGTTTTGAAAGAAGAACTGCCCAGTCCTTTTCGTTGTTGTACCTATAAGGATAATCCAGCTGTCCGCTTTTGTTTCTTTAAGATAGAAGATTCTTCTACCATCTTGTTTGATCGGACTCTTCCTCTCCCTAAAGAACAGCATTTGGGACTGAATATCGATGTCTTTCCACTCGACCAAATTGACGTGGATGACAAGCGGGTGAGCAAGGTGATGAATCTGAGAAAACTCAATCGGTTACTTTATGTGAATAATCCAGAAAACAATCTAAAGCAAGGGATAAGAAAAATGTTGCGCTGTATCATTCCCATATCACGCCTACGTATATTGCAGAAGGAGGAACAATTTTTGAAGAGTTGCGATTCGACCGAAATGCTATCCAATGTCTTCGGGCGATGGGGCGAACGGGAGTTCATTCCTGTGGAATGGTATGGCGAGGATGTTCGTTACAGTTTCGAAGGCAGGATGTTCAGGGGCATCAAGGAGTTTGATCTCTACCTCAAGAAACTCTATGGCGATTATATGCAACTGCCTCCTGAGTCGCAAAGAGTGGCTCACAACGTGGATGCCTCGCATAGAGAGTGAATATGAAGATAAATCAACCGATGTTTTTTTGAAAGATTATGATACCGTTAAAAAGAAACAGATTCTTGAAGGGGTTATATTGTTTATATAGACATTATTTTGGATATAGCCGCCGGAGTTACGGCTATATAGCTCCAGATTCTTATGTCACTCCGCCGATAAAGATAACCAAGCCCAAGAATGTTTTCCTAATGGGCAACAATACACTGCGTGATGCTGTCATACTGAATCTCAATGCCAAGTTCGTGATGGGCAAGGGGTCAGGGGCTGCTGAAGGATTTAAGGTAGGAACAGGAAACCATGCACAACTGATAGGGCGTTTTTACCGTACCATCACCGAGAAAGAAAAACCCGATGGCTATGACATGGATGTCGTAGTGAAAGAGGATGTGTGGATTGGCATGAATGTGGTGCTGCTCATGGGGGTGACTGTGGGGCGTGGGGCTATTGTATCCGCAGGAGCAGTGGTGACAAAAGATATTCCTCCTTATTGCGTTGCAGGAGGCGTACCGGCCAAACCCATCAAATTCAAGTGGACTATCGACCAAATCTTGGAGCACGAGGAAAATCTTTATCCGGCCGAGGAAAGATATACCCGCAAACAGTTGGAAGAAATCTTCGCAACTACTCCGGTCAAGGTGAAGAAATAGCCATGCAATCCATCATCGTTGCTCCCTCCCTTGACTCCTCCCGCAATGTCAGCGGAGTTTCGGCTGTTACAACTTTCATTATCGCCAATAATGAGAGTTGTGATTATATCCATTTTTTGCAGGGGAAATCCGATGATGAGAAGGGTGGGCTACACCGCGTAAGCCGGATACTGAAAACATATAAAGCATGGAAACGGATGCTACGAGAGCACCACGGTGCCATAGTCCATTATAATTTCCCGTTGGATGCTTTTTCCATCATTCGAGATTATCCCTTCATGCGTAAGAGTGTCAAATCGGGTCGTCACACCATCATTCATCTTCATGGAGGCTTGTTTCTTTTCAAGGATAAGAAACCATTTTTGCTGAATATGTTGTTGAAGAAGGTTTTCTCCTGGGATGCGCGTTTCATTGTGTTGAGCGAGAAGGAGAAGCAACGGTTGAAGGATGATTATAATCCTGAAGAGGTCTATGTCCTACCTAATTGCATCGACTTGAGTATTGCTTCAAAATTTCAGAGAACTGATAATCCTGATTCGATGCATATTCTGTATCTCGGACGGATAGAACCCAACAAGGGTATGGATTATATGCTCGAGGCTGCCCGAAAGATGAAAGAGAAGGGTGAGCAATTCGTCCTCCATTTCGCTGGTATTGAGCAGAAGGGATGTAATTATATAGATCGATTCCAGACCCAGTTGGGAGATCAGTTTATCTACGAAGGCGTGGTTTCGGGTGAGAAAAAAGACTGCTTGCTGCAACTATGCGATGTGTTCCTCCTTCCTTCTTTTTATGAAGGGTTGCCCATGTCGTTACTTGAATGTATGAGCTTTGGCATGGTTCCTGTCACCACCAATGTCGGTAGCATTAGCGATTTCGTGAAAGATGGCGAGACGGGGCTTTTCATACAGTTGAGGGATGCTGACGGTATTGTGGACGCAATCAGTAGGTTGGCGAATGATATCCAACTGCGAAAGTCTATATCAGCGAATGCCAAGGACATTATCTTTAGGAAACTTCAACCAAAAGAGTATGTCAGAAAACTGAACGACATTTATTCCCGTTGATCTCTGCATTTTCTTCCGGCCTTTGATGATATGGATGCCTTTTGCGGGGGTGGGTAATTTGTTTGTGAAAAGATTTGCTACGTTCATGCAAAAGGAAATCATATCAAAGTCACAAAATTAAAGCACAACTTTTTGGTGGAGATGGGTGCGTTTCATGCGAGATGACAAAAGATAAAGGAATCCGGACGGTTTACTCATTAACTGAGCTGTGAGTCTGTAGGAGTCGATGTCTGATCCCTGGCAAACCGTGGGGTCCCTATTCCTTACTAAGTTTTTATTAAATATCATTATATTATGAAAAAACTATTCTTATTAGCTTTATTGCTATTTGGAATCATGCGAGTATGGGCATATAAATGGACTAATAGTGACGGCGTGACTTGGACCTTTACCATCACAGGCTCAAATGCGACGATTTATGGGGCGGATTTTACTTATGGAGACGTGGTCATACCCTCAAAAGTATATTACAATAGTTCTGCGTATAAAGTAATAGGTATTGGAGATGATGCTTTTCTTCAATGTGCAGATATTACAGGAGTAACAATCCCTGAAGGTGTAACCTCTATCGGTAAAAGAGCTTTTAAGGATTGTTCAAGTTTGACTCGAATTATTATCCCATCAAGTGTAACTAATATTGGAGCTAGCGCTTTTTTTTGTTGTTTTAATTTGAGAAAAGTTATAGTTCCTGATATTACAGCATGGTGTAATATTATTTTTGGATTTGATGATGACTATAACAATCCTGCTTATGACATTAATACGGACGATAAGAATGCTAAATTCTATGCTAGTCCGTTGTTCTATTCTCATCATCTCTTTAGCGATGAGAATACGGAGATTATCGATTTAGTTATTCCTGGTAATGTGAATTCTGTCAACTGGGGTACATTTTATGGCTGTACAGAAGTTCAAAGTGTAACAATTTCTGAGGGTGTTATTAACGTGGCATGGTATTCGTTTGCAGATTGTTCAAAGCTTTCCACAATAACGCTTCCTTCAACGGTTTCGTTTTTAGATGACGGGGCATTTCAGTATTGTCCCAATTTGAAGAAAGTTTATGTTTACAAAGAAACGCCTATAAGTATTTATCATGACACGTTCTCAAATTATGAAAACGCCCAGCTTAATGTTCCTATCGGTTGCAAGGGTGCCTATGAAGCTGCAGAATACTGGCAAGACTTTTATGAAATCGTTGAGATTAGTTCGCTTGATATAAAGTGGATAAATTCAGAAGAAGGCTCATGTGTATCGAATATGGAGAACGGAGTGTGGTATACACTGGATGGCCGTATGCTTTCCAGTAAGCCCATACAAGACGGTATTTATATTATAAACAGAAAGAAGCAAATGGTGAAATAATAATGTAAGACTTTGAGGTTTCAATCATATCACGTAATACCACACTCCTAACTCTTTATGAGAAATCAATACTTTAAACTTGAGCGCTTTATTATTGTTGACTCACTATTTAACCCATAGGTTAAAATGACAAAGACTAACAATTATAGAAAGTGGTGTAACTAACATAGTTACACCACTTTCTATATGTTTTCTTGTTGTTTCTTATCGTTTTTTATTTCACCTCCTCGAAGTCGGCGTCTTGGATGTTGTCGTTTGGGTCGCTGCCCTGGGTCTGTTGACCGCCGGCCTGCTGGCCACCAAAGCCTGCACCACCGGGTTGGGCACCACCAGCCTGCTGATACATCTTCGCGGATGCGGCTTGCATCACCTGGTTGAGGTTGTTGATGGCACTATCGATGGCGGCGATGTCGCCACTCTTATGTGCATCCTTCAACTGCTGTACGGCGGCTTCCACATTAGCCTTGTCGGCACCCAACTTGTCACCGTTCTCGTTGAGGAAGGTTTCGGTCTGGAAAATCATCGAGTCGGCCTGGTTCATCTTGTCGATGCGTTCGCGCTCCTTCTTGTCGTTCTCGGCGTTCTTCTCGGCCTCAGCCTTCATGCGCTCAATCTCTTCCTTGCTCAGACCTGAAGAGGCCTCGATGCGGATGGCCTGCTCCTTGCCCGTAGCCTTGTCTTTGGCCGACACCTTCAGAATATCATTGGCGTCGATGTCGAAGGTCACCTCAATCTGAGGAATACCACGACGGGCAGGTGCGATACCGGTGAGGTTGAACTGGCCTATACTCTTGTTCTGGGCAGCCATGGGGCGCTCACCTTGCAGCACGTGGATGGTCACCTCGGTCTGGTTGTCAGCAGCCGTCGAGAAGGTCTCGCTCTTCTTGCAAGGAATGGTCGTGTTGGCGTCGATCAGTTTCGTCATGACACCACCGAGGGTCTCGATGCCGAGGGTTAACGGAGTAACGTCGAGCAGCACGATGTCGCCCACGCCACCTTCTTTGTTCAGGATGGCTCCTTGGATACAGGCACCCACGGCCACCACCTCGTCGGGGTTCACGCCCTTCGAGGGCTCTTTGCCGAAGTAGTTCTTCACCAATGTCTGTACGGCGGGGATACGGCTGGAACCGCCCACGAGGATGACCTCGTCGATGTCGCTTGTTGACAACTTGGCGTCGCGGATAGCGTTCTGGCAAGGAGCCAGACAAGCTTGGATAAGGTCATGTGCCAGTTGCTCGAACTTAGCGCGGGTGAGGGTCTTCACCAAGTGCTTAGGCACGCCACCTACCGGCATGATATAGGGGAGGTTGATCTCTGTGGAGGTGCTGCTCGAAAGCTCAATCTTGGCTTTTTCGGCAGCTTCCTTCAGACGCTGCATAGCCATCGGGTCTTGTTTGAGGTCTGCACCCTCATCGTTCTTGAACTCCTGAACAAGCCAGTCGATAATCACCTGGTCGAAGTCGTCGCCACCAAGATGAGTGTCACCATTGGTGCTGAGCACTTCGAACACACCGCCACCGAATTCAAGGATGGAGATATCGAATGTACCGCCACCAAGGTCGAACACGGCAATCTTCATTTCTTTGTTAGCCTTGTCAACACCATAGGCCAGAGCGGCTGCCGTAGGCTCGTTCACAATACGCTTCACATCGAGACCGGCAATCTGACCGGCTTCTTTTGTGGCTTGACGCTGTGAATCGGAGAAGTAGGCGGGCACGGTAATCACGGCTTCCGTCACTTCCTCACCCAAATAGTCCTCGGCAGTCTTCTTCATTTTCTGAAGAATCATGGCGGAGATTTCCTGCGGGGTGTACTTGCGACCTTCGATGTCAACTCGCGGATAACCGCCCTCGTTGGTCACGTTAAAGGGAATACGGTCCACCTCTTTGCTACATTGGGCGTATGTCTCGCCCATGAAACGCTTGATGCTGTAAACGGTATTCTTCGGATTGGTGATGGCTTGACGTTTGGCGGGGTCGCCCACTTTACGTTCACCGTCTTTCACGAATCCCACCACCGATGGGGTGGTGCGCTTGCCTTCGCTGTTGGCAATGACTACCGGCTCGTTGCCCTCGAAAACGGCAACGCAGGAGTTGGTAGTACCTAAGTCAATTCCAATAATTTTTCCCATAGTTGTATTGTTTTTTGTTATTATTATGTTTCTATTTGAAGCATGGACAATTGCGTCCGCCTTGTTAACAGCAAACCGTATGCCAAACAATATGGGAAAATAAAAAAACTGCCAAACCGCGTGACAGTTTGGCAGTTTTAGGGGTTGAATCTTAGTGTTGAATGTTGAGGTTTCTGTGCCTCTTGGTATTTTTCTAAACTCTGAATTTTTAACTCTTCACTCTAAGCATTCTGAATCGCTTCCATAATCTTGGCTTCCAGTTCTTCGCACAGCTCGGGGTTGTCTTTGAGCAGGTTCTTGGTAGCGTCGCGTCCTTGCGCCAGTTTCGACTCGCCGTAGGAGAACCAACTGCCGCTCTTTTTGATGATGCCGTATTCTACGCCCAGGTCGACAATCTCGCCCACCTTCGAGATGCCTTCGCCAAAGGTAATCTCGAACTCCGCCTTGCGGAAGGGAGGAGCCACTTTGTTTTTCACCACTTTCACTCGTACTTGGTTGCCGATGGCTTGGTCGCCATCTTTCAAGGTAGTCACGCGACGGATGTCCAGACGCACACTGGAGTAGAATTTCAGGGCGTTGCCGCCGGTCGTCGTCTCGGGGTTGCCGAACATCACGCCAATCTTCTCGCGTAGTTGGTTGATAAAGATGCAGCAGGTGTTCGTCTTGCTCACCGTGGCGGTGAGCTTACGCAGAGCCTGACTCATCAGGCGAGCCTGCAGACCCACTTTGTTCTCGCCCATGTCACCTTCAATCTCCTGTTTGGGAGTGAGGGCTGCCACGGAGTCGATGACAATGATGTCGATGGCCGATGAACGGATGAGTTGGTCAGCAATCTCCAAAGCCTGCTCACCATTGTCAGGCTGAGAAATCCATAGGTTGTCCACGTCAACACCCAGGTTGGCGGCATAGAAACGGTCGAAGGCGTGCTCCGCATCGATAAATGCCGCTATGCCTCCGGCTTTTTGGGCCTCGGCGATGGCATGGATGGCCAAAGTAGTCTTACCCGATGATTCCGGACCGTAGATTTCGATGATGCGGCCTCGGGGGTAGCCGCCCACGCCAAGTGCGGCGTTCAGACCGATGCTGCCAGTGGAGATGACCTCCACGTTTTCTATCTTCTCATCGCCCAGTTTCATGATGGATCCTTTGCCGAAGTCTTTTTCTATTTTCGACATAGCGGCTTGCAGTGCTTTCAATTTGCCATCCTGCATATTTGTCATTTCTTCTTCTTTTTTTGCCATTGTTGTTTTTTTTAGGGGGCAAGGGGCAGGGGGCAAGGAGCAAGAGATTACCCGCCACGGCTACCCTCAGCCATGTTAATATCTTATAACTCCAAATCAATATCGAACTGTTCATGCCAAGGCAGACCATGGATATTGAGCTGCTCCATGAATGGGTCGGGGTCGAACTCTTCCACGTTCCACACGCCAGGCTTACGCCAGAGACCCTTACAGAACATCATGGCGCCGATCATCGCAGGCACACCAGTGGTGTAGCTCACGCCTTGCATCCCCGTCTCTTCATAGGCGGCGCGGTGTGAGCAGTTATTATACACATAGTAAGTGCGTTCCTTGCCGTCTTTCAGTCCGCGTATGCGGCAACCGATGGAGGTCTCACCCTCGTAGTTCTCACCCAAATCCTGCGGATTGGGCAGTACGGCCTTGAGGAATTGCAATGGTACGATTTTCACTTTTGCCGTTCCAGTACCGTCGGCTAGGGGTGCTTCGTAGGTTATCTCATCGATACGGCTCATGCCGATATTCTGAATCACCTCAAGGTGTTTCAGGTACTGCTGGCCGAATGTCATCCAGAAACGAGCACGTTTGATGGTGGGATAGTTAATGACCAACGACTCTATCTCTTCGTGGTGCAACAGGTAGCTGTCGCGCGGACCAATGTTGGGATAGTTCAGGTCTTTGTGAATCTCCAGCGGTTCCGTCTCCACCCATTTGCCGTCTTCCCAGTAGAGTCCTTTCTGTGTGATTTCGCGGATATTGATTTCTGGATTGAAGTTGGTGGCGAAAGCCTTGTGGTGGTCGCCGGCATTGCAGTCCACGATGTCGAGGTATTGTATCTCATCGAAGTGATGCTTGGCGGCGTAGGCAGTGAAGATACTTGTCACGCCCGGGTCGAAACCGCAGCCGAGGATGGCGCACAGGCCGGCCTCGCGGAAGCGGTCACGGTAGGCCCACTGCCAGGAGTATTCAAAATGCGCCTCGTCTTTAGGCTCGTAGTTGGCGGTGTCGAGATAGTTGCAGCCGCATGCCAAACAGGCCTCCATGATGGTGAGGTCTTGATAGGGTAGGGCCAGGTTGACCACCAGGTCGGGTTTATAGTCGTTGAACAGCACTTTCAACTGTTCCACATCGTCGGCGTCTACCTGTGCTGTCTTGATAGGCATGTCATAGCCCTTGGCATGAATAGCTGCCACCAACGCGTCGCATTTAGCCTTACGTCGGCTGGCAATCATGAAGTCGGTGAACACATCGGAATTCTGCGCAATCTTGAAGGCGGCTACCGTGGCTACGCCTCCCGCACCAATCATTAATATTTTTCCCATATTTGTGTTTTTGATGATGTTGATTTTGTTTCAATAATGAAAATATAGTGCAAAGATAGTGAAAAGCGAAGACAAAACAAAATTATCGTTTTTTATTTTATCCCATCGTTCATCGTTAAGCCTTCATCACTCTTCGTTCAACTCCTCTCCCCGTATGCCGAGGGCACTCATGAGCGAATAGCCGAGAATCTCATGGCGGAAGTTGCCGCCGGGCATGGGCTGCATGGAGAACAGTGTGATACGTTTTTCCTCGTCCACATCGCGCAATATGCGGCGCAGGTCATCCCACTCCTTATCTTCGTCGGCCACCACCATCACCCGTTTCACCTCTTTCTGTTGGCAAACGAGAGATACGGTGTCGAGCAGCAGTCGTTCGCCGCCAACACCCAGTTCTATGGGTAAGGCTGAGAGCGTGAACTCGCCGAGGTTATCGCGGAAGGCTTGTCCGTTAATCTCCCCGTCAAAATGACTTGGCGTGAAGTTGTCGAAGGCCGTCTTTTCCTTGCTGTGGATGATGATGACGTGTGTGTGATGGTCGCCTTCACGCACACCACCGTCCAAGGCAATGCAGTCTATCCATCGCGCCAGGTTGGCTTGAGGGATACGACGGTTTAACATGCGTTCGAAATTGACCGTGAGATCAAAGGCCACGCGGTCGAGGTGGTCGGCATCGGCGATGATGATGTTCTCCGCCCAAGAGGCTTGGAGGTTGTCTTGTTCGTTCATGGCCACAAAAATACGTTATTTTTTTGACTTTTCCCTACTTTTTCTTATTTTTGCACGAACAAATTAAACTGGAAAAATCTATATACAATGGCTTCATTAACAACGGCGATTGTCATCGTCTTCATCGTAGGCTATCTGTGCATAGCGTTGGAGAGTGTAACGAAGGTGAACAAGGCTGCCATCGCTTTGCTCATGTGTGTGGGATGCTGGACGTTGCTGATGCTCGCCCCAGGCTCGTTCTATCCGGATATCCCTGCCGATGATGTGATGCATAAGATAGCGGAGGTGATAGAGCACCATTTGGGCGATGCGGCGGGCACACTGTTCTTCCTAATGGGTGCCATGACCATTGTTGAGATAGTCGACTCCAATGGAGGTTTCAACTTCGTGCGCGACGTGATGAAAACGCGTTCCAAGCGTAAACTGATGTGGCGCATGGCGTTCATGACGTTCTTCCTCTCAGCCATCCTCGACAACCTCACAACATCGATAGTGATGATTATGGTGCTCCGCAAATTGGTGCAGGAGCGCAAGGACCGACTGATATACGCCGCGCTGGTCATCATTGCCGCCAACTCGGGCGGTGCCTTTTCGCCCATTGGCGATGTCACCACTATTATGCTCTGGATTAAGGGTGTCATCACCACCCAAGGTGTCATCACCGAGATTTTCATCCCCTCGCTCATCTCCATGCTTGTCCCAGCATTCATCTTGCAATACCAACTCAAAGGGAAGTTCGACAAGTCGCAGAACCTCCCCGCCGCTGATGTGAGTCAGTTTACCAAGAAACAACGCAACATTATCTTCTGGTTGGGTGTGGGTGGATTGGTGTTCGTGCCTATCTTCAAGACCCTCACGCACCTGCCGCCGTTCATGGGAATCCTCCTGGTGCTCGGCGTTTTGTGGACAGTCACGGAGATATTCCACTACAATACCGACGAAGACGACACTATGGCAAAGCGTGTGAGCGACCTGCTCTCGCGCATAGACCTTTCTACCATCATGTTCTTCCTCGGCATCCTCATGGCTGTGGCGGTTCTGCAGGAGATAGGCGTGCTTACCGCTTTGGGCGAAGGGCTGAACCTTGCTTTCTCTGGCAATTATTATGTCATCAACGGCATCATTGGCGTGCTCTCGAGCATTGTCGACAATGTGCCGCTTGTGGCTGGGTGTATGGGCATGTATCCCGTGGAGGCATCGGGAGCGATGGCTGTCGATGGCATCTTCTGGCAGCTGTTGGCCTACTGTGCAGGCGTGGGAGGTTCGATGCTCATCATCGGTTCCGCCGCAGGCGTAGTTGTCATGGGTCTGGAGAAGATTTCTTTCGGGTGGTACATGAAGAAAATCACGTGGATTGTCTTCGTGGGCTACATCGCGGGTATGTTGTCCTACTGGGTGGTGGACACCGTGTTACATTGAACGTATGATTGCCGCCCAGCCTCCACCGGGGGCGAGGTGGATGGATAACTTGTCATTGGCAGTAACTGAGTTTTCGCTGCGGCGATAGTCTGTGGCTTCCTTTGCCGCATTTGTTCCGTCGGCAAAAATGACGACCCGATAAACGCCGCTGCCAAGAAATGACAGGTCGAGTTGCACGTTGCGTTCTGTCCAGTCGGTCAAAGCCCCCACATACCATGTGCTGCCCTTGCGACGGGCCACCATGGCATAGCGGCCCAGTTCACCATCGAGAGCCACAGTCTCGTCGAACGTCGTGGGTATGGCTGCGATGAAGTCGGTACATTCCTGTTCTTTCATGTATTTCGACGGACTGTCGGCCAACATCTGTAAGGGTGCTTCATACATCACGTACATCGCCATTTGGTGGACGCGCGTGCCTTGGCTCATTGGATGGTCATTATTGCCGAAATAACAGTCGCGCGTGGCGTTCATCATCGCTCCGGGAGTATAGTCCATCGGTCCGGCGAGCATGCGCAGGTAGGGGGCACTCACGTCATAGTGGGGAAAATCGTGTACGGGACCTTCCGAAGTGCGCGGTTCCCATTTGTTGTTCTCCAGTCCTTTCACTCCCTCGAAATTTACCACGTTGGGATAAGCCCTTTGTATGCCGAAGGGTTTCAGCCCGTGGAAATCGAGCAGCAGATGATGTTTGGCCGCACAGACCGCAATCTCGTAAGCACTGCGGATTACCGCTTGGTCATCGCGGTCGAAGAAATCCACCTTGAAGCCCTTGATGCCCATTTGTGCGTAATGGGCGAAGGTGTGTTCCATATCCTTGATGCAGTTTCTCCAACTTGACCAGAGAATGACGCCCACACCCTTATCGTTGCCATGTCGAATGAGTTCGGCCAAGTCGATGTCGGTATTGAGGTTGTCGGTAAGTGACTCTTTGCCACTCCATCCTTCGTCGATGATGATGTATTCGAGATGGTTTTTGGCCGCGAAGTCGATATAGTATTTATACGTGGCGGTGTTCATGCCTGAGACGAAATCGACGCCCGTAAGATTGAGGTTGTTCCACCAGTCCCATGCCACTTTGCCGGGACAAATCCACGACGTGTCTGCCAATCGACAGGAGGGTGCCAGCCGTTGTGCCATATCACAGTTGAGCAGGTCGGCATCGCGCTCGGTCACCACGATGGCACGCCATGGCAACGCCACCTCGCCCTTGTCTCGGAATGTGGCAATGTAGTTGGCGCGAAGGGTAGGTTCCAGGTTCAGACGGTTGAAACCTCCGATTTTTTCTTCCAAGACATAGGGGGCAAAATCGGCCACGAGACTGTTTCCTTCGCCTTTGAGCAGCATCATGCCGGGATAATTCTCCACGCCGGCATCCATCACCACCGCCTTCTTGCCGTCGGGCAGACAGACGGCCAGGGGGGAGATAGCCAAAGAGTCGGCAAACATCTGCGACAGCGGTACCTCGTCGTAGAGAGACTCAAAAGAAAAACTGTAGCGTTCTCCGCTACGATTGTCGTTCACATAAGGGATAAAGGCTGTGTAGTCACCCGCGAAGCGGAACTCAGCCTTCTCGCTGTTGACAGTGAAATCGCCTTTTTGGTTCAGCACGATGCGGTAGGCTGCACCGTCATTGTAAGTACGAAACTCCACACGATAGTTCTTGGCGTAGACAATCATCTCGCCGTATTTGTCTTCCACAAGGGCCTTCTTATAAAAGGGCGTGGCGAAAGAGTCGGTAGTCTGGCATATGGCAACCTTGGGTTGAGGCATGTCACTGCCGATGGTCGTCAGAGGCTTTCCCTTGAGGGTGGACCACTGAAGACCAATGGCAGACTCTTCCAGGACGGTCGTTCCAGCGGCCTCAATACTCCACCGCAACTGGTTGTCACTCTTTACGGTCACCTTCAACTTCCCGTTGGGCGAATTCACTTCATAGGTTTGTGCCGTAGCATTCATGCAAAATAATGCATAGCACAATACAATGGATAATATCGCTTTGCTCATGAATTGTATGTCGGATTTAGGAGGTGAGGTTCCTCAGATACCTGTCAGCTTCAATGGCAGCTTTGCAGCCGCTTGCAGCCGCTGTGATGGCCTGACGGTAGTGCGGATCGGCCACATCGCCGGCGGCATAGATTCCTGGCAATGCTGTGCGTGGCGTGCCATCGATGGTCTTGATGTAGCCGGTCTCATCAGTTTCCAGCCATGGTTTGAACACATCACTGTTGGGCTTATGGCCGATGGCAAGGAAAAAGCCGTCGATAGGCAAGTCGTAACGCTCCTCATTTGGCTCTCCCATACAGCGCACCACATGTGCACCCTCAACCCCGTACTGACCATAGAGTCCCACCGTATTGTGCTCGAACAATATCTCGATGTTCTCCGTTTCCTGCACGCGACGTTGCATCACCTCCGAGGCGCGTAGGAAAGGTTTGCGTACAATCATATACACCTTTTTGGCCAGTCCCGCCAGATATAGCGCCTCTTCACAGGCGGTGTCACCGCCACCCACCACAGCCACGGTGCGTTTGCGGTAAAAGAAACCATCACAGGTGGCGCAGGCTGATACGCCCAAGCCATTGTATTTCTGCTCGTCGGCCAATCCGAGGTATTTGGCGGAGGCACCCGTGGCGATGATTACCGTGTCGGCCTCCATCTCGTGGCCACTGTCGGTGGTGAGCACATAGGGCTGGGCCGAGAAATCGGCTTTCACGATTTCTCCTTCTCGGATGTCGGTGCCGAATCGCTCCGCCTGTTGGCGTAGCTGCATCATCATCTCATTGCCGTCGATGCCTTCGGGATATCCTGGGAAATTCTCCACAGTCGTAGTCTGTGTCAGCTGTCCTCCTGTCTGCAAGCCGCAGTATTCCACAGGGTTGAGGTTGGCGCGGGCGGCATAGATAGCTGCTGTATAACCTGCGGGACCGCTGCCGATAATCAAGCAGCGTATGTGTTCTCTCTGTTCCATAAAAGTGTATATTTATGATAATGAATAATGTGGTTTAAAAAACAATAAATACGAAATCCGAAATGGGTCGTTTCGTATTTCGTAATGAATAAAAGATGGCGAAAGGTGGACTTATTGCCGTTGGAGTTTGGAGAGGGAAGGAGGGGACGGCAGCCACCAATCGCCAAGGGGTGGGGTGTTATTTCAACAATTCTACGATTTGTTTCTCGATGTCTTCAATCTTGGCTGTGGGTTCAAAGCGTGCCACCACCAGTCCCACCTTGTTGACAAGGAATTTGGTGAAGTTCCACTTGATGTCGCTCTTTTCCTTATAATTGGGATCTTCTTTCGTGAGCATTTCGTCGAGGATATGGGCGATGGGATGGTCCATGTCCCAACCGGCAAAGCCTTTTTGCTCCTTAAGGTATTTGAACAAAGGATCGGCATCGTCGCCGTTCACCTTCACCTTCTTGAACCGGGGAAATTCAGTACCGTAGTTCAACTTGCAAAAGTTGTGGATGGTCTCATCGGTGCCTGGAGCCTGTTGCCCGAATTGGTTGCAGGGGAAATCGAGAATCTCGAAACCTTCGCTATGGTGTTTTTCGTATAATTTCTCCAGTTCCTCGTATTGGGGCGTAAAACCACATTTCGTGGCGGTGTTTACTATCAACAGAACTTCGTTTGCATACGACTTAAGCGGGACAAGGCCGCCCTTACGGTCTTTCACTGTGAAGTCAAATACGGTTTTCATTTCTTTCTTGTGGTAATCAAATAAGATGGCTAAATACGTTTTGTATAATTGATAGTGCAAAGATAACGTTTTTTCCGCAACAATCAAATTTCAAGGCTCTTTTTTTCTCAAAAATGTCTTCCACGTCTTTCTGTATCTTCACGAATGACTCCTTTTCTTCCTTCTTAGGGTTTTCCCTAATAAAGTATATGGAATTCTCCTTGGTTGTCTTGCGGGTTTTTACTATTTTTGCAACATAAAAACCAACAATAGCGATTATGAAAAAGATTTTTACATTCCTGACGATGGCCATGATGGCCTTGTTCACGTTCACTAGCTGTGAAGATGAATCCATTGCCTATACCCTCGAGGGGACATGGGAAGGCGAAGTGTTCGACTATTCCGAATGGGATGGTAAGACCTATAATATCTCTTATTCGATGCTCGACTTCATTCTCGATCCCTTTGCCACGCGTACTGGCAACGGCTATTGGGTGGATATTTATGATGGAGGATCACGCCACCATGTGTCTTACCGTATCGACTGGAAGGTGAGAGACCAAATTATCTACATCAAGTTCCGAGAGGATGGTACTACTTATCGTATCAGCGATTATCGTCTGACCGACTACACATTCCGTGGCACGATGTACGAGGCCGACTGGGAGACGGGCAACTACAATGGCAAGGCGCACGATTTCACCATGCGTCATACCGATTCGCCCAACTGGGACAATTACTACAACGACTATGATTCCTTCTGGGGCTCCTATGGAGGTTACTACGGAGGTTATTATTGGAGCAACGAAGGTGTTTTTGAAAGTGAGGACGGTTCGTCAGTGGCTCCCGCCAAGAGTTTTAGCGACAGTGTGGTGAAAATGGCTCCCAAACGTCACCTCAAATAATAAATAGACAAGACATCAAAGGAGTTATGCCAAAAACCTGAAGGCTGTTTGCGTAGCGCATTGACAAGAAATCGCCGGTACGGAACAACACGTACCGGCGTTCTTTATATGATCACGCAGATGCTGTGGCCATCGTCACATGAACACCCCTCATAATTCCCTTTCTCAAAATAGGGATTTCCCTACACCTAAATAGTGAAATCATCTTGTGGGGTATGCTTTTTACCCATATCTTTGCACCAGAAATCAATCACAGATCATTCACTAAAAAGCATACGGACATGAAAAAGTTAACTTCATTCTTCACAATGGCTCTCCTCGCCGCCACTGGCCTCACTTTCACGGCTTGCGACGAATATTACTACGATGAGCCCTATTATCATTATGATGACTATGGCTGGGACGACCACGGACGCTCTGGCGACCGCTATGACCGCGATTATTACATCCAGTTGGCACAGACCATGCGCGGACAGTGGGAAGGCACCATCCACACCAAGTATTACGATGACGACAACCGTCTGGTGGAAGGCAACTACTTCACCGACTTCCAGTTTGACCTCTATGAGGCCAACGCCACCAAGGGACGTGGTTTGGAGACCGACTATGACGGTGACGAATGTGTCTATAGCGTGGCTTTCACCTGGGAGATAGATTTGAATTCGGGCGACATCTACCTCGATTTCGATGACAATCGCCAGATGATTCTTGACGAGTACCATGTCGACCAGAACAAGTTCACGGGAAGCATGTACAGTTCCAAGACTGGTGAAGTGGATGACTTCTCGCTCACTCGCTACACTTTTGCTAACGAAAACAATATCTTCGAGGCTGAGGAAGGGGCCGCCGCGTCCAAGGCCAAAGTAAAGAAGGATGCCCCCAAGGGCATGATAACAGGCGGTGGCCACAAAAACTAAACTCTATATATTTTCCACGACGGGCTGGCAATTTCTTGCCAGCCCTGTCTATTTTTATTGCTCCTTGCTCCTATTGAATCCTTGTTGTCTTGCGGAAAGCTTTTAGGATATCGCATTTCCTGATGTAAGGCGAGTTGTTCTCGGGATGGGCTGTCACATAACGGCTCAAGTCAGCCAACGCCTTGTAACCGCGCGACTGTGGACGGGGAACCAAGTCATAACGAACCTCCTTTTCGTTCCAAACCTCTTCGTACCATGGCTCAATGGGAATGTAGGCTAGGGCATAGATGGAGTTGAAATGCAGGGTGGGGTTGGTACTCGCTTTGCTTTCCTCCAACAAACGGATGGCACGCAGGCTGGGGTCGGGACGGTTCACGTAGGCCGTGTCGTAACAACTCCAGCTATAGCGGGTGAGGTGCCAGCAGTCACCTTTGAATGACGACTGGAACAGACGAACGGCCATGTCGTAGGCTGCTTGCAGCCGTTGCTCGCCTTTCGAATTGTTGTACGTTTTTTCCAATTGCTGCATTTCTTCGCAGTAGCGCACCTTAGGATTGCTGGTGAAGGTTTCCGGACCTTCGTTGTAATCATCTCCATCACACGATTGACATTCGAACCAACGGGCCTTGGTCCAGTCGCGGTGTTTCATCCACCAGGCAATATTCTGATGCCCGATGAAGTCCAGCGATACTTGACGAAGGTAGGGTAGGGCTTCATTCCAGCGTCCCTCGCCTAGGTATTTCGTGCCCATGAGGTCGTTGAGGAAGTCGTCGCCGATGTCGCTGCGGCTAATCACGTAACGTTCGAGGGCATCTTTGCCTCCCTGGTGCCGCCATTGGTAGTAACGATAGGTGTCGTCGGCGTTGAGCGAGTCAACGAAGGCGAAATGGTAGGTGCTGTAGTATGGGTTGCGGTCTTCCCCTCCTGTTTTTTCGTAACGACGTGCCACGGGAACGAGCGATGAGGTGGGATGGTCGACCATCGTGAGCAGGGCGATAGCCATCTCTTCGCGTCCCTGGCTCTTGTAATATGGCACCAAACCTTGGTGAACAGCACGGTCGAGGATGTCGAAATAGTGGTTGTAGGTCATATTTCCGAAATCGGAACCTTCGGGACTATTTGCCTCTTCACGTATCTTCGCTGCCAGCCAATCCAGTTCTTGGACCAACCAGTTATCGTAGTTGCTATCTTTGTACTTACATGAAGCGCTGGCTACGATGCGAATGGCGCGGGCATTGTCTTTCATGCGGCCGGTACCGGCCATAGACATGGCTTGCGTCAAGGAAGCGAATGCATCGTCGCTACGGCCGGAGAGATGTTGCAAGGCTCCAATGGCGGTTTGCCATAGGCAAGGGTTCTTGCTTTCTCCACGACTGACAACGCCTTGTGCAAAGCTGATAAAGGCATCCATCTCGGGCTGCAGAATGACGCGGGCATCAATTTCTTTCATCCATTCTTCATCGCCTTTGTTGTCGATGGTTTCTTGGACGTTGTTTACGAAGTCTTGCACGAGGAAATGCATCAATGGGGTGTCGTGGCTCTCGTTATAATATTGTTGAATACCAGCCAGGTTACGGTGCTTGCGCATGGCCCATTTCACGCTCACCAAGTCACCTTGGGCGGCAAAGGCCTCACAGGCTTCCACCGTGCGCCCTTCGTTTGACAACGCACCGGCATAGATGTTCTCCATCATGTCACGGAACACGCTTGCGCCCATATTCTTGCCTGTCTTCTGCCAGAATTCGATATTGTCCTTGTGACGTTTCAATTGCATGTTGGCACGCATCAGCAATAATGCCCATTGCGCCTTGTGGGTGCCTTTTAGGTGAGATGACGCTTTTTGTCGCATCGTCTCCAACAAGGCACGGCGCTCAGTAAGCTGCTCTTTGGTGGGGTATTCCCACGTCTCACGCAGTTGGTCGCAAATATCGAGGTATATGTCCAGTTGGTCGGCATACTCCAACAGGTCGGTGTCACCCCGTTGACGTGCCACCTCGCGTATTTTGTCCTTGTTTTCGTAAATCAATTTGTAACTGGCCTCTTCCTCGCCGGGTGCTTTCACGTAGTCATAACGTGAACCATGATACGAGTCGACCAAACCACCGGTGTAGTCTTTCCAGTATTGGTTTACGCGGTTGCCATAAAGGTTGTCGTTCATCAACTCGCGGCGGAACACGCTGAATAAATAGTTGTTGTGCTCGTTGCCCCAATAGCCACAGGCCATGATGGCGAGACTGTTGCCCAAAAGGACAAGACTAAGGATGATAGACTTTTTCATAGTGGTTTTGTGTGATACGTTGGATATTGTTTTTACTCAATTCGAAGATGATAATTTCGTCGTTGGCATTGGGTAGATGCTCATCAACCATTTCCTTGACTTTCAGCACCGTTTCCAGTGGCACTTCATGGCGGATGATGGTGTCGCCGGGGAGTACCGTCAGTGCGTCATCGTCGTGCATGATACCCACATAGTGGTGGCTGCGGTAGAGAATACTCCACTCGAAGGAGGGATAGGCTGTGGCCAGAGGCAGACTGTATTTGTCGAGGTGGCGCAAATAAGGTTGTACGTCGCGCAGGTCGAGAATGGGGTTGCGTTCCATCTTGCGCACATCGCCCGTGTTGTACATCATGAGCACCCCTCGGTCTACGGGAGGAGCCTCCATTGCCAACTGGTGTAAACGGATGGTGCAGGAGAGTTGCCATCCGTCGGCATGGGCACGGCCACGAAGGCGGCGCAGCATGTCGAAATATGTCTTCTGCGTGCGTTGGCTCCAATCGCAGTCGATTTGCAGTTCTTTCACATCCGCGATGTCGTGGGTGCTGTTCATCTGTCGCACCCGTTGGTAGATAAGCGAATCGAGGTTGTCGGGACATTTGGCCATGCTCTCGTTGGTGATGAACACGCAAGGTATCACCTCCACACTGTCGGGCATGGCGCATTGGAATTGTATGGTGGCGTTGGGACGCACGTTGTCGTGCTCGTCTATCACCACGTCGAAGTAACGTACATATAGACGGCTGATGTGTTGTTCTTGGATGAAGGCTGTCATGGTACTGTCGCTACTGAAATTGGTGCTCCAGTAATAAGCGGCGTTCACATGCTTCGTTTCTTTACTGCATGCGACCAGCAGTGCCATCAATGCCAATAAAAACAGCTTTTTCAATGTTCTTTTTATTGTTCTAATATTTCAGGAATCCTATGTTACCTTAGAATCCTGTGTTATTTTAGGTTTTCTTAGGGCTATTCTCTAACCCCTTACCTCTAACCCCTTACTTAAATCCCCATACAGCAGGTGACATGTTGTCTTCCACCCTCCTTTCCTCGTCGTCGGGCAGGTTACAGAAGAAATCGATGCCAGTGAGTTCTTCCAACTGGTCGATGCTGATCATGTAGTCCTTTAAGTTGTCGTTGCTATGGTCCACGCCGTCGAGGAGGTGCTCCACCCAGAAAGCCATGGCCTTGTAACCTTGTTTGTTTTTGCACAGCACAGCGATGAAAAAGTATTTGGGAATCAAAGCTCCTTTCTTGGTGTAACCAATAATCTGGTCGGGGTGGTCGATGGTGCCTCCTTTGCACACATAAAGGGTGTCGCGGAAGGAAAGCCTGTTCCATGTCTTCCACACTTGCTGTTCCATCTTGGCCCATAGACCGGAGTTGAAAGCGTTTTTCATCGGTTGCATGTTGGTCAGGAAAAACGTCTGGTAGTTGGCGTCCGCTGAACATAGACGTTCGGCAGAGGCAACGATGTGACCATGGTCGTAGCCTGTACCATAATAGGGATCGTTGTCAGGTGTCCAACCATAGGCCGTAGGCAGGTCGGGGTCGGCGGGGTATTGGGGATTGCCGTAATAACGAGACGTGTTGGTCACGCTGTTGCTTTCGTACATCTGATAACAAGCCCAGCGTTGCGATTTCTTCGCCACATCCCATTCCAGTGAATAATTCACACCGTAGTCGCTGGTGCTGTGTACGATAACCGGATTGTTGTCGCCCCCTTTGATGCGAGGAAACTCTAAACGGGAGTATTCCTTCCGTGTCGAGGGGTTTTTGTTGTCGTTACGCACTTTCTCGTCGCGCCCCTCGTTGGCGGCTCGTTCATCGGCCTCGGTTCCGCCGCAACCAATGGTGAGCAGCGTTAGGCAAACCAGTATGATTGTTTCGATTACTTTTCTCATGGATGGTTATAGTTTTTAGTTATTTCCAGGTTATTTTAGGTCCAAGGTCCCTATGTTTTCTTAGGTTATCCTAGATTATCTTAGGTTTTCTTAGGGTTATTCTTTTGCTCCTTGCTCCTTGCCCCCTGCTCCTTACTTTTGCCCCTTAAAAACCAAACAAAGGTGCTCCAAGCGCATATGCAACTACGCTGTGGATCACCTTTTGTATGTGTAGATGATAGTGGTATTTACTTCTTGATCTTGCCGTAGCGGTTCATGAAGCGATCCACGCGACCGGCTGTGTCGACCAACTTGCTCTTGCCAGTGTAGAACGGGTGAGAGGTGTTGGAGATTTCAATTTTCACTACGGGGTAAGTTTCGCCTTCAAACTCTACTGTCTCATTACTCTTGCATGTAGACTTTGTAAGGAACATATCGCCGTTGGACATGTCCTTGAACACGACGGGGCGATAGTTGTCGGGATGAATACCTTTTTTCATTTTATTGTTTCTGTTATTGTTATAATTGTGAATAATCCAATATGGGGTGCAAAAGTACGAAGTTTTTTGCACCCCACAAAATTTTTGGACGTTTTTTTAATCTGGTCTAGTGCCAATGGTATTTATCACGGCACCTGAAGCGTCGTACACCTCCACAAAGGTTGGTGACAAAATGCCCGTAGCGTTGAGATAGGAGCCTATCTGTCCGTAGATGACGAGTTTACAACCAAGAACGTTGGGGTTGTTGGCTAGACTGAGGGCGCTCCTGAACGAGCGAGGTAGCTGTACTGGCATGGAGAAGTCAACACCTGTGTAGTTACCACCCATATCGATAATTATATTGGTGTTTACACTCGTTTGTCCTGCACTGGCAAAATAGGTATAGCCACTAGCGAAGTCGTCGCCTTCGACGAATCCAACAACCTCACCAGTTACCCAGGCAGCGTCAGCGGTGACCAGAGCTTTCGCCTCGGTGATGCTCAGCGGATTGTCGTATGTGCCATAGTTCGGGCCTTGGTGCGTGGTGCTAACGATATAGCCGCCCTGAGTCATCTCAGGCGTGTTGCCTCGGTAGTTCACCAACGGACCATAAACTACCACCTCATCACCCACGGCAATCTCGTTCTCGGCGGTGTAATTGGTGTTGTTGAGGTTCTTGGCACGGTAAATCAATAGCTTGTCGGTTCCGGCAGCATCGTCGCTGATGTAAAAGGTGGCATTGCCGTTCGGAATATTCACCTCAGTGATGCTCGTTACAATTCCTTTCACATATTTGTTGTCGGAGGTGGCATCTCCCAGCGTCTTAATGTAGGTCAACGCGCCGGCCACATTGTATGGACTGCCCTGGCTGCCGTCACCCTCAGGAGTGCCGTTTACAGCTGTCGGGTCTGTCTTGTCTTTGACTGTGCCGTTGAGCGAATAGATCCAACTGCCTTGGGTTACCTCGGGCGTGTTGCCCTTGAAGTTGACCAACTGGCCGCAGATAATGATGTCGTCGCCTACATTGAACGCACTGGTGGCCTTGAATTTGTCACCGCCCAAATAGCTACCGCGGTATACATAGAGCTGGCCGTTCTCCGAGCCGTCATCGCTCATGTAATAGGTGGCATTGCCATAACTGGCATCCACCTCGTCAATCTTCGACACCTTACCCTTGATGAACACTTCATCGGAGGTGCTATTACCTAATGAGGCGATAATTTTGTTGGCATCGGCCACGGTGTAGGGGTTCTCTTTGGTGCCGGCACCGGTGAGGTCGGTGGGCATTTCGGGAGTATTACCCTCAGGGGCCTTGCCCTTCATCACCTTCAGGTTTTTCACCTCCCATGTGCGTGAGCTCTTGTCTGTGCCACTGTAATACAAGGCGATGCGTACAGCCTTCTTGCCAAGGAATTTCTCGGGGATGTTTTGGTCAAAGGAGTAGAAGGTGTCCCAGTCGGTGCCTTCTGTCAACGTGCCTGTCATGTCATCCCAGTTAGTAGTGGTGGGGTCGCCAGTATATTCGTCGGTAATGAGCACCTTGTCTTCGCCAGCATTGTTCTTGTAGCGGAAGATATAGAGGAACGTGAGGTAAGCCTCGTTCACTTCAGACAGGTCGATTTCGGGTGATATCAGGTAACTCTCCGACTCGGTGTTGGTCTTGTCCTTGCTGTTGTAACCAGTACCGGTTGCGGTGCTATAGTTGATCACCCAGGCAATGCCTTTGGGGGTGACTACCTCGAACTGGCCAAAGTTCGAAGCAAAGGTCTCGCTGATAATCTCGTTTTCATCGACCGTCTTTCCGCTGTTGTGGTTGATGTTGGGATCGTCGTACGGCGCGGGTACATCTTCACAACTGCTCAGGGCGAAAGCCATCGTGGCGATGGCGAGCATGGAATAAAATAGCTTTTTCATATCGTATTGTTTTTTATTTTTATCAGTTAGATGCTTCAAGGTTATTAGTTGGAAATTGCTGGCTTGATGTCGTCGACGGTACGTAGAAGAATCTGCCACGTGTTGTTATAGCGGGTGAAGATGCCCGTGATATCTACCGGTCCTGTCGGCATGGGGTCGTTTGCGAAGTCGGCATACGAGCTGGTGCGTAAAACGAGGTTGGAGGTGCTGAACCCGTTGATGGCACGGTTGGCGCAGTTCGAGACGAGTGTCACGCTGCCATCATCGGGAGCAAACGCGGCGGTGCCGTCAGCATCTTTAATTTCCACACCTTTCAACACCATCAAGCGACCGCAGTTGTCCGCCATGTATTGAGCGTCTTTCACTTTGCTTTGGTCAAACTCAATGGGCGTGACGCTGTGTCCTCCCATGCCGATGAGTTTGAAGTGCTGGTTCCATAACATGCGGCTCATGCGGCTCACGTAGGTACGGCCGCTGGCATTGGTGTAAGGAACGCCTATCTCGCCCTGTTGGCCGTAGGCACCGATATACAAGTCTTTCAGACTGACCAATATTTCTTGGCCTACGGGCAAGTAGCCGTACAGGCCACCCTGTGCGATGCAGATAATGAAAGCGGCGGTGCCATCGTCGATGCTCACCTCATTATATATATTTCCTTGGATGTCATTGCCGGTGACAATGCCTTTGATTTGGATGTCGTCGGTAATCTGCTCCATCATGTTGCCGCTTATCGTATTGCCATACATAGATTTTAGGTCGGCGATACTGACGACATTGGTCTCAGTCAAGGCATTGTTGCCGTAGGGTGACTCATTCAGATTGGGCTCGTCGTACCCTGAGTCCATACACGATGCGAAGAGCGTGCAGGAAAGTGCTATTGCGATTGTTTTCAGTGCGTTCATATCGTGTAGTATTTTTAGAATCGGAGAGTGAAATTAAGCATACCGTTGGTGCCAAAAGCGTAGAATTTCATCGGACTGCGCGAGAATTTATAGGCGCGTTCGTTGTTCATCGTTCCATCGTCTTTCACGGTGTAGTCGCTGCGGCTCTGTTCGAAACCACCGGTACACAGACGGGTGTTGTTCAGAATGTTCGTCACCATGAGATTGATGTTGAGGTTTTTGCCTCGACCCAGACGGATGCTGTGGCCAATGGAACCATCGAGCATGAAGCCACCATTGCCTTCGGCTTGTTTGGGAACGATGAAACTGCCATCGTTGTTCACATTGCCCATGGTGATGAGTGTGCCCTGGTAACGATAGGAGGGAGCATAGCTCAGGTATATACGGTCATAATAGTTAGCGTTGAGGTTGATATACCAACCTTTGCGGTGGTAGTTCAGACCCAAACTGGCTGCCGTGAGCGGTGTGCCGCTCTCGTGCATGCCCTTGTTCATGACAATATCGCTGGTATATGTTTTCTTCGTCGAGTTCATGTATATCACGTCGGCGTTGTTTGTGTTCTCGCCTTCACTCCATGTGCCGATGGCACGAAGGTCGAGCCAGTCGGTGAGTTTGAAGTCGAGACCCACCTCCACACCATAATATTCCTTGCTGATATTGGTCATCGACACGTAGGAGAACGAGTTGATGTCGTCGAAGTAGAAGTTTTGCCATTCCGTCACGTCGTTGAGGTGGCTGAAGTAGGCGTTGATGTTGGCGCGCAACCATGAGTTCTGGAATTGGTAGTCGAATTCGCTGCTGAACACTTTCTCATTGCGCAGGTTCAACACGAAATCGTTGTTCATCTCCGGCGACACAAAGGCTGACTGTGCCTGTGGCGCGTTAATCTGGTAGCCCACACCGAAACGGATGAGGTGGCCGCGACCCAAATTCACGGCGATGCTGCTCTTGACGCCACCGTCAAGGAATTTGGCGGTCTTGCTCTTACCGTAAGAATTGTCAGCGAACATACCGTTACGCATGTTGCCATAGCGGTTCATCAGTGTGCCACCGATGCGACCCGCGATGAAGCCGCGGAAACGACCTGCGGTGCCCGTGTAATTGCTCCACAGGTATGTTTTCTGCACGTTCAAATCGTAGTCGTAACCAAAACGGTCGCCTTCGCCGATAAGCTTGCCCTTGCGGTCGGCACCCATCGTGTTGAGGTCGTACTGCACATAGTCGCTCGAGCCGGCATAACTGCCCATGGCATAGGAGTTGATGTTGTGGAAGCTATTGGCTCCCAACAAGTCCTCCATCGTTTGGTAATGCATACCCTTGTTTTGCATGGCCACCAAACCAAGATTGAACGAACTGCGGGTGCTGATATTTGATTTGAGTGTAGTGGCGAAGGTGAAGTTCAGGTTGTCGTTATGCTTGCCATATTGGTAGTAAATGGCGTCGGCACCAGCGGCATTGGCCTGAAGGTTGGCCCAGTACAGACGGTCCCAGTTCACTTGGCGGTTTTCCTTCGAGGCCGTCAGGAATTCGTAGGCGGTGTTCCAATCGGCCAAGCCTTGGTCTGTGCGGTTGGCGTTCACCCCGTCGGTGCTCTCACCCCATACGTCATAATAACTACTGGGCATGTTTTTCCAATAGGTGGGAAGGGGGTTGTCGGTGTTCTGGTATGACAAGCGTGTGCTCTCGTACCAACTGTAACGGCCATGCAACGTGGTGGTCAATGTTGTGTTGTCGTTGATGGTCCAGTCCCATGTCAACACGGCTGAAGGCTGGAAATCCGTCACCACACGCGAGTTGCGTTTTTTGCCGTTTTGGTATCCCCAATAAGGATTGTATTGGTTGTTGTTGGCTATCCAATACATCTCATCGGTTACAGGTCCTTGGGAGGCTCGTTCGGTGGGGTTGCCCCAAGTGGAGAAGGCGAGGGAATGACGCCCTTTCCAGATTTTCTGAATTCCGAAATAGTAAGATAGTGAATTGTAGAAAGTACCTTCCACATAACCTTCATTGGCCCAGCGGTAGCCGATGCTCAAGGCATAGGACCATCCACGTGCGCTTAGACCACTTCCATAGGTGTACATGCCACGCAACAAGTAGTTGCGATTGGCGATGCTTGCAGTCACCTTATGGCCGTTGGACACATTGGCGGCGCGGAAATTGTAGTTGTTGCTGCCGGCCATGGCGGGCATCGTGAAATTGTTGTCCTCAAACGGAAGGGCGGTGTCGTAATTACGAGTAAGGTTGTTGATGCCACCCACATTGGAATAGCGGAACTGACCCGTTTCCATGTCGTTCATCGGCGCTCCGTTGATGAACACCTCGTTGTACCTTTGGTTGAAGGCGCGGTAACGGTGGCGAGCAGGGGAAAAAAGGTAACCCACCTGACGGGCGTACACGTTAGTGTTGCTGCTCATGATGGTCACGCTCTGAGTCATGTCCTCGTCTTCGCCAAGCTGTGTCTCTGAGAATGTGAAGGTCGACTCGTCCAAAGAGATGACGACCTGCCCTGTGCTGTCTACATCCACATCAAAGCCCGAATTGTCAATCTGGGCGGTGGCGAAAGAAGCACAGCAGAGGGCTATCACTGCTAATGTCAGCTTTTTTTGCATAGATTTAAGATGAATTGATTTTTAACTTTTTGCAAAGTAACATATTTTTTTTCAAAAAAATACTTTTTTGGGGTGTTTTTTTTTGACTTTCATGCGTTATTTTTCTAAAAATTTACGATATTTGCACTCAAATCATGGTGGGTGCAATCATGGTACCTTTATCGTGATGTTTTTAACCGAAACAATCTGGATTATGAAACGAGTTTGTTTTCTTTTGACCGTCATGATGCTGACAGCGACGGCTGCCATGGCACAACAAAAACAATATCAAGTGTATGGCGTGGGGTTCTACAACCTGGAGAACCTATTCGACACGGTGCATGATGTGGGTAAGAACGACGTGGAATACCTGCCCAATGGTGCCAATAAATGGGGTTCTGTGAAATATACCCATAAGTTGCACAATATGGCCCGTGCGCTCGCTGATATGGGTACCGACGTGCTCAAGGGGGTGGGATGTGCCGCCATCGGTGTCTCCGAGGTGGAAAATGCCAATGCGCTCACCGACCTCATCAACCAGCCGGAACTCAAGGAACGCGATATTCAGTTCTGCCATATCGAAGGACCGGATCGAAGGGGTGTGGACTGCGCTCTGCTCTATAACCCGAAGTTGTTTACTGTGCGTGATGTCAAACTGGTGCCATACGTGCCTGAGTTGGAGAAAGACAGTCTGTATATCACCCGTGGATTCCTCACTGTCAGCGGCACCCTGGCCGATGAACATGTGGCCATCATCGTCTGCCACTGGCCCAGTCAGTATATTGGCTCGTTCTATCGGGAGTCTGCAGGACGGCAGGTGAGGGCAATTAAGGATTCCTTGCTTGAAGATGACCCCCAGTGCAAGGTGATGGTCATGGGCGATATGAACGATGACCCGCATTCGCGCTCCATGTCGCGAGAGCTGAGGGCTCGCCGTGACTTCAAAGATATGCGTCCGCATGATATGTATAACCCTTGGTGGAAGATTCTTGACAACGGAACGGGCACTCTCACCTACGAGGGGCGATGGAACTTGTTCGACCAGATTGTCATGACTCCCAATATGCTCAACATGGAAGATGAGCGTGATTTCACAACGCTGAAGTTCTGGAGGGCTCAGATACAACGTCGCGACTATCTCATTCAGACGGAAGGGTCGTACAAGGGTAGTCCCAAACGTACTCATGCTGGGGGCGTGTGGCTCGACGGCTATTCCGACCACTTGCCTGTGGTGGTCTATCTCATGAAGGAGAAAAAATGATTGAGCATCATCCGCTCAAGCCTTTCCTGCCCGATGGGGCGCGGTTGCTCATGCTGGGCAGTTTCCCACCGGCACGACACCGTTGGTGCATGGATTTCTTCTACCCCAATTTCACCAATGACATGTGGCGTATCTTTGGATTGTGCCTTCATGATGACAAGATGTATTTCGTTGATGAGAAAAAGCATACTTTTCGACGTGAAGCCATTGAGCAGATGCTCCGTGAACAGGGCATTGCCCTTTACGATACCGCCGAGGAGGTGATACGTACTAAGAATACGGCTTCCGACAAATACCTTGAGGTGGTACGGGCCACAGACCTACATGCGTTTCTCCATCGCCTTCCATCGTTGCAGGCCATTGTCACCACAGGTGAGAAAGCCACTGCCTTGGCGGCGGCGCAGTTGGGGGTGTCTATGCCCAAAGTGGGCTCTTTCGTGGAATGTACATGGCAGGACCATCATAGTGATGTCGTTCGTTCTCTCCGTCTATACCGCATGCCCAGTAGCTCTCGCGCCTATCCCATGAAGTTAGAGAGCAAAGCAGAATACTATAAAGAGGTAATAGGTGTGAGCGCTGAGTGAAGAATGACCGTGATATGAGTCCAGAAAAAACAGTCCATTCGTCAACTTGTCAATTAGCAAATAATTTGTCAATTCATCAAATATGACCATCATTGGAATCGCGGGAGGCACGGGCTCCGGAAAAACAACCGTGGTAAGAAAAATCGTCGAGGCGCTTCCGCCTCATTATGTGGCCGTGGTGCCCCTCGACTCATATTACAACGATACGACGGGCATGACCGATGAGGAACGCCGTAATATCAACTTCGACCACCCTGACGCCTTCGACTGGAAACTGCTCATCAAGCAAATCAACCAGCTGCGTAACGGCGAGGCCATCGAACAGCCCACCTATTCATATATCTTGAGCAACCGCCTGAAGGATACTGTTCATGTGGAGCCCAAACCGGTGATTATCATTGAGGGCATCATGACCCTCATCAACCGCAAACTCCGCGAGATGATGGACTTGAAGATTTTTGTCGACACCGACAGCGATGAGCGGCTCATACGCAATATCCAACGCGATGTGGTGGAGCGCGGACGAACCGTGGATATGGTTCTCACACGCTACCTCAACGTGCTCAAGCCCATGCACGAACAATTCATCGAGCCTACAAAGAAATTCGCCGACCTCATTATTCCACAAGGCGGCGAAAACCTGAAAGGCATAGGCATACTCTGCAAGTACATCGAACAGTTAGTGCCCGTGCCCGTAAAGAAAAATCCACAACTTTAATCCACCTCCTCGTACTCCACATATTCGTCATCGGCATCATTACTTGTCGATGACGAAGTTTTTGCTTTTGGCTTGTCCTCACGGCGGGCGGGCAGGTTGTTTTTCTGTCCATGTTGGATGGCTGAGGAATTGACTATTTCACTGATGCCGTATGCTATCAGGCAGATGCCAAGGATGATCAAGGGAATGGAGGCACTTGCCATGGGCTTGACAATGATGAAGATGCCTGTGAGTAGCAAAACGGTGGGCAAAATCCAAAACCCCAGTCCCAACTCCACGTACTTGCGGGCCTGCACCAATGCCATGAACTGATTGATGGCTCCCAGTATGACGATGGCTCCGAGTACATACATCAATCCCTTGTCGAACCAACCTGGCGCGAGGGACAACAACAGACCGAACACGGTACTTCCCATACCCACAACGGGGATAGTCGGTGCCAATGCGCTCTTCTCTTCCAGCAACCGCTGTCTATCGTTCCAATAGGCGATGCATGAGATGACGCCCGACACGAGGAACAATACGCCGATGCCGATGGTAATGCCTTTCACGGTGCTGTCAGGGCGCAACAAAATCAATGTGCCAATCACCAAGGCACAGAATGCGCGAAAATATGAACTCTGGATGATTTTCATGTCAATAGGGTTTACCATGCAAAGATAAACGATATGTAAGAAATATCAAAATGAATGACGCAAAAATATATAAACTCGTCTGTTTGGCGCGTTTTTTTGCGATTACAATAGGCAACTCTTTGTTGTTAGGAAAATTATTCGTTATTTTGCAGCGCAATGGAGAAGAAAGAAAAGACAACGACAAGACTGCTACTTACGCGGCACGGACAGACCGTGGGCAATGTGAACCAAGTGCTGCAAGGGCAGATGCAGGGAGAACTGACCGAGGAGGGTAGGGAGCAGGCCCGTCAGGTGCGCGACCGTCTGTGTACTGAGCATATCGACGCCTTCTTCTCTAGTGACCTCAAGCGGGCTATCGACACTTGCGCCATCATTGCCGAACCTCATGGACAGTCTGTACAGACGACTCCCTTGTTGCGCGAACGCGACTGGGGCGACTTTACGGGTGAACTAATTCCTGACCTCAAGGACAAGGTATGGCCCGAAAATGTGGAAACCATAGAACACATGAAGGAGCGGGCGATGGCTTTCATTAAATTGGTAAAAGAAAAGTACCCCAATGGCACTGTCCTCGCCGTGGGGCATGGCATCATCAACAAGGCCCTGCAAGCCGCTTTTTATGGCAAGCCCATGCACGAAGTGCTCAAGATGACTAATGCCGAGGTGAGGGAAATTGAATTATAGTTGGTAATAATGTTTAACCATAACGGCTTTTTTATCAACCACTCTCCATACTTTTCTTACTTGATGGGGTCGGCACAATATTCTCTTCGGCCACAATCTTTGCAGAACTTGCCAACCCATACGTTATCGAACTGCTCAATGGCGGCCTCAAGCATTTCCGGGTCATCAGTCAGGATTCCAGCCTCGAAGTTCCGCTTTTTGGAAGACTTCATGCCCATCCCTGCACCTGTCAGGTTGGCAGAGCCGATGTAGGCGATGCTGCTGTCAATGATAAGTAGCTTGAAATGAACTCTCGGACACAGCACACGTTCCATGCAGTCATGGAGGACAGGATTTTTCTCGTGATCTTCCCGCCACGCTGTTCCCGGTTCTTTGGCATGGATTAGCCTGACCTCCACGCCTTTTTTCAGTAAAGAAGCAACCAGGGTCAGGAATGGTTTGTCATCGACATACAGGTCTTTGATGTCCGCCGTTCCAATCCACACTGTCCGCTTGGCTTTACCCACCAATGACAGGACTTTCTTGTAGTGATTCTCGTCAGCTATGTATTGAATGAAGCTCATAGTTTATTTTTTTCCACATTCAAAATCAGTTGGAGATTCTTTTTCATGTTTTGTATGTATATCTTGGAGAAATATGGCGGTCAATACCTTTCTATGAAATCCGTCACCAGATGGAAGACAGGCTCGTAACTGTCGAAGACAGCGTGTTCCCAATTGTCATAGATAGTGTGGTAATAGGGAAAGGCACAGCCTTCTTGGTTTTCGAGGAATATGCAGGGCACATGTCGTTTGGCAAAGGGGTAGTGGTCGCTGTTGCCAGCCAAGTCGCCCTTGTTCAACTTTTTGAAATGATGTCTTTCGCCATTGATCTGTTCAAAAAGTCTGTAGCCGCACAATCCTTCGTCGCTCACCTCACAATACAGTATGGGGCTGTTGTCACCAATCATGTCGATGTTGAATAGATACCGTATCTGCTCTAGCGGCACGATGGGGTGTTCGGCATAGAACTCGGAACCCCTGAGATTGGCATCCTCACCAGAAAAGGAGATGAAATACATATCATAGGGCGGACGGTGTTTGGCATAATATGCTGCCAGCGTGACGATGGCGGCTGTGCCAGAGGCGTTATCGTTGGCCCCAGCATAGAAAACCTTCTTCCCTAAATTGCCCAGGTGGTCGTAATGGGCTGTAAAAACATAACAACTGTCATGGCGTTCGCCAGAGACCTTGGCTATGACGTTGAACAACTCGTACCCCTTTAAAAACCGGTTGTCGACATTGACACGTACAGTCTTCACCCCCTCTATGGCTTCTGGTGTCACCCAGACAATGGGCTTGTCCACCGTTCTTTCGCCATAGGCCTTGTAAAATTTTATGGGCGACGGCCATGTCTGTAGGAGTCCCGCATTGGTGCATTCTCCAGCCTTTTGCAGACGAGAGAATGCCTCGCGATGGTTGTAGGAGAACCAAAAGTCGCAACATACCAACGCATTGCAATATTCGGGTTTCTGTAAGTCTGCAAACATACGGTCAGCATCAAAGTTCAGCGTGTCCACATGGTAGACAGGGAACTCCCCGTGGATACCGGGGGAATATTCACGCATGGAGAAATCCACGCCTGCCCGCAGTTTGTTGCCATCGGCCCACATCTCCATCTTTCCACAAAAGGTATTGATGTCGATGGTAAAATACTGCAGGGTCACCTCGTCAACGCCAGCCTTTTTGTATTCTTTCTTCAAGAATTTCCCAGCCTTGTTGGCACCGCCCTTCGCATAGCCTCTACCTTGGTATCTGGAAGAACTAATCTCCTTGACAACCCGTTTGTAATGCGCCAAATCCTGTGCATGCACCTGAATGGCCGACAACGTCAACAGGAACAATAGGGTTCGATAGTATTTTTTCATCTTCAGTAGCCAATTACCAAATCATAACTCGTTTTTTCTTGGGAATGAACAATTTGCCACTCTTGATGCCGATGGCCGTGTACCATTCGTCAATCTGGGTTTGGTCGAGAACTCCAGGATCATTTCCTGGATTTGCTCTTGTATTCATTTTTGTAAAAAACTTTAGTATTCTCATGCTTTTTTGTGTCAATGTCTTGCTCATCCTCTGGTATGATGCTACAAAGGTATGATGATATTGCTGATTCTCCAAATTTTTGTGATATTATGCAGTATTTTGTGATGAATGGTTTACAATGAAGCAATAGGGTATCTTTTAATGGCTGTGGCGAACGGAATAGTCATGATGGTGGCTTTTTGGAACACAATTATAAATCGAAGAAGAGGACACTGGTGCCCTCTTCTTCGATAGTAAGTGTTTGGTTGCAATTCATTAAATTCCTGATTCAAACTTTTTACCTTGTAAAACCGCAACCTAATGACTGTGAATATATGTAAGTCGATTCAAAACAGCTATCTTCTTTTGTTAATTATATGTAGTGTTCTTTAACGATGTCCACCGTGTCCGCCACCGCTGCGACCACCTCCGCCATGGCTTCCACCACCACCGAAGGAACGTGAGCCTCCGCTATGGCTACCGCCACCGAAAGAGTGTGAGCTGCCGCTGCTACGGCTGCCGCCGAACGAGCTGGAACTGCGAGTGGACGGCGCGCTGAAGCTACGTGATGAGGGTGCGCTGCTGCGGCTACCCGTTGAGGGCGCGCTGTAGCTGCGTGATCCGCTATCTCTGCGTACACCGCTGCCGGAGTGTGTCTCACGGCCGCGTTGGCTGGGTGAGAATGTTCCGCTTGGACGTGAGCTGCTCGAGCCACTGCCGTAGCTGCGGCTGCCGCTGGGTGCTGTGCTGCGGGTGCTGCTCTCACGGCTACGCATGCCGTCACTCCTACGCATGGAGCGGTCACCTGCTCCGCTGCGAACGCCGTCGCTCCTGCGTGAACCGTTGTCGATGCTGCCACCGCGTGAACTGCCCATGCCGCTGTGGGGGTTACGTCCAGTGGTGCTGCCGCCGCGTGTGCCGACGTCACCGCGAGAACCGCCTTGCTGTCCGTGGCCTACGCTACCGCGTGAGCGTCCGTTGTCCATGCCACCACGCTGTCCGTGGTCTGATCCGCTGCGTCCACGACCATTATCCACGCCACTGCGTCCGCGTCCACTCCTGTGGTCGAAACCGTTGCGATAGTCGCCACGGTCGAAGCCGTTGCGCATACCTGCGTGGCGGTCGCCGTTGCCGTGATGCCTACCGAAGGAACGTCCATGATACCAGCTGCGTCCTCCGTTGTGATGCCAACTGTGGCCGCCACGGTACACATGGTAGAAGTGAGGACGTCCGTAGTAGAAGTAGTCACGATAGGGATAGCGGGCGTAGATGCCGAAGTGCCAGTAGCCACCCGACCAGTAGAGAGGACGGTAGAAATAGCTGGCGGCACAGTAAAGCTGGTATTGCCAGTCGAAGAGCACATAGCTCATGTCGAGATTACGGTATGTCCAGTAGGTGCCGAAGAGGTCGGCCTCGGTATTCACGCTCAACAGATAGTCGAGGTTGATTTCATACACTGCTTCGTACTGCTCCTCGGTGAGGTTCAGTTCGTATGCCATCTTGTCGGCCAGGAACAATGCCTGCTGACGTGCCTGCTCATAACCCATGGCGCTGGCCGAAGTCGTGATGGTGAACAGTGCTACGAAGGCTAATAACATCTTTTTCATAATCGTATATATTTAATTGTTTTACGTGTTGATATCCTTTCACGATGCAAAGAAACGAACTTTTTTCTTCTTGCTAAAAGGATTTTCCCTAAACACTTGGGGGAATTTCCCTATTGTTGAAATAGTGGGTGAGTTGCTCCTTGCTCCTTGCCACTTGCCCCCAAGAATGCTCCTTGCCTCTATACAATAAAAACCACGTTCATACGTTATAATAATTAATAATACGATTATGCCAATGCGAAAAACAAGGTTTTTCCTTTTGGGTATGATGTTCGTTACAACCGCTCATGCCCAGCAACAGGACGAGCAGCCCTCGCCGTTGGAACCCTTCACCAATATCGGATA
Source organism: Prevotella sp. (assembly GCA_017538105.1). Lineage (GTDB taxonomy): Bacteria > Bacteroidota > Bacteroidia > Bacteroidales > Bacteroidaceae > Prevotella. Next base: position 24,087 of record JAFYJN010000063.1, on the reverse strand, counting down.
CAAGGTGGAGGCGCAGGGATCTTTCTCTTCCGGCAAGACACCCTTGTGGCTTAACGCCAATAAGTTTGGCTTGTCGTCACTGGAGAGTAACAACGGCTATTTCAGGGCAGCGGTGGAACGCCCTTTGGAAACAGATGACGAGCGTCGTTGGGGCATTGGTTATGGCTTAGACCTCGTTGCCCCATTTAATTATACTTCGAACCTCATCGTGCAACAGGCTTATGTCGAAGGTCGCTGGTTGCATGGTTCTCTATCTATTGGCAGCAAGGAATATCCCATGGAGTTGCGCAACCAACATGTGAGTTCGGGCGTGCAGACCCTTGGCATCAACGCCCGTCCTGTGCCGCAGGTACGTTTGGCGCTGCATGATTATTGGGCTATTCCCGGCACCAAAGGGTGGCTTTCTTTGAAGGGACATATCGCATATGGCATGCTTACCGACGAGAATTGGCAAAAAGATTTTGCCGGTCCTAATGGCAAACACCAACAAAGTGTGAAATATCACAGCAAGGCGGGTTACCTGAAGATTGGCAATGAAGAACGATTTTACCCCTTCTCCGCCGAGTTGGGGTTGGAGATGGCAGGACTCTTCGGAGGCACGGCCTTTGTTCCACAGGCTGACGGTACGATGCAGACGCTTACGGGCGAGTCGGGAATCAAGGGCATGTGGCATGCCTTCATGCCGGGGGGCACCGATGCCGGCGAGACATTGTACACCAATGCTTCTGGAAATACACTGGGCTCGTGGGTGGCACGCCTAAACTGGGACGAGGACACATGGCGCGTCAGCGTCTATGCCGACAAGTTCTTCGAAGACCATTCGGGATTACTGCAGGTGGACCGTGATGGTTACCAGGCGGGTGAGAATTGGGAGGCTCCATCAAAGAGGACACTGCTCATCTACGATTTCAAGGATTGGATGCTCGGTGCCGAATTCCATTTCAAATACGAAAGACCCATTCAGTCAGTGGTGTTTGAATATCTATATTCTAAATACCAGAGCGGTCCTATCTACCACGACCATACGCCGAATATGGCCGACCATATCGGTGGGAAAGACAGTTATTATGACCATTACATGTATACGGGGTGGACACATTGGGGACAGGTAATAGGGCATCCTCTTTATATGTCACCCATCTACAATGACGACGGGGCACTCGAACTTCGTAGCACACGCTTCATTGCGTTCCATTTTGGGGCGGAGGGGGTAATCAACCACAACCTCACTTACCGTGCCATGACTACCTATCAGAATTCCGTGGGTACCTACGAAAAACCGTTCCACAAGATGAAACACAATGTGAGTGCCCTTGCCGAGGTCAAGTATCAGTTTGATGAGGGTTGGCTTGATGGATGGTCGGTGAAGGGAGCCTTCGGTATGGATGCCTGTGGGCTGCTCGGACACAACTATGGCGGTCAGATTACCGTCGCCAAGACGGGATGGCTCACAAAAAGGGTAAAAAAGTAAAAAGGGAAGTTACAATGGAAGTAAAAAAGGAAGTTCAAAAGAACAATGGCCAAAGGCATATTATATTTTTAATTGGGGCATTGCTCTTCTTTTTTACGGGCTGCGACATAGAACGTTCGTCGCATGGCGACCTTTATGGTTATTGGCATCTCGAGCGCATCGACTCGATGAACGGTAACTATGTTGATATGTCCGACCAACTGAAATTCTGGGCGGTGCAGAGTAAACTTATCGAAATGAGCGATCATGACGGGAAGTACGAAGCTATCATCTTCCATTTTGAACGGCAGGACGATTCGCTCTTCCTTTCCGATGCCCATGTAAACGACCGCATGCAGGGTGACCCGGTAGCCGAGGCGGAGTGGCAGGTGGAGCCATATGGCGTGAACAGCCTCGCTCCGCGCATGCGCATTGTCAGCCTTAGCAGCGGTAAACTAATTCTCAGCAATCAAATAGTGAGGTTGAACCTAAAAAAGTTTTAGGGATAGGTCTTACACAAACGGCTTTTTTTTCTGACGGCGGATATAAACGTTCAATATGTAATTGAACGCCACATATAGCAGACAGTCAAACAGCACAATCCATGTAAGCCCGATGTCGAAGATAAGAGCCATTATCAGGTTGATGGCGGTAAAAGCCATGGCCACCGTCAGAATGCATGCAAGAGTGGCATGTTGGTTCATTCCGCATCTGAGCAATTTATGATGGATGTGGTTCTTGTCCGCGTCGAACAAAGGACGGCGGTGGATAATCCTTGTACACACAACGCGCATCACGTCTAATACTGGAACGACCAAAAACGTGAATGAGAGCAACAGTCGGTGGCTGCTGTAAGGGATGATGTCGGGCTTGTCCATGGCCAGTTTGATGAAAAGGAAGCCAAGGATGAAACCGAGTGTCAAACTGCCCGAATCACCCATAAAGATTTTTCTGTCTTTCTTCGGGTCACCATGTATGTTAAAATACAAGAAGGCCACCAACACACCCATGAGTCCTGCTATCAGGATTGAATAAGTCCAAATGTTTTCAGAAATGAAACACGCCAAAAAGCCGGATAACCCCAGCAACGACAACCCTCCCGCCAGTCCGTCGATGCCATCGATGAGGTTGATGGCGTTGTCGATGAACACAATGATGAACACCGTCATTGGCATACCAACATAGGCGGGTATCTCGTGGAATCCCAGAAACCCGTAGAGGTTGTTGATGTACAGTCCCGATAGGGGCATGAGCGTGGCAGCCACTATCTGCACGAAGAATTTCGTAGTGGCATCCAACCCGATCAGGTCGTCGATGATACCTACGGCATAAATCAGCAGCAGACTGATGAAGAAGAGACAACTCCACAAACTCAGCGTCACATGCTGGTCGCCCGTGACGCCGTCATACACCAATAATGCCACCAACCCGGTAACAATCATACTGGGCATGAAACTAACTCCACCCAAACGCGGAATGGCATTCTTGTGTACTTTTCGTTTGTCGGGCAGGTCGAACAGGTTCTTCCGCTTGCAATACCTGATGATGAGCGGAATAAATACCAATCCGCAAACCATGCTCAACACAAACGAAAGAAGTATATAGATGTAATGTGAATCCATAGGTACATACGTTTCCTACTATAAAACTCCATTTTCCGGGGTTTATTGTGTAGAAAGGGAGATAAAGCATGCAAACGAACTCCCCTCCTAGGAGGGGAAGGGGTGGTTTGTAGAAATACTATTCTTACCTCATTTAACGATTAACGTTCAATGTCCTTTGAGGGGGTGGCTTGTAAAAAACAATATCTAAACAGCATTTTTAAATGATTAAAATGGGAAATGAATGGTCCCTGTAGATGTCCCTGAAGATGAGTGCCCATTCTGAGTAGTTGTTTGTCCTCCTTTTCCTGTCATCACCCCAGAAACACCTGCCTCCTCATAATTGAACGGCTTAAAACCAATCTTCTCGGCGTTTGCTGTCGAACGGAAATGGAAATTCCCATGCTCAGCATCCACAAACAGCGGATCAGCCTCCACAGCCTTCTTCTCATATCTGCTACTCCACTGTCCAAAACCGAGGGTGGCAAAGTCTGTACGCCCTCCAACACACCAATATAGGTTGCCTTCCATCTTCGCACGTGACTTTAGCCAGGTTGAATTCCTGATAATCGTCGTGCCATCTGTCTGGAGGACGATGTTCCTGCGGAAGGTGAAGGGTACATGATTCTCGTTTTTCGTCAGCATCAGTTGGTATTTGGAGGCAAAGGCAAAGATATTGTTCTCTACGATATTTTCCTTTCCATAGTGTTGCTGGAAGCAGGCTTCGCTACAGCGGTACACTAGGTTGTTGCGGATGGTGATGTAGCTGGCTCCTTGGTCAGTGTAGATGCCCATGCCCCCGTAATCGTAGGAACGGACATCGTGGACGACGTTGTTCTCTACCACCGTGCCCGGTTGCTCCCCCAGCAGGTAGATGCCTCCCATGTCGGAGAGCATGCCCTGACCGATGTCGTGGATGAGGTTGTAGGAAATGTGGTTGCCAAGGGTGGGGTTGTATTTGCTGTCGCTGTTGTAGCCCCATGTCCACCCCACGCTGATGCCAGTGTAGTAGAGGTGGTGGATATGGTTGTGGGTAATGTTGTTGTTAGCGGAGTGTAAAACGAGGATGCCCACGCCAGTTTCCGTGACATGACCGCCGTCGGCGATGACGTTGTTGTCAATGGTGTTGTGGTTGGATACCGCCTGTCCCCGTTTGACGTTCGAGTAATGACCTACCTTCACGCCCCCAGCCCCTAGGTCGGTCAGCGTACACTCCCTGACGGTGCATCCCGACACCTTCTCCTTGAGCCACAGCGCATAGGCTCCAGTGCCCGAGATGGTGCAGCGGCGCACTGTGATGCCCTCGGCATGGCTCATCTCGACGGCTGCCCCCAGGTGTGCCATCGCCTGCACCACTCTTTCGCCCGCCAGCGGCATGATGTGGGCCGAATGGCAGAAATCGATGCCCTCGATGGTGATGTCTCTGATGGGCTTTCCCTGTTTGCCTTTGATGACTAGCAGCTTGTCAAGCACGGGCGCGATGACCTCTGCCTTCGCCATGTCCTCTCCCTGCCGGGGGATGTAATAGACGTAATGGTCGGAAGCGTCGGCAAACCACTCGCCGGGCGTATCGAGTGCCCTGCGGTAGTTTTCAATGAAATAGCGCGTGCCTTGCTTCACGGGGTTTTGTTTGCCCATGTTGCACTTCGTGAAGGTGATGGTGCTGGGCGACAGGGAGGCCTCCGACAGGCTCCATTTCAACATGTTCCATTTTTGAAGGAGATGCAGGCGCACCCTATTGAGCTCCTCTTTCTTCAACTGCTGCAAGTCCTTGTGGTGTGAGCTCTCAATCCCAACGGTGCGCACAGCCTTGTCGTCCTGTTCCTGCTGACTGAAGGACTGCACCTTACCCCATCCCGTGTTCGGCGTACGAGCGAGGGTGGCGCGACGGCCATTCACGAACAACTGCTCGAAACTGACATACTGCCCTCCCTCCATGGGCCATGGTGCGCGGAAAATGCCTTTCTTGTATTGTTGCCACCCCTTGACGTGTATGCCGCCGGATATACAAGGCTTACTGCTACCCGTTCCGCGGATAACAACAGGCCTACGGGGTGGGGTGGTGATGGTCTGTGTCTTCGGGAAATGGTATTCGCCCGCTTTCAGCAGGATAAACAGCGTGTCTTTGGTGGCTTTTGTCCAAAGTGGTGATTTCGCTGCCTTCTCGATGGTCGCCATCGGCTGGTTAGCTGTACCGGCTTGTGCATCGTTGCCCGTGGGGGAGAGGTACAGCATATCTTGCGCCTTGAGGTACTGTGTACAGAAGAGCGCTATAACCAAGCATGATACAAAGGAAAGATGTATGGTGGGATGGTGTGAGGTCATAGATAAATACTATAAAAAGGACGGGAGCAAATGTGTAAACGATTAAATTTTTTCAAGGAGTTGGTGGAATATCTTATCCGCTTCTTTGTTTGCTTGTTCACTGGTGAACATCTTCGAAATCCTTTCATAACAGGCCAAAGCATACTGTTCATGCAAATCATCATCATTCAGAATCTTATCTACTGCTGTGGCGTAGGCCTTCACGTCGCCCAAAGGAACTTCTTCGCCTGTTTCCCCCTTGACGGAAACCCAGTTGACCCCAGAACCTTCAATGGTGAAAGTGACAGGTACACAGCCACAATACATGGCTTCGGCAAGTGCTATGCCAAAGGCTTCCTGTTTGGTGCAAGAGGAAAAGCCGAAAACATCAGATGCATAATAATAGCAACGCAACTCCTCATTGGTTATCCTTCCGATAAATTTAATTCTTTCAGAATGAGTTATCGCCTTTAATTTGTCTGTTTCTGGTCCTCTGCCGCCGATAAGGATGACGCAGTCTGACTGGATAAACTGCTCCGCCTCTATAAGAAGGTTGATTCCTTTATAAGGGCAATGACGTCCAACAAAGAAAACGATTTTCTTGTTGCCGTATTGTTGCTTAATCTGTGCAATGGTTTCTTCATCGCCCTCACGCTTCTTGAAATCCTTGACAATGATACCGTTTTGGACAACACGAGTTTTGTCCTTGTATTTGTAAATAGGACTTGATGGGTGGATATAGCCATAGCTAGTTGCCAGAATCAGGTCGCTCTTCTTGAGTATCTTTTGCTCATAGCGGCTGACAAGGTTATAAAGTACGCCCTTGCCAAGGATATCGGAGTGCCAGAGCAGCACAAGTTTGCTGTGACTTGGCTTCAACTTGCACACTATTGGGTAAAGAAAGGGGTTGGGGCAGTGTACCAAGATGATATCTGGCGATTGCTCGCGGATAATACGTTTTAGAGTACGGTAATAGGAAAAAGCAATATCTTGGCTGGAAATCCTGAAGGTGGTCTTGACGCGGTAAACCTTGATGCCGTTAACTGTCTCTACTTGCTCATTATCATCCTTATTGAAGCATACAACAATATTATTGTACGTGGCCAAACCTTCTGCCATGTATTTGGTCACAGTTTCAATGCCTCCTTCTGTTGGATAATAGTATTTTGCAACGTGGAGTACGGTTTTTTTCATAGACTAGCTTTTAATAGATAACGTTCTAGCAAGCTGTTTATTTTGTCGCATCAATATAATTGTTGATAATTTCGAGCACCTTTTTTGCAGAAACTTCCCATGAGAAACGAGCGGCATTGGCCAAACCTTTTTTTATCATCAGCTTTCTATCACAATCATCAATTTTTATGAACTGTTCTATTTTACTCCGAATGTCCTGTACGTTGAGAGGGTCGAAATAGATAGCACCATCTGCACATACTTCATGTAAAACGGGAATGTCTGCTGCTAATACAGGACATCCGCAGGCCATGGCTTCAATGGGTGGAATGCCAAAACCCTCATAGATAGACGGAAAAACAAAGCAATAAGCATTATTGTAGAGTAGGACGAGTTCTTGGTCTGATACTTTGCCAAGAAACTTGACATTATCTAAATTCTGCTTCTGCAAGTCTTGCTCTTTGAACACACGGTTGGCTTTGCCTACAATGTTCAGTTGGCAGTTGGGTAGTTCCGTAAAAGCTTCTAAAAGCCGGATAAAATTCTTTCTGGGATCGATGGATGATACCGCCAATACAAACCGTTCTTTAGATGTATCTTCAGAGGCATTCCGGTAGAATATGTTCTTATCTGCCGCATTATATACTATTGTAATCTCTTTCTTCTTCAAGGAAGGATAAAAACGAAGTATTTCGTTCTTGGAGAAATGGCTGACAGTGATAAGTTGTCTTGAGGTGCGGGCGGCAAGGGGAGTCATCATTTTATACCATAACCTGTAAGGGAGCGAGTGCCATGATGAGTTCTCCAAAAACGACAAATCATGAATGGTCATGATTTTCTTGCGTATCAGTATCGGCCCCAATCCCGTAAAGTTCAGCAAAAGATAGTTTTTTTTCCTGACGAAGAAAAATGGCAACATGCATTGTTCCCAAAAATGCGAATTGCCATGTCCGAAGCGGACAATGTTCATGTCATGGATGTCATAGATGTCCAAAATGGGACGTTTAGGACAGATAATGGTGAACGTTTGCCCCATGGACAATAGTGATTTGCAGATGTTGTAGGCATAGCGCTCAACGCCTGTCATCGGATGGGTCAGAAATCTTCCGTTTATATAGATCATATCCTTATCTTTACGTGTGTGAGACGAGGGTAGGAGGTCGTGATCATCTGATACCCAGTCGTTTTCGCAGTTTCTTGGCGGCTTTGCCGGTGAGCTTCAGGTAGTGGTCGCTGCTGACGCCCCTTTCCAAAGGCAGGAACTCACTCCCTGGTGCGGATGTCGGTACCCTTCTCGCTATTTTGAAGATGGCAGTACCCTCGTCTATCTCGTCAAACATGGCAATGTATACCATGTCGGCATTTTTGACACTGAAGTCGAGTTGTTTCTTATAGAAAGAGCCTTTGTTCCTGGCCATTCCCACCACTTCGCCCTTCTTCTGATAGTTCATGTTGCGCCAGGAGAATCCCGGAAAGCAGACTGGGGCATAGTCCACATGGTTAGCTTTCGCCCATCTCATGTCGTCGAGGATGAGTTGTGTGAAACCGGGAAAACTCTCCTCGTCGTAACGGCCGACAAACCAAGGTAGGATGATGTCACACATCTTGATCTGCTGGTGCAGACGAGGGTCTCTTTCGCTGTCTTTCCTCATTTCACGCCAATAGGCAGGTACACCAATCATGACACTGAATCCCATGTTCTTCAACCCACGGATAATTGCTTCAGTTTCATTGAAACCATATTTCCGCCCGTCGTTGAACCCCACACCCCAAACAGAGACAAGGGGTTTGTTATTGTGGTAGAGGTATTGTGGACATGACTTGTGATTGAATAGACTATATTTCCTGGCAAGTTGTTCGATGTCAGAGAGCACCACCTTCTCGTCACCCGCTGACATACCGCTAAGGTCATACATCACGCATACAGCCTTGCCGTATTTCTTGGCGCAGACCATGGCATTGTCGAGAACGGTGTCGTGATGAGACTTTCCCAAAGGCCATTTCTGGTCTACCACAAAGCGTTGGACAAAAATACCGTCAACACCATATTCGCTCATCCACTTGAAATGCAGGTCCATGGTGGAGGCATCACGTGAGGAGAAGACATAGGCTGGCTCTCCATTGTCGAGGGTGAAGGATGTCTTGTATGTCTTTTCATACTCGCTAACATCGGGCCACAAGTCCACATTGGTGGAGCCGGGGCGGAAGGTGCGGTCCTTACCCTGGTAATGGTACCACCCTCGGTTACCTCCATCGCCGGGTGTACTGAACCATCCTTGGTAGCCGGCCATCACCAACCCCCTGTATGAGTCGTAGCTTCGACTTTCCTGAGCCATGGAAAGGGTGGTATAGGCTATCGCTACCAGTAAAACGGGTATTTTCAACATACTTTTTTTCATCTCTTTCATCCCTACATGTCAAACTCACTCTTCAACCATTCAAAACGCTGTTGAATCCAGTTCTTCAAGTTTTGTATCTCATTCTTATAACTACCCCAGATGTCATAGTTTGGCCATGTGTAATTGTAGAGAGTGCCCCATTTGTTGTTGTTTTCCATGACCGAATACCTAAGATAGGTGGCATTTTTGTTGATGTTGTCCATGATATCTGGCAGGTGGTTGTAAAAGTATGCAAACCGTCCCTTGACTTTGGTGGTGAAGGCAGGGTCTTGGAAAAGACGGTCAAACCAGGATACAATTCTGATGCATATCCCTTCGGGATTACAGTTGTCGTTATAATTCACGTTGCCGAAAGCAATATCATAATCCCATATCGGTCCCATCTTTAGTTTTCCTCCCCGTTTCAGGTTCATATAACAACTTGACACGAACATGGCATCTGTGTTTTTGGCAATCTCATTAATAAGGTACCAGTCGACGAAAGAGTCCATGTCCATGTATTTCTGCCAGCCTTCATCGGGGTTAGTGAAATTTTCGGAAAACAAAGCGGCTTCGGCAGTGGCGACAAAGTCTTTCACATAGTTATAGTTATCATCGCCCACTTCCACGTCAGGATCCTTGATGACTACTGGCTGTGCAATGTATGACAGATGGAAGAAAACATCACTTTCATCGGCCCTCTCATCTATCTCCAATAAAAAGCCGTCATCGCCCACATTGACACGGTTTTCGGAAATCTTCAAATGGTCACCTAATTGGTATGTCCCACAATACTGACCGTTGAGCATCACTTCTACGAAATGGAAATGAGGTGTATAGTCAAGGAGGCTGATCTCACCAAGGTAGAAAGCGGTGGCATTACGTAATGCTGTCTTGTCAAAGTAATTGGCCAGCAGAACCCACGACTTGTCCTTTGCTTCGCCAAGGAAACCCACTTTCTCATCAAATTTTAGACGGTATGGCCTTTTGGGAGCGTTCCAGGTTGAATTACCACGGCCTCTGATGTGACCGTCAGCTTCTGTGATAGCTCCGGCAGAAGGAGAACAGACATCTTCCACCAGTCGGAAATGCGCATTGAGATAGTCTTCCGTGGAAATAATCTCTTCTCTCCCCTCCGTTTCTATCCAGAGAATGGGCAGTCCTGTGAAAGCATGCACATAGAGGGTGTATTCCTTTGCCTTCTTCGAAGCGTAAACAGTTAGTTTGACGGGAGCCTTAAAATCATACGTAGAGACATCGCTTACAAGTTTTACTCCATCTGCCATCACACTATCGCCGTTGAAGGTGAAATGAGGGGTGAGAAGTTTGTCGTCCGTGATGTGATGAATCCAACATTCCACGACGCTGTCGCCGATGATATCACACTTCACATTATCAATCAACTCATTGGGATTAGCTGAAGCAAGAAATTCCATGCTGGTCAGCTTAGGACTTGTAATATCATAGCCTGTTTTTTCCATTTCATCTTCCAACGTGTCGAGTCGGCGGTTGACTTCGTCCAGGTCGGTACAGTCAATCATCATAAGGCTGGTAAGAAGTATAATCAAGTAAGTCAGGTGTTTCATTTTTATTATCTGCGGAGCATACCGGTTTTACATGTTCAATAATAGTGCAAAGGTAAGCATTTAATCCGAGATATGCGTTCCTTCATTCGATTATTTCAAGATGGCTTGTATTACCTGGAAACTTGGCTAAGATGTGGTCGGCAGGTTAAGGTATAGTATAAGATCGCGTATGATACTTTCCCAATTATATGCTTTCAAACTCTCGAAATTCACTTCGGGTTGAGTCTCTAAGGTGTGAAGGATATTCCTGTACCAGTCATCGGGGTCGTAACCTTCTACGGTTGTAGCGCCCTCTTTGCCTTGTGCCACTTCTATCATGGCTGTATTGTGGGCGGTGACGATGGGACAACCGCACATAAGGGCTTCCAACTGGGGCATCCCGAAACCTTCCATCAGGGCGGCAGACACAAAACAGTCTGCTATGTTATAAAGGGTGACCAACTCTTGATTGGTGACATATCCGCAAAAATGTACTGCTTCACGGGGATAATCCTGCGCCTCAACGATGTTGCGCAAATCGGAGTTCTTCCATCCTTTACCGCCGACAACCACCAGTTGAATACCATGTTCCCGATAAAGTTTAGGCATGAGCTTTAACAGAAAGGAGAGGTTTTTGCGTGGTTCAAGAGAACCCACAAAAAGCAGCATCTTTCCTTGGATGCCATATTGATGCTTGATTTCTTGTTTCTTTGCGTCGTCGAGAAACAATGGATGGAAAAGACGGTTGTCAGAAGAATTACCCACAAAGATTTCCTTGCGTTTTCGTCGTGGATAGTATTGTTCCACTTTCTGCTTTGTGTAATGGGAGTTTGTCCAAAGATAGTCGGCACGTTTAATCGCTCGACCAAAAAACAAACTTGTCGCTAACCTGTTGGTCCATGCCATAGTTTCTTTCATCTCAATATTCACCACATCGTGAACTGTGATAATTTTTTTGGTACTTCGGGGGAGAAGCCATGGCAGATGAGGGACAGGTGAATAATAAAAGTCAATCTTCAACTTCCGGCACAATCGGGGGATAAGCCATTGGAGTATGAGGATATTGGGTAGCCAATGCGGAAACTTGTTGCTATAGTCGAGCAAATGAATGTTGGCAGGCATCGTTTCGAGTTCTATCGATGGATCCATGCCCTTGGGCAGAACGACATAGAAGGTGTCGGAATGGCGCTGTGTGGCCCATTCGGTAATGGCACAATTGAGAAAGGTGGTGATACCCGAGGCGTTTCTCGACCATACTCGACCATCTATTAGAAAGTTCATACCGTTATTGTTTAATGTTTGTTTTAACGAATAATTGTTTGCACACTGCCCATTTGTCACCTATTGATACATGGGGATTCAGCCAAAGAGTCTGCCGTAAGACCGGATGAACCATCCGATATAGGTAATATTTCCATTTAGGACGTGTCAGTTTGTAATAAATATACTCACTTTTTTGTTGGCGAAGGCAATCGCGGAGGAATTTCGAAGATTGCCCGTCCTTACCGCCTTCTCCTTCCAAATGAACGATACGTGGGCCCCGGAGCAAGATGTTGTCGTATCCTTTCTGTGCAAATCGGAATTCCATCTCGGATTCCTCAAAATACATGAAAAATGCGGGATGGAAAGCGCCGCATGCTTTCAGCACGTCATGTTTAACAAACAAATCGGCACCGGTTACATAATCCACAAGCATATAATTGTCTGGCAAAACAGGTGCTGGCTCATGATACAAATGGAACGCTTTCCGTATAGGAGTGACCACATATTTGGAGAAATCGTTGCGCATACGTGGAAATTGTCCGTAAGAATGAATAGCCCGTTCTTCACGGTTCTCAAGTATGCATCCCAGTGCGCCCAATCGTCCTTCGTAATGAACAGCGAAATCATATAACATCTTGATGGCATTGTTCCTCAAAATGGTGTCGGAATTGAGAAAGAATATATAATCTCCTTTAGCTTTCTCCAAACCTATATTGTTGGCTTTCCCAAAACCAAGGTTTTCCCCAGTCGGTACCCATGTAATACGTGAATTTTTACTTAATGTTTCTGCTGAACCATCAGTTGATCCGTTGTCCACAACGATAATCTCATAGTTAATGCCTTTGGTCATCGACACAATGCTGTCGATACATGGGCCAATCACATGCAAAGTGTTGTAATTGACGATGATGATGGAGACGTCGATTATTTGAACCATATTCCAGACGCTTTACCGTTGACGAGTTTTCCGAACTGAATGCGGTTGGCTATCAGTCCGGGTAGGTTGACAAGAGACATCAATGCCATAAACCAAATGATGTCGTGAGTGAGGTAAACTGTAAGATAAGCCAGCGGAATGAAAAGAATTGCTGCCGACGAGGTGAAAATCAATTGTATCTTCAGTTTGCCGATGCCACTGATGAAATAACTATAACGCATGCTGACTATTATAATCAGAATATAACAAGCCATGGCGATACTCATCTTTATGTCAATGGTGGTTCCATCGCCTATCCATATTGAATAGACGTAATCAGATAGCACCACCATCAAGACGATAGCGACAAAAATGAGAATGGTCATGAGGTTGAGCCTTTTCGATGCTTGTCGTATCCAGTTCATGTCCTTTCTTTCATAAGCGTCTGTGGTGGCATTCCAGAAAGGCATGCATATTACAGTGAATAATACCAGCATGATACTGAAATAACGATAGGTGATTTGATAGGGTGTCACCAACGCTGGTGAGAATAGTTTAGAAATCAAGATGTTGGATGTCATGAAAAGAATGACACTTGAAATCTGGATGATGAAAAACTGAATGCCCATGCTCATCACACTTTTGGCTTCACTCATGCTGACTAAATGAATGCTCGGGCGTAATTCCTTGTACTTGTATAAAAAGGTGATAGGATAGGCTACTAAATATACCAAAAGTGGTGAAACTGTGTTCACCAACGCGATGTGTAGAAGGGAATGGCTTCCAGAGAGATATACAATATATGTGCCAACAAGTGCCAATGTCTGTCCCAGGCATACCAGCAGGTTGCTTACTGCCGGTAGTTGAAGCCCCATATAGAAATTACCTATCAGTTTGAGCACGAAAGTGGAACAGACGAACATGACGGTAATCATCAATATGGTGTCAAGATTGCTTATGGTCTTTTCATCTACATTGAGGAAACTGTAAGTGTCGCCCCAAAATATCAGCGCAAGCAATAACAGCATTGTGGGTAACATGATACACAATAACATGGCGAAGGTGGAAGAAACCAAACAGCGGGCCCGCCCATGCTCATCATGGGCGATATAGGCAGCAAGACGATTCCTGAGGCCGTTGCCCAACCCTATATCCATATTGTCTATCCAAAGAAGCAGACTGCTGATGGTGAGCCATACGCCATTGGTGTATTCACCCAGACAGTGAAGTGTTATGGGCACCAGCATCAGAACCACAATAGCCGACCATCCCTTGATGAGAAGAGAGCCAAGGATGTTTTTCACAAGAAGTGAGGAGCGTCTACTACTGTATTTAGCTTCTGTCATACTTGATTTAGTATTATTCTGTTACTTCACTTCTTGAACGTATATATGTGAATCTTGTCCTGTGTCATCAGCCAGACGAAGAAGAAGAACTGCAACACCAAAACTGTACTTAATATCAAGTTGTCTTGAAAGAATTGCAACATAAGTACATAAGCGATGTAGATATAAGCGCTTTTCCCAAAGGCGCTGCCATTGTGAAACATACGATAGGCCCAGCCTGAGAGGGTTCCGTAGAAAAAGGCGAAGAAAGCCACACCTTTTTGCCCGAAATCTTGGAAGAAGGGTTGGAAAATGGTATATACATTGGTGGGGATAGGCACCCAGACGAAATTTTGCAATTTGGTATGTACTTCGAAATCGCCGCCAAAGCGATTGAGAAAGAGATAAATGGTATAAAAAGAGTTAGAGCCAAACTGTCCCGACAAGTCTTCACCGATACGTTCGTACGCCACTGCTGGCGAGAGGATATACATGGCGAAGAAATCTAGAAAAGTGAGTTTGTATTCATCGGCAGTGTCGGCTTGTTCACGTGCGCTGGTAATTAAATAGAACAATACCACCACCGCTATTGCTCCTAAAGCAATGGTTCTCACCCTTATGACTTTTTTCTCATACAGCACGAAAACGGTGGCTGCCAGAAAGAAAAATATCATGCCTTTTTCCATAATGGCGAAAGCGCTGATGCTGCATACGAAATATATGGCAAGCAGTTTCCACAGTGGTATCTTGGGATAATGCCAGATGGCAACTGCCAATAGCGACATGTTGATGACATAGGTATAGTTGAGTATGCCGTAATTCTCATCGCCATAGATCGCCATGAGGCGCAGATTGTACAGCATGTCGGAGGTGTCGAACAACATGATGGTCTGCATGATACGGTAGAGGTAAAAGGGGGTCATCACCAACGACAGATAGAACAGCACATTGAAGATGGTCTTGTTGATGTCGATGCTTGTGGCTTTTTCTTCTCGTTTGGCGGATGCGGGCAGTGCGTAATAGGTGAGCAGTGATGATACACAGAAGATGGGCACCCAAATCGACAGCGATGTATAGAATTGCGGTCCGAGGGGGTCAAGTATGTCATTGAAGAGGAAAAGGAAAAGAATGGCAAACCAGATGGCTGCGGTGAGGAACCATGGCGAAAACACATCGCCTATCTTCAAGACGGTGAAAGCGACGACAAGCACTCCCAAGAAAACAAGAATGCCTATGCTCATATAGCACTACCTCCTTTCCATAACTCGTATTTCTTGCGTAACAACACAAACCAAGTGGTGCCAATCAGCGCAAAACAAAGGAAACTCAATAGATAGGCCATGAAACGGGGACTATGCACTTCGGTGAGCACAGTGGCGTTATTCACGATGGCAAATGGTGGCGCGGGTTTGTTCACCAAAGCTTCAGCCCTAAGATATTGAAGTGTGGCCTCGTTATATTGTTTGTAGGCCTTGTCGTATTCATTCTGTAAAGCTTTCTCTTCGTTCGTTTCAGATGCCAAACGGCTGTCGTTATGGCTGTCCGCATATTGAACATAACGTTGTTGGGCATCGCGGTAACGTTGTTCAGCCTGGTTTCGCAGGATGGCATAGTTTTGTTGGAGTTGCAATGTCATTTTCTGTTGCTCACCGATGACGAAATGCTCAAGGGCGGCTCGTACACTGTCACACAACAAAGCGGCCACCACAGGGTCTTGGTCGGTAGTCTGGATGCGTAGGGTGCTGTAGTAGCTGTTCACCTCGACTTTGATATTGTCTTCTATCACTCCGACAATATCCACTTCGTTATCTGTTGTAAACAGATGTTCCCACCATGGTCTGCGGTAGTGTTCGCGAAGATAATGCTCATAGTCAGTGCCGAGGTTGGACAGTTTAACATGTCCCAACTCTTGGGCGAAGGCGCGTGAGGTAACATGGAGGGCATACACTTCGATGTTCTTATAGCCCATGTTCTGTTTAATTGTCCCTTTCAGCCAGGCCTGCATTTGGTTCTGTCCCATCAGTAAGTCTATCTCTTTGCTCTCGTCTGCAAGAGTGATGCGGGCAGCGTATACCTTCGGTATGCTCAGTGTGATGACCATAGTCAATGCCACAGCCAGACCAGATGCGGCCAAATACAAGCGCCAATGGCGGCGAATTTCGCTGCCTGCACTGAAAGGCTGTAATTGATGGTCATCGGACATTTTTTTTACCCTTTTACTTTTTTACCCTTTTACCCTTCTACCACCCTCACGATTTCGCGGCGGCGTTTCCACATCAGGACTATCAAACGTATGAGGAAGCCGAGGAACATGAATGTGAGCACCCTTGAGGCTTTCGACTTGCTGCTGTGCTCGGTAGGTACGGTAGCCGACTGTATGACGGTGAAGGCTGGTGTACGCTCCTGCACTTTGGCTCGTGACAGTTGCAGTTGTTCGGTCATCTGCGTATAGATGTTGAACTTCAGCTGCATCTCGTTTTCCAGGTCTTCTTGTTTCGACTTATAGGATTCAAGTATCACCTCTTGGTTGGCATCACTATAAGCTGCATATTGTTGTCGGGCTTGCACGTACTGCTGGTGGGCTTCATCGAAGAGCTTTTCTATGTATGCCAAGTCGTGACGGGCCTTGTTGGTGCGGTAGTCGGTGATGAAGGCCTGCAACCGTTCCTTCACTGAGTCGGCCATGGTGGCAGCGATGAGCGGGTCGCGGTCAGTCACCTCGATGCTGATGGCACTCGTCTTCTTGTCAACGGTACAACTAATCTTCTTTCCTATTTTTTCGGTGATTGCCATTTGGCGTTTGCTCAGCCTGAAGGGATCCACTTGCGTCACTCCCTTGCTTGGTGCATCGGCAGGTCCGGATGAAATACGTTGAACAAGGTTTGAGAGCCATAGTTGCGGGTATTCATACCATGAGGTGTGCTGCCGTTTGTCGAGGTAGTCATAATAGGAGGTCTTCACCTTCTTGTCAATGGTTTCTATCTCAATGGGGAAGAGGCTTACCCTGAAGTCGGTGCTTTCCATCAAGTCGGGGTAAATCTCTGGGTAAATGGCATCCTCGCTGTTGCCGAAATTCAATTTCATGCCGACCATCGAGGCCAACGAGGAAATGTTGCCCGACAGTCCACTATTTTCCGACGATTCTGGAGCCAGCATCACCCCCGCCGTGTATTCTTTGGGGGTGTCGAGCACCACGGCAACACCCAATACGGCGGCAATGCCGCAGTAAAGCAACATCCTTTTCTTGTCGTTTTTCAGTGCCTTGAAAAAGGCGAAGACATCGAAAGCGAGTTTTTTCTTCTTATATTCTTCCATAGGATAACGAATGTCGTTGGTTGTATTATATCGGTGTCATCGATACCAGACGCTTTGTGCCTTGTGGTTTACGATGCGGTGGAATTGCAGTTTGAAAGCAGTGTGAGAGGAATGAAAAGCACAGCGGCCGCTGTGCTTTCTAGACCATAGACCAAAGCTTTAGCCTGTAACGTCACAGACCCGATGATCATGATGGAGTTGGAAGTGACTACTTGTTAGGCCTGTTGGCGGTTGCCATAAGCCATATGGGTGGCTAGTAGGTTCCTTCATGGTCGGGAGGGGTGGGGGTTACTTCAGCAGGCTGGCCAGCGTGGCGATGATAGCCGCCAACGAACCGATGCCTGTGGCGATGCTCAACGTTTCGGTCAGCGTCGTTTTGTTCAGCGGCTTGGCGGGTACCACAATCTCACAGCCCGGTTCGGGCTTGGCGTTGTGGCCGGCCTTGGCCACGGTGCCGTTCATGTAGATGATGTAGGTCTGGCTCTTCTTGCCCTTGCTGGTGAATCCGCCCGCTTGGTCGATGTACCAACTGGCACTCTTCCCCTTGCGGTAGGCCACGGTGTTGGGATACATCACCTCGCCGTTGATCTTCACTGTGGCGTCGTAGCGCGGCACGATGATGCGGTCGCCCTCGCGCAGCACCACATCCTCACGGCCGCCCGGGTTGGCCAGGGCCTTGTCGAGTTCGATACCCACGGGGTAGGTGGCAGGAACTTCGTACTTGCGCATCTGCTGGGTCTTGGCTCCCGTCTGCTGGTCCTGCATCTGCTGGATAGCGGCGGCGTTGCCGCTCTTCATCATCGACTCCATCATGTTGGTCTCAAACTGCTCGCGTTCCTTCTTCTGGATGGCTTCCATGCGCAGACGCTCGGTCTCGTTGGTGCGGCGCTCCAAACGGGCACCGCGCACATAGGCCAGGTCGTTCACGCCGCCGGCGGCCTTGATGGCGTCGCTCAGGCGCATGGTCTTCTTGTCGATGGTATAGGTGCCGGCAAAAAGCACCTCGCCGTCGATGGTGATGTTCTGCTGGGTGTGTGAACCGGGACTCTTGCGCACATACACCTCATCGAAGGGTTGCAGGGTGAATCCCACCTCGCCATCGATGATAAACCCATCCTTCAGCGCGAAACTATAGGTTTGTGCCACAATGCTGTCGTTGGCCGTGGCACCGGGATTTAGGATGCGGCGCGAAACGTCAATCTTCGCCGTTGATGCCCCGTCTTTCAGACCACCAGCTTGCAGGATGAAGTCTTCAATGGTTTCGTTATAGGCGAATTTGTAGATGCCAGGATAGTGCACCTCGCCGTGGATGGTGAGTGTCTGTTCCTCCTGCAGGTCTTGTTTGGTGGGGATGAACAGCACGTCGTTGGGTTTCAGTGGCATGTCGGCCACGCGGCCGTCGAGAATTCCCTGTACATCCACCTGCACCACCTCCAACGTGCGGTCGGGACGCATACGGTGCAACACGGCATGATCGGTAAAGGCGTCTTCCGTCAGTCCCTCGCTGTTCTGAATGAGCGAGAGCACGCTGGTGATGTCGCCGCCCACTTGGTACATGCCTGGACGGAACACGGCACCCTTGATTTCGACCATGTTCTCGAAGCGTTGGATGATGCTGTCGACGCTCACCGAGTCCTCGTCGTTCATGGTGAAGGTGCTCATGTCGAACTCGCCCACGTTGTAGACGGAGAATTGCCGTCCCGTCTTTCTCACCACGCGGACACTCGATTTATAGGCATCGCCCGTGAAACCACCGGCATAGCGCAACAATGTCGACAAACTCTCGTTCTTGCGCATCTCGTAAAACATCGGACGTTTCACCTTACCGCTGATGTTCACCAAGCAGTCGTAGGTGCCCACCATGATGACATCGTTGTCCGCCAAACGCACGTTGCCGGTCAACTGTCCGTTGAGGATATAATCGTACACGTCGACAGTGGTCACCAACTGGTTGTTGCGGTACACCTTGATGTTACGCAGCGTACCCAATTCGCTAGGACCGCCAGCCATATACAATGCGTGGAACACCGAGGCAAAGGCACTCAGCGTGTAGGTGCCTGGCGCTTTCACCTCGCCAAACACATTGACCATGATGGTGCGCGTCTGACCTACGGTGAGTCGTATCTGCGAACTCTGGTAGCGCTTGCCCAACTGTGAGCGCAGTTGGGCGTTGGCCTGCTCCACGGTCAGTCCCGACACATGCACGGGTCCGAAGCCCTCGATGGTCACCGTGCCATCAGGCGACACCGTGCCTTCAATCGTCTTCTGTGAAGCACCATAAATGTCGATAAACACCGCATCGCCGGGTCCTAAACGGTAGTTGGCGGGTGTGGCGATGCTCATGCTCGGTTCGAAGGAAAGATTGCGCTTGTTGAAGATGTCGCGTCCAAACACTTTCTTCTTGTCTTTCTCCATCTTGGCCAGCAACTGCAAGTACATCGTGGCCGTGTCGGCGGGCAGGAATTCATTTAACTCGTCGCGGAACTCCGCCCACTCTTCGTCGTCCTCGTTGTACATACGCTGTGTGGGCACCCCTTCACGCACGCGGTACGAGCTTCGCTCTTCGCCACGCTCTCTGTCGTCGCGGAAATTGTCGTAGCGCGATTCGCCGTTGTTCCGGCGCTGACGACTGTCTGTGCCGGTGCCATTCTCACGCTCAGTGTCGTTCGACAACACACCGAGAGCTTGGTCCTTCGACATGCGTTCGAACTTCTTCCTCACGCGCCGAATCTGCGTGATGTCAACGCCGCGCTGCATGAGCTGTGTCACAATCTGGCTCTGCGAGGTGCCGTTCTCGTGTTCCTTGATCACGTACTTGAACACTTGGTCGTCGGTCATCGACGACTGAGCCATGATGCCCACGGGAATGAGCATCAAGACCAACAGTAGTATGATGGATTTTTTCATATGCACGTTTAGAATTTCTTTCCGCTGACGATGCTGCATGCGGTGTGGAAGATGATTTTCATGTCGAGCCACAAAGAGCGGTTCTCCAAGTAGCGAATGTCCATGTCGAGACGTTTGAGCATCTTCTCCATGGTGTCGGTATAGCCGTTGTATAACGTAGCTTCACTGGTCAGGCCGGGTCGCATCTGGTACACCAGTTCGTAGTCGCGTGTGCGGGCCATGATCTTGTCGATGAAATATTTGCGCTCGGGACGTGGTCCCACGAGCGACATGTCACCTTTCAGCACATTCCACAACTGTGGTAGTTCGTCGAGGTGGTGTTCGCGGAGAAATCGCTCGGTCTTCGTCTGCGGTGCTTCGTCGCCTTGTGCGATAAGACGAGGCCCCTCATCCTCCACTACGCTGCTCATGGTGCGGAACTTATAGATGCGGAAGGGCCGTCCTTTGTAGCCAATGCGCTCCTGTGAAAAGAACACGGGTCCATTTTTCTGCACTTTCAGCATGATGATGATGACCAGAAATAACGGCGAGAGCAACAGCAGTCCTAACAACGAACTGATGATGTCTGCCATACGTTTTATTCCACGTTGGAACCGCCCCATGGCGTCGTGGCTGTAGCCAAGACTCTTGGGGCTGTTTTTGATCACATCTTCCAAAACGAGACCTTTTTTTCTTTTTCCGCAAGCACCATTTGTAAGGAATTCTTCCTGTTTCTTCTTTACTTGCGTTACCTTATTTTTATTATTTTAACTGCAAAATTACAAAAATATTGCATAAATCGTTTTTTTCATCATCTTAACTTGCTTGTTCATCCAAAATTAGGTTAAAAATTTGGCATATTTTGAAAATAATCTATATCTTTGCAAAAACCAAACACGACACAAATATGAAAAAGACTTTCATTGCATTGCTCGCTGTGGCCCTTGCGTTACCGGTCACTAGTAATGCCCAACGTAAGAGAGCTTTTATGGTGGGCATATCCACCTACGATTCCAGCGTGACGGGCTGGGATGAGATACACGGCGCCGAAGATGTCTATCTGCTTCGTCCGGAACTGGAGAATCAAGGTTTCCAAGTGACGGCGTTGGTGAACGAGGAGGCTACTCACGACAATATCCTGGCGGCTATGGACCAGTTTGCCAAGGACTCGAAGAAAGGCGACGTGGTGTACCTTCATTTCTCCTGCCACGGACAGCCTGTGGAGGATGGTCTGAACGGCAACCAACTTGACGAGGCCGACGGTTGGGACGAGGCCTTGATTCCCATTGATGCCGGCTCGCAGTATCGTGCTGGTGTGTATGTGGGCGACAAACACATTCTCGACGACGACCTGAATGTGTTCTTCGAGGGTCTGCGCAGCAAGGTTGGTTCCACGGGAGCTGTTTATGTGGCATTTGACGCCTGCCATAGCGGCACGATGTCGCGCGACCTCGATTTTGCCACCGTTCGTGGAACGAGCGATGGTTTCACGGCCTCGGGCAAGCGTTTCCGTCCCCCGTTTGAAGACACCAAGCATTACCAGATTACCTCGTCGGTGGAGCAGGCTCCCATCCTTTTCCTTGAGGCGTGCCGCGCTCGTGAGCGTAACACAGAGTTGCTCATCGACGGAGTTGAATACGGCTCTGTCACTTACAATGTGCTCCAGGCGATCAAGAAGAATCCGCTCGGACGTAACGGCAAACAGTTTGAGGAGGATTACATCTGGTCGACTCAACAGCCTGGTCATTGGAACGACACACAACACATGGTCATAGAATCAAGCTTCTAAACCACGTTCTATGACAACTAATTACACTAATTATACGAATTGAGCGGACATGAGTCCGCTCAATTCTGTATATGATTGGTAACGAAAACATCGAAATTACGAAATACTCAAAAGGTTATTTCTATTAACTTTCCCGCACTCTCTCATCCTCCCATTATGGTATTGTTCAATTCGTTCAATTCGTTGTCTTTTATTCATTTTGATTTCTGTCCATTTATGGCAATTCATGTGAAAAGAACAGATTCGCATAAATGTTCAGCGTCTTTTCGCCCTCTCCCGAGAGAGGGAATTTTTGTCGTTTTTCGCCCTTTTGCCTATTTCGCAATCCTTAATTTGTGCAATAATTTGGAGTACTCTTGACTGTTGGTTCGTGCAATTCGTAGTGAGATTCCTCCTCCCATTTGAGAATTATTAATTCGTTTAATCAGTACAATTCGTTGTGAGACTCGTACTGAAAAGAGCGAAAAAATACCCCGGCTCTTTGAAGCCGGGGTTGAATTCGAAGTCTCTTCTGGAAAATTAGTTGGTCCAGATGGAGTAGTAGTTGCGAACGTTTCCGCGGTTCACCACTTTCACCTTGAAGGGACCTGTCCAAGCGGGAGTCCAGCTCACGTAGCACTGGTCCGTGTCGTCGACATCGCTCACAATAAGGTTCTTGTTCTCATCGTAGACATAGAGGTCGAGGTCTGTGTCGCCGTCACCGCTGACGAAAACCTCAGCTAGTTTATCGCCAGGGAAACGGATGGTGAACACGTCTGTGCTGTTGGCGAGCACGTATGTGCTGCTGCGTCTAGCTCCTGGACCTACTGGGCCACGGCTTGTTCCGTTGAGTTTCACTTTGTCGGCCATGGCCAGGAGGGTCTTGTCGCCCTCTGCGTAGCGCTTGGCGTCGGCAATGAGTTGCGCGGGTGTAACGGCAGTTCGTTCGCCTTTGATGTCGGCGCCCTCTCCACGCTGATATTCAGCCTGCAGGTCCTGTCCACCCACCTCTACGAGGATGGCGGCAGCCTCGATGAGCGCACTGGCGCTGCTGTTGTCATACCCATATTGGGCCAGTTGGTTGGCTAGTTGCACTTGAGCGATACCATCACTGGGTTGATTGGTACTTTTACCGTTGTCGTCCATGACATTCTGTGCAGAAGCACCCAGAGTCATCATCCCCATGGCAGCGATTATAAACATTTTTCTCATGCTGTAAGTGGTTATTGGTTAATTAATTTATTGATAAAAGTGTTATTTGGCTAAAACAATGCAAATATAAATGAATAATATGGAAAAGTGAACATTTTATTCGTGTAATTTGTAGTTTTAGTGAACCCTCCTCTCATTCGTGAATTATTAAATTCGTTTAATTACTGCGAGCACTCGTGACCATTGGTTCGTGTAATTCGTAGTGCGACGTGTGGTAAAAAGAGCGAAAAAATACCCCGGCTCTTTGAAGCCGGGGTTGAATTCGAAGTCTCTTCTGGAAAATTAGTTGGTCCAGATGGTGTAGTAGTTGCGAACACTTCCGCGGTTCACCACTTTCACCTTGAAGGGACCTGTCCAAGCGGGAGTCCAGCTCACGTAGCATTGGTCGGTGTAGTCGACATCGCTCTCGATGAGGTTGTTGTTCTCGTCGTAGACATAGAGGTCGAGGTCTGTGTCGCCGTCACCGCTGACGAAGATCTCAGCGAGTTGGTCGCCACGGAAGCGGATAGTGAACACGTCGGTGCTGTTGGCGAGCACGTAAGTGCTGCTGCGTTTCGGTCCACCCACGGCGCCACGGCTTGTTCCGTTGAGTTTCACTTTGTCGGCCATGGCCAGCAAGGTCTTGTCGCCCTCTGCGAAGCGCTTGGCATCGGCGATAAGTTGCGCGGGAGTCACGGCGGTGCGCTCACCGGAAACATCGGCGCCTTGGCCACGTGTGTACTCAGCCTGCAGGTCTTGTCCACCCACCTCTACGAGGATGGCGGCAGCCTCGATGAGTGCGCTGGCGCTACTGTTGTCATATCCATACTGAGCGAGTTGGTTGGCCAGTTGCACCTGTGCGATACCGTCGCTGGGTTGGTTGGAACTTTTACCGTTGTCGTCCATGGCGTTCTGTGCGGAGGCACCCAAAGCCATCAGCCCCATGGCTGCG
>JAFYJN010000062.1 GCA_017538105.1 Prevotella sp. | reverse complement strand
CAATCTCGAACACGAAGAAGCCATCCGTGGCCGACTTGTCGCTCACAACAGCGTAGCGTCCCTCTCCTATTGGCGTCAGTCCGCTATAGTTCCCCGCGGGCACCTCCTGCTTGAAATGCCGTTGTTTGTTCAACCTGACGACTCCCAACGAATCGATTGCCGCCAGCGCACCAACCGCCCAAGCAGTCAGCATCCCAATCATCGTCCATCGTTTCATGGCGACAAAGATAGTGCAAAAATTCGATTAAGCGAAGAGGATACAAATTTATTTGCATTCTTGAGCGTGAGAATTTTATCCAAACCGAGTGAAATGCCAAATATATTTATTTGTTTTTTCCTTTGCTCCCACCTTAAACATCTTTA
This sequence comes from Prevotella sp., assembly GCA_017538105.1. Lineage (GTDB taxonomy): Bacteria > Bacteroidota > Bacteroidia > Bacteroidales > Bacteroidaceae > Prevotella. Next base: position 5,404 of record JAFYJN010000062.1, on the reverse strand, counting down.
TCTAATTATCTCATATCTCTTATCTATATATCTAAAAAAAAAGCCACCAAACTCTCCTGAGTCGGTGGCACCTTTATCATGTTGTTCCCTCCTTATATTTTTATTCCTTTTTATACATTCCTTTTAAGGAATCGTTGTAATCGATGGTGAAACTGAACAGCAAATCGGATTCGCTGTCTTAGAATCCCAGCGCCTTATATAACATTTCATATTTTTCATCAGACAATTCTTCAACGGATACTTTTTCGACATTTCCTTTCGGTAATATTTTATAGAGATCCCCTTCACTTGATTCGAAATCAAACGATTTGCTTGAGATTTCTTTGTGATTATTCAATAGAGAAAGATTTTTTTGTATTAGTTCTATGTCAATGACATCTGGATTACGGAGCTTTTCTAAACCGTAAAAGGTAAGTATACGTCCATTTCTTTTTAAACATCCACTTAATGTTTTTTTTGCATAGAGATTGACTTCGCTTATCATGAAATAATCATTATTCTCAAAAGAAGCGAAACGAATGGCTGTAATGGGTGCATTATGATTGTTAAGTCGCTGATTTATCAGGTTGTTTATCGAGTTATTTCTTATGCCGATGGTATCGGAGGCTCTTTCTTTAAAAACAAAATCTGTTTTTACGGCTTTGACTATTTTATTTCGCGATTTGACTATATAAGATTCACAGTCTGAATGACCATCGATTTCACAATCCACGTCTTCCCACGATTTATAGTTATTCAGGATGGTCTTGTCACTTGTAAACGTGGTATCAATCAAACTGTCAACCAAAACGCTTTTGTCTAACAAACAATATAGCACGAGTTTATCTTTGTAAAGAAAGCAACCATCTACATATTCTTTAAATGGATAAAAAGGGGAATGCTGGATGTTCAAAATCGTTCGATTTTCAACTTTATAGAATTGAAGTGTTATTACACTGTCTTCAGAATACCGATCAACGTAATCAGAAAGAATAGCGTCTATACCTTTAGACAAATGACATGATTCATAGGAATCCTTACATCCAGTAAGAATCAAAATCGCCAATATTGGGATTAATGATTTTTTTAAAATGAGGTTTACCATTTGAGTCCTGTTAATACATATAAGCTTTGATATTCATTGGCAAAGATACGAATAAGTGAGAACAATTCAAAATAAAAAGAGATTTTTTTGTTTTTATTGTCGAACGAGTGTTTCCATTCCCGAACTCCGTTCGCGTACCTGTAGCCTTTCGACGAAGTCAAAGATAAAAGTTTTTTCCGTAAGTTCCAAATAATGCAGTATATTTTTCCGATTGTACAAACTGGAGGAAGGAGGAAAAGCAGAAAGTAACTTGTAGACAGGAATATTTTGAGTAGTAATTATAGGTTATAATTTATAATTATAATAATTAATAATCTTATAAATAATAATCTATTCATGTAGTCAATTTCTATTCCTGTCTATAAGTGATTTTCCTCCTTTCTGATTTCGCAAACGGTAAGGCCATACGTTGGCTTACCTTCTTCTATTGTCAAGAAAATTCTGAATTTTGGTACCACGAGAAGGCTCGTTTTCTGAAAATAATGTTCCTCGTGGGTAAATACGCGGAAAATGAGCGTTTTTTGGAAGTTGTTGATTATCAATTAGTTCTGTTTTCTTTACAAACAATGGGCCTGTCAAAGCTATGCAATGAGGCGGTCAAAGCTATGGAATGGGCTTGTCAGATGTGGTATTTGAGGGCGTCAGATGCCACATGTGAGCGGGTCAAAGCATAGCTATGAGCGCCTCAGATGCCACATGTGACAATTTCGGGTGTGGAAAATGAGGAAAATGGAGTGGAAAAGTCGTTATTTCACTCACGATTTTTCTCTAGATTGAATGGAAAAGTCGACAAATATTTGTCGTGTTTTTTCAACATTCATACAATCAACTTCATTTATTCTCTCTAAAGAATCTTTGCGAAAACAGCAGGCTTTTCCAAATTATACTATCAGCATCCCCATTTCTAGGTATTTGTTGAAGAAGATGGCAGTTTGCAACTCGATTGCAAAGAAAAAGTTGTATATTTGCAGGCGAAATGACAATGGAAAGATGAAACTATCCGAATTGAACACAGGCGGACGTGCCGTCATCGTGAAGGTGCTGGGCCACGGCGGATTCCGCAAACGCATCGTTGAAATGGGATTCATCAAGGGCCAACTGGTGGAGGTGCTGCTGAATGCGCCTCTGCAAGACCCTGTGAAATACAAAATCATGGGCTATGAGGTGTCGCTGAGACGCTCGGAAGCCGAACTCATCGAGGTGGTGTCGGCCGAGGAGGCGAAACGCTTCGAGAAGGAGGAGACGTTTGAGGCTGAGGTGGTGGACGAGACCGACCTCGACGAGATGGCGCTGACCGACAAGCAGATGCACGATATGGCTCTGCATCGCCGCCACACCATCAACGTGGCGCTGATAGGCAATCCCAACTGTGGCAAAACGTCGCTCTTCAACTTCGCTTCGGGCGCCCATGAACGCGTGGGCAACTATTCGGGTGTGACAGTCGATGCGAAGGAGGGTGTGGCTGAGTTTGGCGGTTTCCGCTTCAACCTGGTGGACTTGCCGGGTACGTACAGCCTTTCAGCTTATTCGCCCGAGGAACTATACGTTCGCAAACAACTGACAGAGCATACGCCCGACATCGTGATCAACGTGATCGACGCGAGCAACCTAGTGCGCAACCTCTATCTGACGACGCAACTCATCGATATGCACCTTCGTATGGTGTGCGCTCTGAACATGTTCGACGAGACGGAACGACGTGGCGACAACATCGACCACGAGAAGTTAGGAAACCTGTTTGGTGTACCTATGGTGCCGACGGTGTTCACAACGGGACGCGGCGTGGAGGAGCTTTTCAAGACCGTCATCGAGGTGTTCAACGCGAGTGAGGGCGACCGCCCCGACTACCGACACATCCACGTGAACCACGGACACAGCGTGGAGGAAGGCATCGAGACGGTGCAAACGGAACTGAAGAAGAACAACGAAGACCTGAAGACGCGCTACTCGACCCGCTACCTGGCCATCAAGCTGCTGGAGCACGATAGCGAGACGGTGAGGCTGGCTCACACGCTACCCAACTCGAAACGCATTCTGAGCGCACGTGACCGCGCCTCCGCACAGATTGAGGAGGAGACAAAGACCGATAGCGAAACGGCCATCATGGACGCGAAATACGGCTTTATAAACGGTGCCTTGAAGGAGGCTGGCTACATGACAGGCGACAACGAGGACACCTACAAGACCACTCACCTGCTCGACCGGCTCATCACGAACCGATGGTTGGGATTCCCCATCTTCATCGCCATTCTTTGGGCGATGTTCGAGGTGACGTTCAAGGTGGGACAATACCCGATGGATTGGATTGAGGCGGGCGTGGAATGGCTGAAGGGCATCATCGTGAGCAACAACGGAATACACCTGCCTGACGGTCCGCTGAAGGACATGCTGGTGGACGGCGTGATTGGCGGCGTAGGTTCGGTAATCGTGTTCCTGCCCCAGATACTCATCCTCTATGCGTTCATCTCGTTCATGGAGGACTCTGGCTATATGTCGCGCGCCGCGTTCATCATGGACAAGCTGATGCACAAGATGGGGCTACACGGAAAGTCGTTCATCCCGCTCATCATGGGCTTCGGATGCAATGTTCCGGGCGTGATGGCCACCCGCACCATCGAGAGCCGTCGTTCGCGACTCATCACCATGCTCATCCTACCGTTGATGAGTTGTTCGGCCCGACTGCCCATCTACATCATGATTATCGGAACCTTCTTCGCCGCGCAATACCGCTCGTCGGTGATGATTTCGCTCTACGTCATCGGCATCGTCATGTCGGTCATCGTGAGCCGCGTGTTCAGCCGTTTCGTGGTGAAAGGCGAAGATACGCCCTTCGTGATGGAACTGCCTCCCTACCGTTTCCCCACGTGGAAGGCCATGCTTCGCCACACCTGGGAAAAGGGCAAGCAATACCTGAAGAAGATGGGTGGCATCATCCTTGTTGCGAGCATCATCGTGTGGGCGCTGGGCTATTTCCCCCACCACGACGAGTTGACCAACCAGCAGCAACAGGAACAGAGCTACATCGGACGTATCGGCAAGACCATCGAACCCGTCTTCCGTCCGCAGGGCTTCGATTGGAAGCTCGACGTGGCCATCGTATCGGGTGTGGGCGCCAAGGAGATCGTAGCATCCACGATGGGCGTGCTCTATAGCGACGACGAGTCGTTTGCCGACGACAACACGTATAGCAGCGACAGCGGCAAATACTCGCGGTTGCGCCAGAAGATGAATGCCGACGGCATCACCACGCTCACCGCCTATTGTTTCCTGCTCTTCATACTGCTCTACTTCCCCTGCATCGCCACCATAGCAGCCATCAAGGGTGAGACGGGCTCATGGAAATGGGCTGGCTTCGCCGCCGGCTACACCACCCTCCTTGCGTGGATTGTATCGGCATTGGTGTATCAGATTGGGGGAATGTTCGTATAATCAGCTCATTTTTTCATTATTTTTAGCTCATTTTCTTGCAAATTTGAGCCGATATTACTACTTTTGTGAGCTGATTCTATACAATTATGGATAAAAACATTGTTCTCGACTACATTAAAGAGCATCCTGGAGTCTCTTCAAAACAGATTTCAGACGCATTGGCTGATAAAGCAAGTTTGGCTACCATAAAAAGAGCCATCAATGAACTTGTGAGCGAGTTCTATATCTATTCTGAAGGCAAGGCGAGGGCTACCAGATATTATCTCTCATCGCTCTTTGCCCCCATCGATTTGGATGACTATTATAGTAAAGAGGTCGACGAACGGAAGATACAATCGGGATACAACTTCGATTTGATTCCCAATGTGCTCAGTCATGTGAACCTGTTTACCGAACAGGAAATGCAAGAACTGGATGCCCTTCAGCGCCAATTCTCTTCGAACTTCGCCTCCCTGTCTGATGAGCAGAAGAGGAAGGAGATGGAGCGATTGGGTATCGACCTCAGTTGGAAATCATCGCAGATAGAGGGCAACACCTACTCGCTACTTGAGACGGAGCGACTTTTGAAAGAAAAGCAAACAGCTTCTGGTAAGACAAAGGAAGAGGCCATCATGCTACTCAACCACAAAGACGCACTTGACTTTATCGTGGCTAATCCTGATTTTCTGGAATATCTCACCGTATCACGCATAGAGGATATCCATAGTATCCTCATCAAAGAACTTGGCGTCGATCGTAATATACGTACCCGACGTGTGGGTATTACGGGCACCAATTATCGGCCTATCGACAACGAATTTCAGATTCGTGAGGCACTTCAGCAGACATGCGATTTGGTGAACAGTCGTAGCAATGTTTTCGAGAAGGCCCTCTTCGTGCTTGTGTTGCTGT
>JAFYJN010000061.1 GCA_017538105.1 Prevotella sp. | reverse complement strand
GCCCACCTTGCCGTTGTAATAGGCATTGAAGATGTGCTTGCGGAAGTTGTCGTCGCCGCTGATACGGCTCTCCGAGCGCTCGCTGTAGACACCGTTGACGTAGTTGTCGGTATAGAAGAATCCGTAGGTATCGTAACCCGGATGGCGGTCGTATTTATAGAAGGCGCCGAAGCTGTGGTTTTCGTCCAGCATATAGTTCACCTGCAACTGTGGCGACCACCCCTTCCACACACTCTTCCTCTCTTGATTACTGCGACCAAGGTAGAAGTCGGGGCCGACGTAATAGGTAAGGTCGTTCTCCTGCAGCGACTTCCAGTGACCGTAGCGGCCTGCCCACAGTGAAGCGGTGACGTCGAGGCCGCCAGTGCGGTAGTTCACATCAAGGTTATTGGTTAAAGTATGACCATACTGATATATACCTCCGAAGTTATCCTGGAAACTGAAGCCTTCGCCCTGTGCCTTCTTCAGCGTAATACGCACGACAGCCTTCGTCGAGGCGGCATAGCGGGCTCCGGGGTTTTGCACGACATCCACATGTTGTATCTGGTCGGAACGCAGTCTTGAGAGTTCGCTGTTGTCCTGCACCTTGCGACCGTTGATATACACCTCGGCATCGCCGCGACCCAGCACCTTCACGGCTCCGTCGCGTTCGGCCTCTACCGACGGAATCTTCGACAGAGCATCACTCACAGTACCTGCTTTCTCTAAGATGGTTCCTGCAACAGTCGTCCGCATGGCATCACCCTTGACATGGGTCTTGGGCAGTTGCCCCTTCACCACCACCTCACTGAGCACCTTGGCATCTTCCTTCATCTGGATGGTCAGACCGTTGTCTGCTTCTATATATAATGTTTGGTATCCTATGCTTGACACCTTGAACAAACCATCGTTCACGTCGGTCACAATCTTAAACATACCCTGTTCGTCGGTCATAGCACCCTGCACGAAGGCCGAGTCGGGCATAGACAGCAGCACCACATTCACAAAAGGCATCGGTTCACCATTCATGTCAATAACCTTTCCTTCCAAATCATGAGTCTTGGCCATGCTCGACATCGACATCATTAACAAGGCAAACAAAATTGCCAGTCTCATCGTTATTTTTGTCACAATCATTTTATAAAAATTTTTGATATAATTTTTGCTTGTTTGACGCTGCAAAAGTACAAGTGGCTACATAACCCTCCAAATATTTGGGATATTATGCAGGAATTTGTGACGAACGGTATAGTTGTGTGACGAATGGCACGATGATGTGATGAATGGATTGTGTGATATTTGACAAGTAGTTTTCCTTGTTTTCTCCTACAAAAACACATTTAACACCTATCTGTATTTTGCAATTCACAATTTTTATATATCTTTGCCGTGAAATACGAGACATCGACAATGTCATCAAAAAAACACATAAACCTAATCACTTTAAACAAATGAAAAAAATCTTTACATTATGTCTTTTGTTTTGCTTTTTCATGCAAGCAGGGGCATATGAATGGACTGACAACTACGGTAGGTCATGGACATTCGACATAAGTGGGTCCAATGCTACCAACTTAAGACCTACCGAAAGGGACGCCATCAATGGTAACGTAGTCATTCCTGCAAAAGTGTATTATAACGGGACAGAATATTCTGTGACGAACATTGCTTCCTCAGCGTTTGCCAGTTGCACAGGCCTCTACAATGTGGTAATATCCGAGGGTGTGACAGAAATCAGTTCCGGCGCATTCTACGGATGTCCTTTCATGGGTACTATTACCATACCTTCAAGCGTGCAGCGCATATGTTATGATGCGTTCTATTGCAACTATGCCCTTACAAAAGTAATCATTTCCGACATCGCGGCATGGTGCAATATCAATTTTGATGATAATGCCAATCCTTTGTGTTATGCCCATCATCTGTATATCAACGAAAATACTGAAATCACCAATTTGACCATCCCCTCGGGCGTGACAAGTATCGGTGCTTATGCTTTCCATGATTGTACAGGACTGACAAACGTGACCATCCCCTCAAGCGTGACAAGTATCGGCACCGAGGCATTCTATGGATGCACCAACCTGACAAATGTGAATGTACCGGAAAGCGTAGTTAGTATTGATGAAGAAGCATTCACCAATACACCTTTCTTTAACAATATGACCGGTTTGGTCTATTTGGGCAAAGTGGCTTACAAATATGTGGGGACAATGCCTGACAATACAAATATCATTATTAATAACGGTACGGCAACGTTAGCGCCATCATTATTCAGCTTTTGTTCCGGTCTGAAAAGTGTGACGATACCTGAAAGCGTGACAAATATCGGTGAGAGGGCTTTTGAAAACTGCTCGGGACTGACAAGTGTGAATATCCCGTCAAGTGTCACGGAAATAGGTAATTTTGCCTTCATTCGCTGCACGGGACTGACGAGTGTGACCATTCCCGAGAGCATCACCAGCATTGGCAGAAGCGTATTCAATGGCTGCTCGGGTCTGACAAGTGTGATCATCCCCGAGAGTGTGACGAGTATCGGTATGTATGCGTTCGACGGTTGCACCGGGCTGACAAGTCTGACCATACCAGTGAGTGTGGTCGACATCAGTGAAGGTGCCTTTTATGGCTGTTCCGGTCTGACAAGTCTGACCATTCCCGGCAGCGTTAACAGCATCGGCATGTCTGCGTTTGAAGAATGTACGGGAATGACGGACCTGACCATTCTCGAGGGTGTGGTCAACATCGGAGAATATGCGTTTTACGGATGCAGGGGTCTGACAAGTGCGTCCATTCCATCGACTGCCACGAACATTAATAAATGTGCATTTCGTGGTTGCACCAGCCTGACAACTGTATATAACTATAATACTACACCCCAGACGATTACTGAAAAAACGTTTTCCATTTATGAAGGCGCCACGCTTTACGTGCCATACGGCACAAAGGGGTCATACCAAGCAGTTCCCTATTGGCAGAACTTCAATATCGTCGAAATGGCTCTGGAAACCTACGAACTGTTAGACCTCCTTACCGAAAAAACGCCATATACAATCGATGAAAACATAGAAGTCAACGAAATAACTTACAAACGAGAATTCTCTTCGAAGACGGCGGGACATCGTCAGTGCTGGTTTGTGCCTTTCGACTATATCATAACAGATGAAGACCTCGATAGATGCACATTCTATCGAATACACATGTTCTCTGCTGCTGCTGATCAGGAGGGTGTTGTGCAAGACGAGAATAAGGTCGTCATGAAAATCGTAGAGGTATCAGCGGGATATACCCTCAAGGCCAACAAACCATACATCATTAAGCCGAAAACGGCTGGTGTGTATGAGTTCGTTGCCGAAAATGCTACACTCAAAGCCATGGATATGGGTAGTTTGAAACAAGTGTCAACAACAATTTATGACTACGATTTCTATGGTGTCTACGATTTTTATTCAACTTCGGAAGCGCAACAATGGTTCAGTTTGAATACCAATGGCAATTTGAAATGGAATGAAGCAAATCAGCGACTGGGTGCGTATCGTTGGTACATCAAATCCACATTTATTGGCGATGACTATGCGAATACCAAGTTTATCATTGATGAAGAAGGTGAGGGCGAAGAGACAACGGCCATCAACCAGATGTACGCTGCCCCGAACGCCGAAATCGAGGGATTCTATACCATTGATGGCATTAAACTTTACCAACCAGCCAAAGGCCTCAACATCGTGAAGTACACGGATGGTAGGACTAAAATAGTTTATAGTAAATAGTCTTCTGGGAAGAGAGTTTGGAAAGAATAAGTAATGTTTTCCAAATACTAATTAAAAAGGGTCACATCACATCAATGTGTCCCTCTTTAATATTATCACCATCTCGTAAAGAATAATTATCGCTATTAGTCAAAAATCGCACCTTTATATGCTAACACAAAAAACTAAGTAATAAAGAGGATATAACATGAAAAGAATCTGCAAATTGATAGCTGACTATATAGGGGTGTTGGTGCTGCTTTCAGCATTGTTGGCACTGATATGACCTGATGTGTTCAACCATGTGAAGCCGACGGTGTGACGAATGGCAATGATTTGGGATAAAAAGCAATTTAACAACAAAACTCACGTAAAAAAACTCAAAAGTATCGCTAATTGCAAAATTAATTGTACTTTTGCAACGTAAATATTACGCAACAAAAAGGTATAACTCTAAGATTCAAGAATCTGCCCAACGCTGCATAATCAATCAAATACAATAAAATGGAAGAATTAAAGTATCATTACAAGTACCCTCATCCTAGTGTCACCACTGACTGTGTGATATTCGGGTTTGACGGAACACGTTTGAATGTCCTATTGGTAGAAAGGGGCATTGAACCTTTTAAAGGTCGCTGGGCGTTTCCAGGTGGATTCCTGAAGATGGATGAGACCGCACTGATGGGTGCCAAGCGCGAACTTTTCGAAGAAACAGGACTGAAGGACGCATATATCCACCAGTTTCATACTTTCTCTGCTGTTGATCGTGACCCTCGAGAGCGTGTTATTACCATTGCCTATTATGCCTTGGTGCGTATCAGTGAGGTCAAGGGAGGCGATGATGCCGCAAAGGCTCAGTGGTTCCCACTCGACAAAGTGCCGTCTTTAGCTTTCGACCACGACCTGATTTTACGCGAGGCCACCCATGAGTTGCGCCAACAGATTCACTTTGAGCCCATAGGATTCGAGCTGTTGCCCGAGCGGTTCACGATGACCCAGCTTCAGCATCTGTATGAAGCCATCCTATGTGTGAAGTTTGACAGACGCAATTTTGCCAATAAGATATTGAAACTGGGTATCCTGACTCAGCTCGAAGAAACCCTCCCACTGCCCAACAAAAAAGTGGCATTTCTCTATAAATTCAATCCAGAGAGCTACAATGAGATGAAAGAAAAGGGATTCCGTCTGGAATTCTAAAAAATTACATGATTGTGTCGTGCTTGCTTGTATGAAAACTATTTCATATCTTTACGGCATTGAAAAATCGATTTAGGGGGTGCAGGAATCAGATTAATTTTGAAAAGACACAATGAAATCAAGGTTTATTCGGACTATGACATACAAGACAACGACATTCATCATCATGGCATTTCTTCTGTGTGTATCATCAGCAGCACAGGAGAAAGTAATATCTCAACGAGACTATCGTTATCTCGTGGATAGAATCGATGGAATCTATGTTCCCAAGGACATTGACGAGGCCATTGACTCTTTAGACATGATTATTAGCGTCGAGGACAAACGCTACGTTTCTGACTCCCTGTCATTGGATGATTTTCGTGCCGTATGTCATCTTAGTTTAGGAATGTGGATTAGGAACTACTGGGGGTTGTGGGGAGGTTCTCGCCTTCAGCGGTATTTTCTCGATAGGAACGTAATCCACCCTGATGACATGTCGGATATTATTCTAAAGGCTTACTATAAGAAAAAGATTCAAGGATTGGATTATGTTACTGAAGATGATATCGAAGCAAGCACTCCAACTCCCAGAAATTATAAAGTGATTAAAAATCCACTGAAGCGGTTATGGCTAAGGCTCAAGTATAAAATGAGCAAAGACGCCCGTGAGACAAAACGCGAATTTAAGGAAAAGGGTTATAAAAAGGGTAAAACAGTTTATTTTATGTATCCTTATGGGTGCTCGACTGAGGAGGAAGAAAAGATATGGTTTGAGGATGAGAATCTCGACCATTTAACCAAGGGAAAGATTACCGATATTGATTACGTATCGAGACGAATAAAAGTAAAACTCATTGACACCATCTCTCCGTATGGCATCATCATCTTCGACGGAGACATCGAACAAAGTGGGCTTGGTGACATCCAAAGAGATTTCGACACTTTTGTCGTCAACAGCCCAAACAGGTTCTATATGCAGAAGGGAGATGAATTGTGGTTTGACATCAATTCCAGATTTTGGTCTTCAGTGAAGCAATTGGAAAAGTAAAAATATTATGGAAGAAAGATGACCTCTCTCTTCGAATACATCTCCAACAATCATAAACCCGACAACAATAATGTGTACTACAATAGTGCTATTAACTATTAAGTGGTGATATCTTAGGAAAAACAATGGAAACAAGAAATATTTGCATTATCTCATTATTTGGAGCTTTTCTATTGCCATCTATTGCTATTCTATCAAGTTGCAATAAATACCCCAATACTAAAGAGTATGATGGGCAAGAGCTGAGAAGGTATCTGACAGTATGTAGCAACAGATCCTATATTACCAATAAGAATGAGAAAGTTGGGTGGAATGATACATTGTCGATATATGCCGACAACAAGGGTAGGGCAATTTTGGTAAACGACATTCCTATAAACGAAAGTGAGCCAGATAGTGGGAATATTCGTTATATTCCTCCCATTAGAGAAGAATACGAGTATAATTATGATTCAGATGGCCATATGATAAGTGCAATAATACCTTGTTGTACAGATGTACCTGAATACAAGTTTGTTTGGAAAGACAACCTTGTCACTGATGTCATTGTCACTGGCGATTATTATGGAAATACACAGCACAATCACATTGTATATGACATGAATGTCAACTCTCCCCGTTCTGGAATAGCTCTGTTCATGGATCTTTTTGATACAAAGAAACTGATTGCAAAATATCTTACAGGCGAAATCGGAGGGTATGTTCCATCACATCCGATATCAATAATTTATGTTTATAATGATGTATATAAGAACGACACACTGAACTTTACAAATACATTTGATAAGAATAATCGTCTTTCGGCATATAGTGTTAAATCTCATAAGATTAACGTAAGCAGGCATTTTGATTACCCTAAATAGGGAATCTGCGGTTTTTCCTAGTTGGTAAATTTGGATTCACCAACCTGGAAAGTCCGCCGACTTGTTCCACCTTCGTTACACTACCATAAAGAAAAAGGAGTTAGCACGAAACTAACTCCTTTATTCTCATTGCGCTTCAGGATGGGCTTGAGACTTGTCGCCTCGCGACCCTTCGACCGAGCCGTTGCAGTCGCCGCAGGCGGGGCAACGGGAAAAGCGAGGGAGAAAACCTTGGTGAAAGCCCATATATACAAAAATCCCAACCTTTCGGCTGGGACTTGCGCTTCAGGATGGGCTTGAACCAACGACCCCCTGATTAACAGTCAGGTGCTCTAACCAACTGAGCTACTGAAGCAGCATTTTTTGCGAATGCGGTTGCAAAAGTAATGCGAATTTTTAATTCCACCAAACTTTTCGGCGAAAAAAATACGTTTTTCCTTGAAAAATCATAAAAAAACAGACAAAAAGACGGGTTTCCGATGATTATCTTGTACTTTTGTAGGTCGAAAACTGTATAAAACAGCATCATCTAAATGAAGAAATACTTTTTCCTATTGGCAACCCTCTTGTTGACGGCTCTGCCCATGCATGCGCAGGGAAACGGCAACCACCTCTTCGACATGTCGAAAAACCTCGAGGTGTTCAACACTATCTACAAAAACCTCGAACTGATGTATGTCGATACGCTTGACGCCAATGAGGTGGTGGGCACTGCCATCAAAGCCATGCTCAAGAGTCTGGATCCCTATACCGAGTATTATCCTGAGGAGAACATGCAGGAGCTGAAAGAGATATACACGGGTAAGTTTGCAGGCATCGGTGCCCTCATCCGCTACAATGCCGAACTGAAACGGGTAGTCATCGACGAGCCCTACGAAGGGATGCCCGCTGACGAGGCCGGCCTGAAGAAGGGCGACATCATCCTGAGTATCGACGACAGCTTGATGACCGATAAGAGCGTGAGCTATGTGAGTGACCACCTGCGCGGTGACCCCGGCACCAGTTTCATACTGAAAATAGAGCGTCCTGCCACGGGCAAGAAGATGAAGATGAAAATCACGCGCCGCACCATACAGACCCCTGCTGTGACCTACTATGGTATACAACAGGGAGGAGTGGGTTACCTTAGTCTGCGCCAATTCACCGAGGGGTGTGCCAAAGAGGTGCGCCGCGCTTTCATAGAGATGAAGGAACAGGGTATCCGCGGTTTTGTGCTCGACCTACGCAGCAATGGTGGGGGGTCGGAGTCGGAGGCCGTCGACATCGTCAACATGTTCGTCCCCATGGGCGAGCTCATCGTGTCGAATCGAGGCAAATTGGCTCGTTCCAACCACGACTACATCACCAAGGTGGAGCCTATCGACACGGTGATGCCCTTGGTGGTGCTCGTTGACGACATGACAGCCAGCGCCAGCGAGATAACGAGTGGAGCACTGCAAGACCTTGACCGTGCTGTCGTTGTAGGCTCACGCACCTACGGAAAGGGACTGGTACAGATGAGCGTGGAACTGCCCTATAACGGTTCACTCAAACTCACCACCGACAAATACTACATCCCCAGCGGGCGTTGCATACAAGCCATCAACTATCGTCATTCGCACGGCGGCTATACCGAGCACATCCCCGACTCGCTCACCCGAGTGTTCCACACCAAGGGAGGACGTGAGGTGCGTGACGGAGGTGGCATCATGCCCGACATAGAAGTGAAGCCCGACTCGCTGCCCAACATCGCATATTACTTAGCCACATCAGGCATGGACAGCACCGAGGTGATGCTCAAATATGAGATTGACTATATACAGCGGCACCCCACCATAGCCCCGCCTTCACAGTTCCAACTGAGCGATACCGACTATGCGGAATTCAAGCAACGGGTGCTCAAAAGCGGTTTCAAATACGACCCCGAAACAGAACGGTATATGGATAATCTCATCAAACTGGCCAAGTTCGAAGGGTATTATGACGATGCCAAGGACGATTTCGACCGTTTGCAGCAAAAACTTACCCACAACCTCGACCATGACCTCGACTATCACAAAGACACCATCAAAAAACTGCTCGAAACCGATATTGTGGCGGCCTACTATTACCAACGGGGAGCGGTGGAAAACGGACTGCGCACCGACAAGGTGATGAAAGAGGCACTGCTGCTAATCCAAGACACTGAGAGATACAGGGGGATTCTTAAGGCAGAGTGACAAGCGATGGGGGCGAATGACGGGGAGCCCGTCTCTCCTTCCTCCAAAAAACTGTGAATCAACGCTCCAATCTCAAAAAAACCTACAAATATTTGCATAAGTGCAAACTTATTAGTACCTTTGCACCCGTTCAGTGGAATGAGGGGTTCGAAAGAACCTCTCATTTTCATTATAATTACATCAACATGATTGAGAAGAAAGTCGTAGAAAATTTAGTGAATGAGTGGCTCGCCGACCAGGACTATTTCCTCGTCGACGTGGAGATTAGTACCGACAACCGTATCGTCGTGGAAATTGACCATGCCGATGGTGTCTGGATAGAAGACTGCGTGGCCTTGAGCCGCTACATTGAGGACCACCTCGACCGTGAGGTGGAGGACTATGAGCTGGAAGTAGGCTCTGCCGGGCTGGGACAGCCCTTCAAAGTAGTGCGTCAGTATGAGAACTGCATTGGCAAAGAAGTGGAAGTTCTTCAGGCCGACGGCAAAAAGGTTCGAGGCGTGCTCAAGTCGGTGAATGCCCCCGAATTCATTGTTACCGTTGTCGAGAAGGTGAAAGTGGAAGGGAAAAAACGCCTCGTTAGCACCGAGGTGGACCATACTTTCCGCATGGACGAAGTGAAATACACCAAGTACCTTATTTCCTTCAAATAACACCGATTTTCAGAAAAAAAACAAATTAAAATATATTATGGCTACAAAAAAAATGACCAACGAGGGTCCTAACCTCATCGAAACCTTCAGGGAGTTCAAAGAAACGAAGAACATCGACCGCACCACCTTGGTTAGCGTGCTCGAAGAGAGCTTCCGCAATGTATTGGCCAAGATCTTTGGCAGCGACGAGAATATCGACGTGATTGTGAACCCCGACAAGGGCGACTTTGAGATTTATCGTAACCGCATCGTCGTGGCCGACGGTGAGGTGGTTGACGAGAATAAGGAAATCAGTCTTTCCGACGCCAAAAAAATCGAACCTGACTATGAAGAGGGTGAGGAGGTGACAGAACGTGTCGACTTCAATAAATTTGGCCGTCGGTACATCCTCACTCTGCGACAGACACTTGCCTCGAAAATCCTGGAGTTGGAGCACGACTCCCTATATCAGAAATACAAGGATCGAGTGGGCGAGGTAATTAGCGGCGAAATCTACCAAATATGGAAACGCGAGGTTCTTGTCGTCGACGACGAGAACAACGAGCTGATTCTTCCAAAATTGGAGCAGATACCAAACGACAACTACCGCAAAGGCGACACCATCCGAGCCATCGTACATGAGGTGAAAAACGACAACAACAACCCCAAAATCATCCTCTCACGCACCAGTCCCCTGTTCCTGCAACGTCTGCTCGAAGCCGAGGTTCCTGAAATCGCCGACGGGCTCATCTCCATCAAAGGCATCGCCCGCATGCCCGGCGAACGCGCCAAGGTGGCCGTGGAGAGCTACGACGACCGTATCGACCCCGTAGGAGCATGCGTGGGCGTCAAAGGAAGCCGCGTGCATGGTATCGTACGTGAACTCTGCAACGAGAATATCGACGTGATCAATTACACGCAAAACACCAACCTCTACATACAGCGAGCATTGAGTCCCGCTCAGGTATCGAGCATCAGTATC
Source organism: Prevotella sp. (assembly GCA_017538105.1). Classification (GTDB taxonomy): domain Bacteria; phylum Bacteroidota; class Bacteroidia; order Bacteroidales; family Bacteroidaceae; genus Prevotella. Next base: position 33,366 of record JAFYJN010000061.1, on the reverse strand, counting down.
AATGAAGAAGAGAAGAAGGCAGAAGTGTACCTCTCGCCTGAGCAAGTGTCGCTGGCCATCGGCAAGAGTGGTCTGAATATCAAGCTTGCTTCGATGCTCACGGGCTTTACCATCGATGTGTTCCGTGAAGTGAACAACGAGGAGGAAGACGATGTCGACCTGGAAGAGTTCAAGGACGAAATCGAGCCTTGGATCATCGACTCCATCAAAGGTATCGGTCTCGACACCGCAAAAGCTGTGCTCAAGGCACCGCGTGAGATGTTGACCGACAAAGACAAGGCCGACCTGGAAGAGGAAACCGTAGAAGAGGTGCTCCGCATCCTCAGAGCCGAATTTGAGTAATCATCAACAAAAAAAACAATTAACCGAGATATAATGGGTATTAGACTAAGTAAAGCAATACGCGAACTGAATATAGGACTTCAAACGGCAGTTGATTTCCTAACAAAACGAAAAGATCTGGGGGAGGTGGAACCCAACCCCAACTACAAGCTCAACGACGAGCAATACCAGGCTCTTGTGGACAGCCACAAGACCGACAAAGACTTGCGCACCCAAGCCAGCGCCATCTTCCCCAAACGTAAAGAGAAGAAGGAAGAAAAGCCCGAGAGCCACCATGCCGAGGCACTGCTCTCCTCTGGTCGCCAGCAATTCAAACAGGTGGGCAAGATCAATCTGGACAAACTTGGCAAGAAAACACCAGAGAAGAAGCCAGAGCCCATTGCCGCCGAACCAGCGAAGGAAAAGACACCGCTTGACAAGGCTGCTGCCGAGAGCCCTGTAGCGGAAATAACGGAAACGAAAAAGAAGGTGTCCGAGGCTCCCACACCCGAGCAACCTGTGAAAGAGGAAACATCGGTGGTGCAACCGGCCGTTTCAGAGGTGACTAGTACCCAGCCCAAAGAGGATGTCGACATAATCGAGGCCCCAGAACCAGCGGTGGCACAATCCGAAGAGAAGCAGGAAACCGTAGAGACGGCACCTGAGGAGAACGCCGACAACACGTTGGAACAGCAAAGCCAAGATAAGGAAAGCTCTCAAGTGTTTACCCTCAAGAGTGAGCATAAAGAAACGCCCAAGCTCAACGTGGTGGGCAAAATCGACCTCACGGCCATCAACCAGAACACCCGTCCGAAGAAGAAATCGAAGGAAGAGAAGCGCAAGGAACGTGAAGAGAAGGCGCAACAACAGCATAGTGGCGAACGCAAGAAACGCAATCGCATCAACAAAGAACGCGTCGACATCAACGCCATCGGCAACCAACCCTCACCGACACGTGACGGCAACAAAAACAACCAAGGTGGTCAAGGCAACCAAGGCAAGAAGAACAAGAACCGCAAACGCGCTCCCAAACCATTGGAAGTGAACGAAGAGGATGTGGCACGCAAGGTAAAGGAGACGCTTGCCCAACTCACCAGCAAGACTCAGAACAAGAAAGGCGCCAAATACCGCAAGGAGAAACGCGAGGCCGTGCATGAGCGCATCATGGAAGAGAACGAAGCCATGCAGGCAGAGAGCAAGACGCTCAAACTTACAGAGTTCGTCACAGTGAGCGAGCTAGCCACGATGATGAATGTTCCGGTGGTCAAGGTCATTGGTACTTGTATGAGCGTGGGTATCATGGTGAGCATCAACCAACGCTTAGATGCCGAGACCATCAATATCGTGGCCGACGAATTCGGTTTCAAGACCGAATATGTGAGTGCCTCGGTGAGCGAAGCTATCCATGAAGACGTGGACGATGAAAACGACCTCGTGCCACGCGCGCCCATCGTTACCGTAATGGGACATGTGGACCATGGCAAGACTTCGCTGCTCGATTATATCCGCAAGACAAATGTCATTGCCGGCGAAGCTGGAGGTATCACACAGCATATCGGTGCCTATAACGTGACATTGGCCGACGGACGCAAGATCACCTTCCTCGACACGCCGGGACATGAGGCGTTCACAGCCATGCGCGCCCGCGGTGCCCAGGTGACCGACATCGCCATCATCATCATCGCCGCCGACGACAGCGTGATGCCAACCACCAAGGAAGCCATCGCCCATGCCCAGGCAGCCAACGTGCCCATGGTGTTCGCTATCAACAAGATTGACAAACCCGGAGCCAACCCCGAAAAGATACGCGAAGACTTGGCCAACATGAATCTGTTGGTGGAAGATTGGGGTGGCAAATACCAGTGTCAGGAAATATCCGCCAAAAAAGGCATCGGCGTAGACGAATTGCTGGAGAAGGTGCTCCTTGAAGCGGAAATGCTCGAGCTGAAAGCGAACCCCAACCGCAAGGCCGTGGGCAGCGTCATAGAGTCGTCACTCGACAAAGGACGCGGCTATGTGTCGACGGTTCTCGTGTCAAATGGCACGTTGAAGGTGGGCGACGTGGTCATCGCAGGAACAAGCCATGGACGTATCAAGGCGATGTTCAACGAACGCTACCAACGCATGGAAAAAGTAGGCCCCGCCGAGCCAGCCATCATCCTCGGTCTGAACGGCGCTCCAACGGCCGGTGACTCGTTCCATATCATGGAAAACGAACAGGCCGCCCGCGAGATTGCCAACAAACGAGAGCAGCTACAGCGTGAGCAAGGTCTGCGCACACAAACACGCCTAACCCTCTCAGACATCAGCCGCCGCATCGCCCTGGGCGAGTTCAAGGAACTCAACCTGATGGTGAAAGGCGACACCGATGGTTCCATCGAAGCCCTGAGCGACTCGTTCATTAAACTCTCCACCGAGAAGATCAATGTGAACGTCATATCCAAGGCGGTCGGTCAGATTTCCGAGAACGATGTGCAGATGGCGTATGCCTCGAATGCCATCATTGTGGGATTCCAAGTACGCCCCTCATCGGCAGCACGCAAGCTGGCCGAACGTGAGGGAGTGGAAATCAACACCTATTCCGTCATCTACGATGCCATAGAAGACATCAAGGATGCCATGATTGGTATGCTCGACAAGGTGAAGAAAGAGATTGTCACTGGTCAGGTGGAAGTGAAGGAAGTATACCGCATATCAAAGGTGGGAGCCGTAGCCGGTGCCCTGGTCACCGAGGGCAAGGTACACCGTACCGACAAAGCCCGTCTGGTGCGCGATGGCATTGTGGTTCACACAGGCGACATCAATGCCCTGAAACGTTTCAAGGACGACGTGAAGGAGGTGGGTGTCAACTTCGAGTGTGGCATCAGCCTCGTCAATTTCAACGACATCCAGGTAGGCGACATCATCGAAACCTACACCGAGATTGAAGTGCAACAGAAACTGTAAAGCTATAGATGCTATAGAAGCTATAGTTACTATAGAAGATATAGCCGCTATAGAAGCCAGGGCAAGAAGCAAGAAATTTCAAACTTCAAACCAGAAAAAGATGGGCAATGACTTTGTCCGTAAGGTGGCGGAAAAGAAATATGAGTTCGGCTTCACCACCGATGTACATACTGAAATCATAGAGCGCGGCCTCAACGAAGAGGTCGTGCGCTTGATTTCACACAAGAAGGGAGAACCCGAGTGGATGCTCGACTTTCGCCTGCAGGCATACCGCCACTGGCTGACGATGAAACAGCCAGAATGGGGACATGTCACCCTTCCCCCCATCGACTATCAAGCCATCTCCTACTATGCCGATCCCTTGGCCAAGAAAGCCGATGGACCGAAAAGCCTCGATGATATCGACCCCGAGGTGATGAAGACTTTCGACAAACTGGGTATTCCTCTTGAGGAACGGCTGGCGCTGAGCGGCATGGCTGTTGATGCCATCATGGACTCTGTGTCGGTGAAAACCACCTTCAAGGAGAAACTGGCGGAGATGGGGGTCATCTTCTGCTCCATCGGCGATGCCATCAAACAACATCCCGACCTGGTGCGACAGTACCTGGGCACCGTGGTTCCTTACCGCGACAATTTCTTCGCCGCCCTTAACAGTGCCGTGTTCAGCGACGGCTCATTCGTATATATCCCCAAAGGTGTTCGCTGCCCGATGGAACTGAGCAGCTACTTCCGCATCAACGCACGTAACACAGGTCAGTTTGAGCGCACACTGATCATCGCCGATGATGACTCCTACGTGTCGTACCTTGAAGGGTGCACCGCTCCCATGCGCGACGAGAACCAGCTACATGCCGCCATTGTCGAGATTATCGTCAACGACCGCGCAGAAGTGAAATACTCCACTGTGCAGAACTGGTACCCTGGCGACGAAGAAGGGCGAGGCGGCGTTCTCAACCTAGTGACCAAACGCGGTGACTTGCGTGGCAAAGATTCGCGGTTGTCGTGGACACAGGTGGAGACGGGCAGCGCCATCACATGGAAATATCCCTCTTGCGTACTCCGTGGCGACGGTTCCCAAGCCGAGTTCTATTCCGTGGCAGTGACCAACCACCACCAAGAGGCCGACACCGGCACGAAGATGATTCACATGGGGCGCAACACCAAGAGCACCATCATCTCGAAAGGAATCAGCGCCGGAAAGAGCCAAAACTCCTACCGCGGACTGGTAAGAGCCACGCGCACCGCCGACAACGCCCGCAACTATAGCTCATGCGACAGTCTATTGCTGGGCAGCGAATGTGGGGCGCACACCTTTCCCTACATGGATATCCACAACGATACGGCCATTGTGGAACATGAAGCCACAACGAGCAAAATCAGTGAAGACCAGCTGTTCTACTGTAACCAGCGCGGCATACCCACCGAGCAGGCCGTGGGCATCATCGTCAACGGCTATGCCAAGGAAGTGCTCAACAAACTACCATTGGAGTTTGCCGCCGAGGCGCAGAAACTGCTCTCCGTGTCGCTTGAAGGAACGGTGGGGTGATTCTAAGGAGCAAGAGGCAAGGAGCAAGAAAGATTAAAAGAATATAAAATTAAAAGATTAAAGAGAGGAGCATGAGGGAGCCTAGATAATCCCAGGCTATCCTAAAACCTATGAAAACCTAAGAAATCTTAGGTTATCCTAACAAACATATAAAAAGAATGTTAGAAGTTAAGAACCTTCACGCCCGCATCGGCGACAAAGAGATATTACGTGGTATCGATCTCACCATCCACGATGGCGAGACCCATGCCATCATGGGTCCCAATGGTTCGGGGAAAAGCACACTGAGCGCGGTGCTCGTCGGCAATCCCATTTACGAGGTGACAGAGGGGAGTGTCGTCTTCAACGGCAAGGACCTCCTCGCCATGAAACCCGAAGAACGCGCACACGAGGGATTGTTCCTCTCTTTTCAATACCCCGTGGAAATTCCAGGCGTGTCGATGACACAGTTCATGCGCGCCGCCATCAATGAGAAACGCAAATTCCAAGGACTTCCTGCCCTCAATGCTTCCGAGTTTCTCAAGCTCATGCGCGAGAAACGCAAGGTGGTGGAAATGGACAGCAAATTATCATCACGTTCGGTGAACGAAGGGTTCAGCGGCGGCGAGAAAAAACGAAATGAGATATTCCAAATGGCCATGCTTGAACCCAAGCTGGCTATCCTCGACGAGACCGACTCCGGTCTCGATGTCGATGCCATGCGTATCGTGGCCGAGGGAGTTAACAAACTGCGTACGCCCGAGAACAGCCGCATCGTCATCACCCACTACGATCGCCTGCTGGAAATGATACGTCCCGATGTGGTGCATGTTCTCTACCAAGGACGCATCGTCAAGACGGCTGGTCCCGAACTGGCAGTGGAGATTCAGGAAAACGGTTATGAATGGCTGAAGTGATGCAGAGCGAGCAGCAATATATTGAACTATATCGTGGTCAGCGCGAGCTAATACACCAGCATGGGGCGGCGGTGATGAATGCCCTGCGCGACACGGCGGCTTCCGACCTGGAACGGTCGGGATTCCCCTCGCGCAAGGTGGAGCGTTACCGTTATACCGACATCGGGGCTCTCTTCGCTCCCGACTACGGCCTTAACCTGCGTCGGCTGCAGATTCCCGTCGATCCCTATGAAGCATTTCGCTGCGACGTGCCAAACCTGAGCACACAACTATTTTTCATCGTCAACGATGCATTCCTTGGAGCTTCGCAGCCAAAGAACACATTGCCAGAAGGGGTGGAAGTGGCTTCGCTCAAAGACTATGCCGAACAGCATCCCGACTTCATTGCCGCGCACTACGGACAGTTGGCTCATAGTGCCGACGATGCCGTAACAGCCCTCAACACCATGCTCGCCCAAGATGGACTGCTCATCCACGTGAATAGCGGCGTGAAGGCGGACAAAGCCATCCAGGTTATCAATATCCTCCGTTCCGACGTAGCGCTGATGGCCAACCGTCGTGTGCTTATCATCATTGATGAAGACGCCGAGGCTACACTCCTATTCTGCGACCACGCCGCCGATGATCTGCCTTTCCTCACCACCCAAGTGGTGGAAGTGTTCGTAGGCGAGAGAGCTTCTCTCCAACTATACTGCCTGGAGGAGACCCATTACCGTAACACCCGTGTGAGCAACGTGTTTGTCGACCAGCAAGCACAGAGCGTATTCCATCATGGCAGTATCACACTGCACAATGGTACCACCCGCAACCGTCTCGATGTGAAGCTGCACGGAGAAGGAGCCTCATGCTCGCTCAATGGCTGCGTCGTGGCAGACAAGGAACAGCATGTGGACAACAACACACTCATCGACCATGTAGCGTGCCACTGCACCAGCAACGAACTATATAAATACGTGCTCGACGAAAAGGCCGTGGGAGCCTTCGCGGGCAAGGTGCTCGTGCGTCCTGGCGCCCAACACACAGAATCGGAGGAAACGAACCAGAACCTGTGCGTCACTCCCGATGCCCGTATGTTCACCCAACCAATGCTCGAAATCTATGCCGACGATGTGAAGTGTTCACATGGCAGCACGGTGGGCCAACTCAACGATGCCGCCCTATTTTATATGCGGCAGCGAGGCATACCGTTACACGAGGCCAAGACGCTGCTCCAACAAGCTTTCGTGGGAGAAGTTATTGAGCAGATAGCTTTGGTGCCGCTGCGCGACAGATTACGCTATTTGGTGGAGAAACGTTTCCGTGGCGAGTTGAGCAAATGCGAGGGGTGTAGGTTGTGCAAATAAAGGGCAAAGGGTAAAAGAGCAACCCTTGGCATATTGTTCAGTTGTCCTAAATCACAGGAACAAAAAACAAATGACAATGTTCAACATCAATAAGATAAGAGCCGATTTTCCCATCCTCAGCAGAGAAGTGTATGGTCGACCATTGGTCTACCTTGACAATGGAGCCACCACACAGAAACCCCTGTGTGTACTTGATGCCATGCGTGACGAATATCTCAATGTCAACGCAAACGTACACCGTGGCGTTCATTACCTCTCACAGCAGGCCACCGAACAGCATGAGGCGGCACGTGAAACGGTGCGCCGATTCATCAATGCACAGAGCACGTCGGAAATCATCTTCACACGGGGCACCACAGAGAGCGTGAACCTTGTGGCCACTTCGTTCACCGAAGCTTTTATGAACAAAGGCGACGAGGTGATTATCTCCGAGATGGAACACCATAGCAACATTGTGCCTTGGCAACTGATGGCCGCCAAACGAGGCATTGCCCTTCGCATCATCCCCGTCAACGACAACGGCGAACTCGACATCGAAGCCTACCGCCAATTGTTCACCGAACGTACCCGTCTGGTGAGCGTCACCCACGTGAGTAATGTGTTGGGTACCATCAACCCCATTGAAGAGATGATAGCCATCGCACATGAGCACGATGTTCCCGTGATGGTCGACGGAGCGCAGAGCACCCCCCACCTGCCCATCGACGTGCAGGCCCTCGGTTGCGACTTTTTCGCTTTCAGTGGCCATAAAGTATACGGACCTACTGGCATCGGCGTGCTCTATGGCAAGGAGGAATGGCTCGACCGCATGCCCCCCTACCAAGGTGGCGGCGAGATGATTGAACATGTGAGTTTCGAGAAGACCACCTTCGAACGGTTGCCCTTAAAATTCGAGGCTGGCACTCCCGACTATATCGCCAGCGTGGGACTGGCCAAAGCCCTCGACTATGTGAATGACTTGGGACTGGACAATATCCGTGCCCATGAACAGGCTCTCACACGCTACTGCATGGAACAATTGTCGACCATCGAGGACATGCGTCTCATAGGAACGGCACAAGAGAAAGATGCCGTGGTGTCGTTCCTTGTGGGCAACATCCATCCTCTCGACATGGGTACCCTACTCGACCGTCTCGGTATTGCCGTACGCACCGGACATCACTGCGCCCAACCTCTCATGGACCGTTACGGCATATTGGGCACCGTACGTGCCTCTTTTGCCCTCTACAACACCCTCGACGAAGTGGACACGCTCGTGGAAGGAGTAAAAAAAGTGAGTAAGATGTTTTAGCCATGCTACTACCCTATCATTTCCCCAACTGCATTGAGGCGGGTTGCGACGAGGCTGGACGGGGATGTCTGGCTGGCAGTGTCTATGCCGCCGCCGTCATCTTCCCTCCCAACTACCAAAATGCGGAACTCAACGACTCGAAGCAACTCACCGACAAGCAGCGGCATGCGTTACGCACGGTGATTGAGAACGATGCTTTGGCATGGGCCGTAGGCATCGTCACACCCGAAGAGATTGACAAAATCAACATCCTCAGAGCCTCCATCCTCGCCATGCACCGCGCATTGGACCAACTGGACTTGCGTCCTGATGCCATCATCATCGACGGCAACCGTTTCCAACCCTACCATGACATACGCCATGCCACAATCGTCAAGGGCGATGGCAAATACCTATCAATTGCAGCGGCGAGCATCCTGGCCAAGACCTACCGCGATGACTACATGGACCAACTTGATAAGGAATATCCGCAGTATGGATGGCGCAAGAACAAAGGCTACCCTACCCGCGACCACCGCGAGGCCATACGGAAATATGGGACCACGCCCTACCACCGCATGACCTATAATCTCTTAGGCGACACCTCACCCATGCTGCCTTTTGAAGAATGAAATAATTCTACTTCGTAAAATAGGAAGTTACTTCTTCGTACTTTTCATGAAAACTCAGAGAGTTTTCAGCAATGCCACAAGCACCCGCCAAATATCGTCTACAGTAGACAATTCAACCCGTTCGTTGGCACTGTGCGGTTCAAGGATGCGTGGGCCTATGCAGGCAATTTCTATGCCAGGGAACTTCCTCACGAAATAGCCAGCCTCGAGCACGAAATGCATGGCTACGGGACGGGGTCTCCAGCCCAGCACCTTCTCAAACACATCACCCACCTGCTGCAGATATTCCGAATGTTGGTTCTCCTGCCATGCCGGCGCCTCCATGATGGTGGTCGATGTGCCACCCTGACTGGCGAACACCTCCTTGATATCTCCAGCCAGCGCAGCCATGTCGCTATCGGAGAAACTGCGTGTGTGGGTAGTCACCACAAAGGCGTCATCGGTGGCCATAACACGGCCCACATTGTTCGACGTATGCACGGTGTCGGCCAGGGTCTCACTCATGGCCACCACACCCTGCGGTATCTGCTCCAAAGCCGTCATCAGTGCCGCGAAATGGTCGTCATCCACCACACGCTCGGCAGCTTCCACTTTTTCGATGCGGCAGAAAGCATTGGGTTCGCGATCGCCGTATTCCTCGAGCAACCAGTCGTTGAACGCCTCTTCCTGAGCCTTCACATATTCCGCCGCCTCACCCGATGACACCGTAATCACCATCTCCGCCTTAGTGGCTATTGAGGCATTGGCCTCACCCACATTAAGAGAAGCTAAAGCGATGTCCACCTCGTTGTATATAGCGGCGAGTATGGCCCAAGCCAACACCGTGGCCGAAGCCCTTCCCTTGTTGATGTCAACACCCGAATGACCACCCTGCAAACCGCCTATCGTGATACGGAACCATCGACGTTTGCCTCCTGGGGCTGGTAGCCATTGTATTGGCAGTCGGTGCTCTTGCAAAAATGCGCCCGCCGCCCCCGTGGTGATGGTATCGTAATCCTCGGAGTCGAGATTGACCACTCGCCGGCCTTTCAGGAAGTCGGCACTGAGGTTGGCCGCACCGCTCATGCCATCTTCCTCGTTGGTGGTCGTCATCACCTCCAGCGGTCCGTGAAGGATGCTGTCGTCGGCAAGCACGGCAAGAGCCATCGACAGTCCTATGCCGTTGTCGGCACCCAACGAGGTGCCCCGGGCCTTGAGCCAGCCATCATCCTCATAGGTCACCACAGGGTCGTTGAGAGGATCGGAAAAACCCACACACACCATGTCCATGTGGTTGAGAAGCACCACGGGCGTGGCATTCTCATATCCTGGCGATGCGGGTTTGCGTATCACCACACAGTTTTGTTCATCACGTTCGTATTCCAAATTCAGTTTCTCCGCATATTGGCAGAGGAAATCGGCCACCCGTTCCTCATGGTGCGAGGGACGAGGTATGGCATTCAGTTGGCGGAAAATTTCGTATATCATTTCTCCCAAAGTTTACGGTTGAGATATTGGTTGTAGGAACCATAATAATCGTTGTAGTCCTTCTCTTCATCATCGTCGAAGAGACCTTCGTTGGCAGCTTCCGGATATGGGTCGGTATCACTGGTAATGGGTTCAGATATACCCAGCATCAGGGCCTCTTCGTTGGTGTCTACCCATTTCATGGAGGGTGAAATATATGTTTTTTTCATAATTGATAGTTGACGAGTTTATAAGTTGACGAATAAATAGGCAGCGGGACATTCTCTTGCTACTTGTCCCTTTTCATCTCTTTACTTCTTTCTTTCCATTCACGATGTAAATGCCTTTCTGAGTAGGCTTGCCGTCGAGTCTCCTTCCATCCAACGTGTACCATTCAGATGTAAGGGGTGAGGGGTGAGAGGTGAGAGAAATGTCCGTGGTACTCTCCTCAAAGCCGAGGAAGTCAAGCGCACTGGCCTCAGAGAGACGGAGATAAGCCTTGCCGGCACTCACCGTTTGTCCTGCCAGGGCTTTTTGGAACACCGCCGTTCCCTCCTTGTTCACATAGCGGAAAACAAAGCCCTCATCGGCAGCTGTCACAGTGTATGGTTCGTCAACATTCGCCACAAGCAGGTTGTCACTGAAGTCATCGGTCGTCGCCTCCGTTGTCGTGGGCACCTGATATTCACCCGGCGTTCCCTTGATAATGACACCCGTGCCAGCGGGCACGATGGTCACACTCTCACAATGGATGGTCTGTGGGTTCTTCTGCGTCGCCTTGAACGGTGTAATGTCAAGACCGCTGAAGTCGAGTGCCCATTTGCCGCTGTACGATGTGCCGTCGGCAGTGAGCGCAACGGTGACCATTGATGGCATGGCCTCAGTAAGCGTGAAGTCCTGCGTCATGCTACCATCGGTAAAGGTGACTCCTTCGACCGAAGACTCCTCATAGCCCTCGGCTGTGGCAGTGACCACATAAGTCAGTTTGTCCTGTATCACGTCGATGGCATATTGGCCGTCGCTGTCTGTCGTGCCTTGATATTGCACATCGTTCTCCGCGTTGTATGCCGTCACCGTGGCACCCTCGATGGGCTGGCCTTCACTGTCGGTCACCTGTCCCGAAACATTGACAGGCACCACAAGCAGACTGATGTGTAGGACAGGATTGTTGCCTGCTAACCAGTCGGCATAAACACCGATTTTCGAGTTTACCTCAACACCATTGATAACCACCTTCACATCCGAACGACTGTCATTGCGGTGATAGTAGTGGTTGCCATAATCACCCTTTTCAAAATAGACACTGGCATAGTTGTTCGTCTCGCTGTCGTTCTCCGAACGTAACACAAGACGAAGGCTCTTGCCTTCCTCATAGACAAGTGGTTCAGTGAAAGTAAATGTAAGATAGTCCTCAAACACCCCATAACCACCTTCCGTCTGTGGCCATGTATGATGCTCATTCTCCACGATGGCTGTCATACCCGTCGTATCATAGGCCGTCTTTTCTGTCGGCTGTGTTTGTGTTTGGTCGTCGGTCCACTCATAATATGCGCTGAACACGGTGGTATTCTCATCCGCTGTCTTAAATGCTTTATAAGTAATCGACTGAATCTTGTCACCAGCTTTCAAACCATAGGAAGCCAACATTTGCGCGTTATAAAGTGACACGCTCTCACTGTTATTGTAGTTGAGGTTGAGTGGAGAGTTGCTGTCGCTGTTCGCTGGGGTGCCTATAGCCAATTCGCTGACAATGGCCTCATCGGCGATAGTCACCTTCACGGGGTCGGTAGTCACGGTATAGTCACCGCTTTTGAACTCGATGTATGCGGTAAAGATACCTGCACTGTGGGGCTTGAACGTAAAGGTAAAGTTGGTTGGCGAAGCTGTATTATCGTTGTCGCCACCTGCAGAATAACTGTTCGTCTTGGTATTGATACCCATAGCCACGGCCTCGCCTTCGAAAGCCTCGTTGCCCATGTAGAGCGTGGCAGTGTAAGAGCCCGCCGCCTCACTGATGGTAGCACTGATGTTCTTCAACTGTGCCGTTGCGGTATAGTTGATGTTCTGTGTACCTTGGGTAGGAATATCAGCACCTGTGAGGAACCAGTCGTGTTCTGGAGCCTCAGCCAGTGTCAATCCATAGATGTCGTCTACGAGCGCATATTTCAACTTGAAACCGAGGTAGAGGTCGCCGGCTTGGTCGATGGTTACGGCGAAAGTGCTTCTTTGGGAACCCATCTCATTGTATGACACCGTTCTCAACTCCGTCCAATGCTGTCGGTCGGTGGAGACAGACACCACGACTTTGGCCTCGTTGTTAAAAGTGCTATACCACGCATCGAAGGTGAAAGTCTCACCGGTTGCAGCGGTCATGAGCGGGGTGATAAACATCACATCCTTGCCCGAAGCATTTTGGAGATAGTAGTTGTCAGTCTCACTGTTGTGTGATATATACACCCCATCTGGATGTATGGAGTTTTCCGGGAATTTGGCGTTTCCTGCTCCATCGTCAAAGGTAAACAAATTCTTCGTGGGATCGGCCACCGTACCCGACAGGGGCAACGTGTAGGTCTGTACTGTGCCCGTCTTATCCAAATATTTCACTTCAATGTTGCCACTGAATATACCTGGCGTGGTGATGGGAAGGGTGACGGTAAATAGGCGTTTCTCTCCTGAAGCCAAGGTAAAGCCCTCGGTGAGTGACAGCACAAAACCCGTAGGCACGGTGACGGACTGAACGGTGAGTGGTGCGTTGCCCGTGTTCCAAATCATGTAGTTGAGCACCTGTTCCTCAGTGATGATGCCAAGTGATACGCCTGTACTCAAACTACTGGCGTTGGTTGGTTCAGAGATGGTATAATTAGCATTCTGGAACACAAATTTGGGTGCAAGTTCCTGCACATAGGTCCAATAGCCCTGTTTGATGTTTCCAGATAGCCGATCCTCCACATCATAATATGCCCATCTATTCGAAGAGATGGCTGCTGCCGGCATCACCACATCAATGTCGAAAGAGGCCGTCTCACCCACTGCGATGTCCACAGGCACAGGGAAGTCGTTAGAATACTGTGTGTTCTGGTAACCACGGCGGAACACACGCAGAGCGTAGTTCTCAGTAGTGCCCGCCACAAGATCCACGTTACCTGTGTTCTTCACCTCCAAAGAGTATTTCACATTGAACGTTCCATCGGCATTCTCATTGACATAATTGTTGCCGTTACGCGCCGTTTCCGATACGATGCTCTGCACTGTCAATGCCTTGATTTCAGGCAATGTGGCCGAAGTGGCTGTGAAGTTATCATAATAGACATGTTGTCCACGTATGGCGATGCGCGTAGGTTGCGATAGTACAATGGTGGCCGTGATGAAACTCGTCTTGTTGAGTGTGGCGGAATTGCCGTCATCATCGGTCAACGTGGCGGTGAGTTTTTGTCCCACACTCTTGCCATCCTCACTGGCCATGTAGAACTCCACGAAGGAAGGATAGCTGCCACTGGAGAGATTCGACTCCTTCAACTGTATCGTGACAGTACCTTCCACTGTTGGTGTAACAATATAATCATGTACCGTTTCAATGGTGCCATCATAAGTCGATTGGGGTGCTATCTGCGCATTGGCAACGAGACAACCGCTATCGTCCACCCCACCTGAAGTCTTGTAGCTATACACCATATAATAGGGTCCGTAGCCATCACCTTCTGCTGAGGGGGCGATGCGGGTCCATCCAGTAGCTACCTCGAACATGGGGTTGTAGGTGTTTTGGGAAGGCACAGCGATGGCCGTGTTGAAGTCGACGAGATACTGTGCTTGAACCTGTTGAAGCCCCAACAACGACAGCACCACGGCGATTGTCTTCTTCATCGTATTCATAAGCGTATTCTTTATGTTGATTCGTCAAAAGGATTGTATAAGTGCAAAAATAACATATTTTTGGGATATTCCGACAAAAGGACTTGTTTTTTTCGACACAAAAACATAGGAACACTTTATTTTGACATAGGAACAAAAGGACATAATAGGGATTTCATGTAGGGATATCATTTTTCTATATCCCAAAGATAGCGAACAGACAAAAAAATCAGTCCCTGCACTATCTGTGTGCAGGGACCAACTTTTACTTTCTTACTTTTTTACCTTTCAATTAATCCCACACCGAGGTGGACTGAGGAAGGGACTCCTGGGAGTCCTCGGCCTGCTCCTCGAAGGAGGCCTCGTTGCCCATGGCGCTGCCATAACCTTCCTCGTCATCGGTGCCAAGCATCACCACTTGGCCATTAACGGTCAAGTACTTGCTTTCAGGTTTGATATATTCTGTTTTCATATCTTCTTAACCTTTTTACTTCTTAATAACTTTCTTGCCGTTCTGAATCACCACGCCTCGGTAGTCTTTGCCAACACGCTGGCCGGCGAGATTGTACATCGGCTGGTTCGGATCAAGCACGGAACTGTCAGTTTCCACCGCGGCGATGCCAGTGGTGCCTTCGTCGAAGGTGAATGTGTAACCAGCGTCGTTGGCCTGTGAGGAAGGCACACGCAAATAAGCTTGGTGAGCCTTCACCTTGGCATACTTGCCTTTTGAGCCAGACTGGAAGTAGAAGCCCACTTCGTCGACGTTCTTGTTCTTGTCCTTCCACGAGAGTACGTAGTACTTCGCACCATCGTTGCCGAACTTACCACCTTCCTCGGAACCAATAAGGTCGTTCTCGCCAGAGAAGGAACTGGAGGAGTCAGACCATCTGAACTGATAAGTTCCCGGCTCTCCATTGATAACCACAGGACAAGCAGCAGGAATCAAGGCCGTCTCTTCTGTTAAGGTAAGTTCATTGCCATTCTTCTTAACAGTATAGGCTGTCAGTCCGTCAGGAATCATATATGCATCGTTCTCATAATAGAATGTGGCATAAGTAGATTCTGAGATGGTCAGTTCCACGCAAGGATACATACCAGGACTCCAGAAGCATCCACTTATCGTTTCATCGCTATCCAAATAGAAGGGATAATCGGCAACCCACAGGTCGCAATCCTCGGTGAAGGTGACATTCTTGCCGTATCTTTCGGTATAGCTCTCATCTGCATAGCCATCCAATTCACAGATCAACTCATCATAAACGAGATCGTCTTGGATGATGTCAATGCAGTAATTACCATTCTCGTCGGAGATACCGGTGTATTCCACATCATCCTCCGTGCTGCGGATGGTCACCTTGGCACCAGCGAGATGCAAAGGTGCCTCCTGGGTCTTACCAGAGATGTCTGCTACCGTACCGAAGAGTTTCGGAGTGCTCACTTCAAGGTCGAAGTATGCAACAGGAGTAACACCAGTGGAAGAGAACGAGTTTGTTCCATAAGCATAATATCCATTGGCGTAGGTATTATCTGCGGGGAAATTTAACGTGTTGTATGATCCATGACCATTAGTATTGGTAAACACGCGAATTTCAGACGTTCCGTCATAAACCAATGGTTCATCAAATGTGATGGTGAATTCGACAGGTATGTTGGCGGTAAATGAATAAGAAGACTCATCAATAATCGTTTGGTGGAACATATTGTCAGTATCCGCTGTACCAGCAGTAGATGATGTCAACGTTCCATTTTCCTCCATGCCTACCCACACATCAACGGTCAAGCCGCTTGAGAATGTTTTCGTAGTTGTCGGATTGCCTGTAAACTTTATCGATTTAATCTTGCTTCCAGCTACAATACCATAAGCGGCCAATTCTTCTTTTGAATAAGCGAAGTCACTCATAGACTTTCCAGAACTATGGTCTGCCCAAAGGAAGTAGAATGGAACCGACCCATTGGTGGTTTTACTCTCACCTACTTGTACGCCACTTAAAGCCACCTCTTCTGCGATGGTCACTTCCACCTCTTCGGTCTTCACCACAGTTTCACCAGCTTTCAGCTCGATGTAAGCGGGAAGGGTACCAACAGTGTGAGGTTTGAAAGTCAAGTCAATAGTTGTCGGCTCGGCGATATTGCTCATTCCATAGGTACCAGGACGTCCTGTACCTTCAGCAGCAGTCATTGCATTGCCTTCTAACGAAACATCTTGGGTTGCAACAGCTTCACCATCCATATAGAGCGTGGCCGTCAGGTTGTCGGCATCGGCACTGATGTTCTTCAGCGTGATGGAGGCGGTATAGTCGGTATTCTGCATTCCAGAAGTTGGAACGTTTGCCTCTTCAGTAAAATACCAGTCGTGCTCAGGAGCTTCAGCCAAGGTCAAGCCATAGATATTATCGAGCAGGGCATTGCCGGTCAGTTCGAAGGCGAGATAATAATCGCCCTCATCTTCGATAGTAGCGGTGAATGTCTTCACAGCGGAGCCCAGACCTGTTGCTTTGATAATCTGTGTCCAGTTCACACGGTCAGTAGAAGTGTAAACCGTAACGGCAGCGCTGGAACTGTAACTGGTATACCAAGTGTCGAAAGTGAAGTTCTCACCAGCAGTAGCTGTTAGCTTCGGAGTGATGAACTTAGTTGTAGTGTTCGTACTCTGCAGGTAATAATTCGTCACTCCACCTTCGGTCTTCGATGAGATATACACCTGGTCAGAATGGATAGACCCTGCGGGGTACTGTCCGTTGGTGTTGTCTGCATTGCTGAAAGTGATGAGGTTCTTGGTCGGGTCAACAATAGTACCTGAGATGCCAAGAGTATAGGTGGCAGCCACTTTGCCGAAGTTGGTGTAGACGATTTCCAAATCACCTGCGAAGATGCCTGGATTGTCTGCGGGCAGAGTAATGGCAATCACCTTCTTCTCACCACCAGCCACGGTAAATGGTGTGGCAGGAACATCAGAGGTGTACGGCTCCGGAAGGGTGAAACTGTTGATGGTCAGCGGGGCGGAACCAGAGTTGTAAATCTCATAGTTCAAAGTTGTTGCCTCACTGATCTTGCCGAAGTCAATAGGAGTCGACGTGGCACTCGAACTGCTATAGTACGTGGTTCCCGCTTTGTCGAAGATGAACTTCGAGGCATATTCCTTCAACTGGCACTGCAGTTGAGCCGAGGAAACGGTCTCAGACACATTTTCCTTCACTTTCAGGTAGAAATAGCCAGAACTGTTGTTGGAGAAGATGGCACTCACCACCTCTGCGGGTACGTTGAACGTTGTCTCAATGGTCTTTTCCTCATTTACGGCGAGGTCTTCAGAGATGTCAAATGTCACATCATCATAAGTAGTAACGGTGGTGCCATAGTATTGCTTCCAACCGAAAGAGAGGGTATAGTTCTCTGTTTCACCAGCTACGAAAGCGACATCACCCGTATTTTTAACTTTCACATTAGCAGTGACCACAGCTGAACCATCTTCATTCTGGTTGCAAGCAACGGGAGTGGAACCCGTGAGGCTCGTTACACCATTGATGGTAAGTTTCTTCTCTGGTACGATAGTTGCCGAGGTGGCCATGAAATTGTCAATATAAGCATTGGAAACACGGATTCCCAAACGCTGTTCTTCACTCAGGTTAAGCGTGAGGAATTTCCAACCGGTAATATCGGAATCATCCATCTCTGACAGCGTGAACTTCTGAATTAAGGAACCCAACGTCTTTCCGTCTTCACTCACCTGGTAAAACTCAACATACTGCGGAGTCGAATAGGACGTTTTTGCATACAAAGCCACTGTACCCGACACGAGCGGCGTAACCAACACGTCAGTAACGGGAGAATAGCCTTCATAATAACTACCACCTTGTTGCGAATAACCCAACAAACAACCTGTTCCGTCAACGCCTGATGCCGAATTATAGCTGTAGCTCATGTAATACGTATCACCATCGATAACGGCTTCGCCAACAATATGTCCCCAATTCTTTCCCACAGAGAAGTCGTGGTTGGATGTTGAGATTGTCGTGTTGAAGTCCATCACATACCCGAAATATGGGGTCACGGTGAAATCACCATTACTCCAAGCACCAGCAGCCAACGTATAAAGCTGATGGTTCTCCGTAGGAGCATCTAAATCATTTGATTGATTCCACATGTTGTCCCAATTGTTTTCCGTTGTTCCTCCGTTCATACGAACGAAAATCATTTTGGGATAAGTCGTGTCATCAAAAGATGCGGAATAGACCCCGCTTTCACCCACGGCAGTCATGTCAATCCATGTGTTCGCTTCGTTGCTGAACACATAGAGCGCGAATCTGGCACCGTCTTGTGTCCAGTTGCTGTTGGGCTGCAAGTACACCGTCTTGGCCGACGCTGTCTGTGCCCATCCCAAAGCCAGCAACATGAGTGCGAGACTCATCACTGATAGAATTTTTTTCATAAGCGTTTAGTTTAAATGGTTTATATGATGTTTAAGTTTATGCTTTAGGTTTAACAGGCCAAAGACGCCTGTTGCCAATTGTTCAACTTGCAAAAATAAACAATTTTTCACATAATTGCAAAATTATTGAAGTTTTTTCAGCGTTCTCGCCTAAAAAGCCCTACTTTATCAAGACCTTTTTGGTCTTTCCATTCTGACGGAACAGGTAGATGCCCGAGTGTGAGGGTTCACCATTTAATCTCACACCGTCAAGGGTAAAGTATTCGCTCCCTTCTGGAGATGGGTCGGGGGTGAGGCTAGTGATGCCTGTGGGTACAGTGGTGCTGAGGTCGAAGTCGTTGGCCCCCACCACATCCATCTCCATCACGTTGTCGTCGGTCACTGTTGGAGCGTAGCGTGTGACGACAGCCACCAGTTTTAAATCTTCTCCTTTCCACTCTTCGGAGAGCGTGGTGGAGAAGTGTCCAGAGAAGGTGGTGCCGTTGATGGTCACCTTGTCACCCGTGGGAGCGGTGACATATTGCCTTAGCACATGGTTATGCACATATTGGGCATCTGTCTTCGGGCGGTTGGTAACAGGGTTGAGCACCTGCTGCGCCGCCTTCACGTTGTCCTCGGTAATCATCAACGTGACGGCCACATCACCGAAAATAGCTTCTGCCTCCGATGTCAGCGTACCACCCACATCAATGGTCAACTCCCGCGTGTCGGCGTTGTATTCCGGTGTCATCTCCACAGTGGCGAAACCTTCACGTTCCTTGTCTTCCTCGATGAGGGCGGAAATGATGGTCGGCACGAATACAGGATAATATTCTATGTAATAGTTCACATCATAGGCGATATAGTTCTCACCCGGGAAATAGGAGCGGTTGACAGTGAACGATGGCAAAGTATAAGCATAGAGACCATGGAGATAGTTCGACTCTGGCAACGCCAACAGGTTGTCAGGTGCATACACATTCACCATGCACATAATGTCGGCCACGTCTGTGGCGTTGGCAAAGGCGTTGTTCACATCTGCCGAAAGATAATAGTTCTGGTCGGTATATTGCTCCACATATACCTTCTGGCGAGACATCGTTTCATTGTAGACATAGAAATTCACCGTTTCCGTGTCATTCTTCGTGCCTCCCAATGACTCGCCGTCGGCACTCTTCACTCGGAACGTGAGTGTATGTTTGCCCACGGCAATGTCGGATGGAAGCGACACTACGGGCTGGAACGTCTCGTCGGCGCTTTCCTTCAGTTGCGCCCCTTCGATAATCGTTTCCGGCTGTTCATCGAGTTGACAACTTAGCTCATAGTTGGCAACATCGGAACGGCCCACATTCTGCACAATGGCATACAGTTCAACGTTCTCTCCAGGTTTCTTATAGCGGAAGCCCGAGTCGAAATAGATGATGTCGAGATCCTTTTCCGGTAGTGACGACACATCGACGATAAGCTGCACGCAGAGACAGCCAAGGTTGTTCACCTGATACCACCCTTCGCCACTGGCGAAATTGGCGTAAATCATCAATTCGGTGCCCGATGATTCGCCATAGGTGCAGAGGGCGCCCGATTCAGCCGCCACCATCTCATCAGTTTCCACATAGTCGAAACCCACGAGCAGTTGTTCATCACCCTGGATTTCATACGACGTGTCGCCGTTGAAGAACACGTTGTTCCATCCGGCATATGCCTTTTGGTTCTTGGCAATAGCAGCGCCATCATCGATATACCCATCATCGGTAACAGGATAGAGGAAAGCGCGGGTGCGTCCCAAGTCCTGTGAAACGGCATAGCGTATGCCCATCACCTTGCACCCCGCAAAACGCTCCAACACGGAGGCGTCGACAATCGCTCCCACAGGATAAGTCCCAGCGGAACCCACCCTCGCACCACTGATGGTGATACTGTCGCCAACGGCATAACCAACGGCACGTTGAGTGGAAGAGAGACCCTCAACACGGCTAGGCGCTGACACTTGTTGTGAGGGAGCATGGACACGAGAGAACGACGACAGGGGCACATCGACCTCTATCTGTTGGGCGTGTAGAGCGGTGGAACAAAGCAGTGTCACCAGACTTATCAGTATCTTTCTCATTGTTTATTCTTTTTAATTTGATAAGTAAACAAGTTTACGAGCAATTAGCAAAGTAATAGCAAGGTATTGGCTATACTCCCAAACTCCTAAACTCCTTACTTCTTTACAACTTTGATGAATTCATTATTTTTCTTCACCAGATAAATGCCCCGAGGCAGGTCGTTCCACCGAGCCGCCATACGTTGGCCATCAATGGAATACACCTCATCGGGCGTGGCGGTGTCAAGGCGAATGGTGGCGATGCCCGAGGTAATGTTGACCACATATTCAGCCATCTCCGAATCACCATTGAGGTAAATGGCCTTGATACCGATAGTATGTTGGCCCTCCGACAGGTTAGTGAAGGTGAAGGTGGCAGTGGTACTCTCGCCCACCTTCACTCCATCAAGATAGATGTCATAACGCACCACATTGCCATAATCGACAACAGGAGCCTCTCCGCTCTCTGGTCCTACGGTGAAGTCGTCAAGTTGCAGGAAGAACGTGTCGTAGCTGATGTAATGCACGGCCAGACGCACCTTCTGTCCGACATAATCAGCGAGCGGCGTTTGATAAATGGTCCATTCCCCTGCGGGGATGTTCAACGCATTGCTGATGACAGTGAAGTCACTGGGTTGGTCGCCAGTGGTTGACACACAGAACTCCACGCTCTCGGCATACATACCCTCATATGACTTAAGCGTGGTGCTCAAAGCATATCCTTCGCGTATTTCCAATTCGGGAGAGACGAGCCATTTATTCGCTTGCAAAAGCTGGGGCGAGAAGAAAACGATGGTCTTGTCACCCGTAGGAGCCTGCACAGCGGGGTCGGTGGGCATCATGGCCGGTACGGTGTTCCAGGGGTTGAACACCAAGGGCGCGATGGCGGCAGGTGCCGTTGGTGTGCCCGACCCGGGGAAGGTGACGATGTTGCTGGCTCCACCCAGACCGATGGGATAGACGGGCATCTGGTCGAGGTCGTAGGTCTTCCACTCACCAAAAGAACCCGTGGCGAAGTCGGGATAATCCTCAAAACTGTCTTGGAATATCAATTCTTGGTTCCATTTCACGACAACGCCCTCATCGGTGACATCGGCGGTGATATTATAGGGTGTAAGCATGTTGTCTGCAAGGACAATGTCCACCGTGCGGTCGCCATCGACGGAGAATGTCTGTTGGTAACCTTGGAAGGCTCCCTCCTCTACATTCACCACATAATCGCCATCGGGCAGAGAGAGTATCTCCGCCTGACCATTGGCCACGGTCAGTTCATAAGTAGCACTTGTGCCCGTGCTCACGAGGTTGAGTTTCACGCCGTCGGTGGTGAGCTTGCTTTGCGCTGTAACGGCGAAGATGACCTTTGAAAAGCCCGTGGCGGGTATGGAGAGCGTGGTGGTTGTCATCTCGCTCTCAGCGGCCAGATACTCCGCCTTCACGCCATAAACATGGTCGCCCGGCGTTTCTTTAATCGTATATGTATAAAGGGCCGTATTGCCCACCTCCTCACCGTCGCGGTAGATTCGGAACAACTCATAGGGATTGTCTTCTGAACGGCGTATGCGGCGCGCCCTCACCTTGGCACTCTCGTAACCACGACTCTGGCCAACGTAGAAATTGTCGACCATGAGCATGAACGAGCGGTAGTGGTTGTAATCGCTGATATAACGAATTGCCAATTTTACAGTCTGCCCAGCGTATGCCGACAGGTCGTACTCATACTGCCGCCACCCCGTGTAGTCGGCCGTTTCGTAATTGCCTTGGTCAAGACGCGTGAAGTCAGTTTGCACAGGGTTGTTGGTCTGAGTGGTGACATACACCTGGAACCGCTCCAAGAACTGGTCGGCGGCCTTGCCCATGAAGATAAGTGCATTGTCGGTGCCCACCTCGATGGCTGGCGAGATGAGCCAGTCGTCGTTAGCGTTGCCCGACGAGGTACGCGTGAAGCCCACATACTGTTTGCCCTCGTAAGGACGCAGGATGGGATAGTCGTACCACCAAGTGGGGTCGACAGCCAACGGGTTAATAATCTGCGCATACTGCAGAAGCCCACGGTTGGGATAGTCTCCCACAAGGGCCGCGGCGGCCTCTTGGTCGGCATCGATGCCCGTCCAATCACCGAAATTCACAGCGAAAGGCTCGTAACCTTCGAAGTCATCGAAGAACGCAGGCTGTTCCGTGTTCCACGTCAACTGCACGTTGTTGTCACCCGTGAAGGCATCGTGAGTCCATGTGGCTTGGAGCGCGAAGGGTGTGCGCACCTGTTCTTCAAGACTTAAGCTCACCGCATATTCAGTAGCCTCCTCAGGGATAGTGAAATCGAGGGAAGCAGGGACATAGCCCTCCCTGTTCACTTCCACACGGTGGTTGCCACCATATGCTTTGACAGTACACTGTCCGTTGGCATCCAGTTTCAAAGTGCCATACGAGAGCGAATAGTCCATCTGTGTGAGTTGTATCACTTGGTCAACAAGGATATCATCAGTATTGACCGTTACGGTGATGGTCAGTGTCTTGTTACGACTCTGCGCAGAAACCGTGACAGCGAACATTATAAAGGAAATAATGAGTAATATTTTTTTCATTATTGAGTAATTTTGGAGGGCTTGATAGGAGCTATAATCGCTAATGTTACTATAAGGGGATTTAAGAACAAAGGTAATAAGCGCGGAGGTTTTGCCGCGCCCATTACCTTATATTCTTGTTACTTGTGTCACTTGCGAACGGCACGGAAGGTGCGCACCTGGTCGCCGCTCTTCACCTGTATAATGTAAAGACCCTTGCCCAGCTGCTCCATGGCGGAACGACCACGGCCATTGGCCACCAACATACCGCTCATGTTATAAACCGCCACCTCGGCATTGGCATCAATGTCGCCATCAATCTCTTGGATGCCTGTGGAAGAGTCACCGAAGTGCGAGAACATGAAGTCGTCGAAGAAGGCCACGTTGCTCGTGCCGTTGGTAGTATGGCGCAGGGCCACATAGATATCCTTGCCGGCATAGGCACTAAGGTCTACCTCATAATACTTCCAATCCTTTCCATCGAGGAACGGTATCTCCTCTTCGGGAAGCACTACCGCAAACGTATTGGTATTGGTGGCACTCGTCTCGCTCACAAGCACGGACACACGGTGTTGTGGATCGGGCAATACACTCTGAAGGCACTCCCAGTTGCGGGCGTAGAAGCTGAACTTCGAATCGGCGGTGGCGGTGAGTTTCTTGCTCACAATCCAGTTGTCGGCGCTGGCACCCGAAGCGTCATTGGGCGAAGCGGCCAAAAGCGCCCACTCTCCCGACGGAGGAGCCATGATGCCATAAAGACCTTGATCCATATCGTCCCATGCGGGCCAGAACGCGAACTTTTGTCCGCTCTTCTCGAAGTGGAGCCAATAAGCGGCAAAATCGTACGACACGGCGTTGTCCACATCGATGGTGGTGAAATCAGTCCAAGGATAGTCGAGGTCATTGGGTTCGAAAGCGTAGTACAGCACGTCCTCCGCCAAGGCTTCGCCACTGACAGGAAGGGTGGTGACATATCCGTCCTCGAACTCCACAGTCAGCTGGTCGTTGACCACGTCAGCCGTCTCCAGCGCGTCAAACTGCATACTGAAAGTGGCTCCCGCACCAGGGGCAATGGTGGTGCCCGCCGCCAATGAAGTGGAGAAATTCGAATTGGTAAAGGTGGCGCTCTTCACGGTAAGAGGCTCGGTTCCCTTGTTGAGCAGGGTGAACTTCTCGCCGGAGTTGACAGCTTTGCCGTAGTTCACCTTGCCGGCAGCCCATTCCGTCTTGTTGAACCGGGCCTTCGACGTGGCTCTCTCCTCCACCACGATATGGGCGATGGAAGTGCCACCGTCACGACTCCAATTGTAGCACTTGTGTATCCAGCGGAACTGTATGGTCTTGCCCGCATAGGCTGTCAAGTCAATGTTCTCCTCAATCCAGTATTTATGGTCACCGTCGAAGGAGTTCTCCGAGATGGTGGTCACGTCAATCCACTGCTCACCGTCGAAAATCTGGAAGACACCCTCACTGACACCGTTATTGGGTGTCACGTTGTTCTTCGTGGCCATGCCCGAGGGGTCAACCACGAGGTCACTGGGATGTTCATCGCCCCACACGAAGGAAATCTGCATTTGCGAGCCCTCGGGAATCTTGAAGTTCTGCGAGGTGACGCTGTTCTCTTCGCCATCGGCAGCCAGATAACCCGAAGTGAGCGCATTGCTTGTCACCGACTCGGTACGATAAGGATAATAGGTGTTCACATACCATGAACGGTTATAGGTGGGTGCGGGTACGCTCATCCATCCATTGGGCAGGCTGTTGTCGGCAAAATTCTCCTCGAAAGGAAATTCCGTCACCGAGGCATCGGGCTGGGTGGTGAAAATCCATGTTGACACTTCAGAAGCGGCAGCATCGCCCACGCTGTTGTAAGGCACCACCTTCCAACGGTAGGTCGTCTCATAATCGGCCACCGGCAGGGTGAAGGTAAGCACATTCTTCACATCGAGCCCGTTGACGAGGTTGGTGGCGGCGGCGTCGCTGCCCACATAGAGCTTGTAACCCTCGGCAAACTGGGCGGGTGTCCATTCGAGCACGATATCTCGAGGATAGACATCCGTGGCTCCCAACTTCGGTTTCACCACAGACGAGCCCTTGGGTGTTCCGTCGGCTCCCCACACATGGGGAAGAAGCACTCGGTCAAGGTAGATATGTGAGAATTCCGATGCCCCTTCATCATCATATTCAATCTTTGAATTCTTCCAACGAACATACGAATTGTCGGAACCTACACCCAGGTCGATGGTCACGGTCTCGCCGTATGACATCAACGTATAGTCAAAAATCCATTTCTGTGTCCAGGTGTTGCCTCCATCGTACGATACCTCCACGGAGAAATCGTTCTCTTGGTAGCTGTCACCCTCCATACTGTCGAACTGGTTATAATAGGTGAAGATAAGTTGCCCACCATCAAGCAGGTCGAGACGAGGCGAGGTGATATAGCTGTCAGAATAGGAGCCAGAGGCGTAGGCCGAACGGTCACCCTCGAGGGCCGTGGAAGTACCACCCCATCCGTTGTTCTTCCATCCTGCTGGCGGGAAATAGTCCTCGAAAGTTTCCAGCATGTAGCCATAGGGCACCATAACCTTGGTGGCGGAAAGCGTAAAGGGTAGGTCGCCACCGTTGGTGTGGATGACAATGTTGGCCGTGGCGGGACTGGTGAGCGAAGCCTTGTAGGAGAACTGGAACTGCACATTCTCGTACTTGTCCAGGTTGACGGTGCTCGGATTGATGTTGATGTCTACGCCTTGGGGCATGTCGACACCCGTAATCTTCAGGCCGTTCTTGCCTTGGTTGGTCATGGTGATGACCTCAGTATACAACTTCTCGCCCACATAGAGATTGCCCACATTGTAACTGTCAATGGAGAGGACGCCACGAGGTCCTGTCTCCGGCGTCACCTGCTTGACGACGACATCATCAATCCACACCACATTGGCGATGGTGGTCATCATCTTATAGACGAACGCCAGCTTCACCGATTTCCCCTGCCAATCGCTCAGGTCGACCTTGGCAACGTAAGGATCCCATGTGGTGATGGGATAGACCATCACGCCGGCATCGCGCATCATTGCTTGGTTCTGGATGGAGAAAACGGTCTCGGCGCCAGCCAAGTCGCCATCTTCCACCACACGCACCTGGATGTCGTAGAGCGAAGCGTCTTGACAGTTCATCGGACTGACACGGAAAGTGAAACTCAATTCGTAGGTGTTGTCGAGATTCAACTCAGGAGTGAGGAGAATCTCCTCACGGGGACCGAAGCCGCCAGCGGCCGACTGGTATGTTGGGCCATCGCAACCAGCAACATGCTTGCCACCGATGGTTCCTTTCTCGGCATAATAGTTATGCCAATTATAACTGGCGTTCTCGCCCGTGTAGCTGTTCACGGTGGTCCATCCCGCGCCAACGGCAATGGGTTGCGACACCGTCTCGGTGCTCTCTGTTTCGAAGTCTTCGCTCAAAATAGTCTGAGCTTTGACTTGAAACGTACATAGTGCGAACGCAGCCAAAAGGAATACGTAAAGTTTTCGCATAATCGTAGATATTAATTAAATGATTGATTCTTTGGTTATTAAATAGTATATGATTCGAAGGTTAACAACTAACATTCTGCAAAAATAATGGATTCTTCCTAAAAAAACAATCTTTATGTGTTAAAAATAATAGAAATGACGCCCTTTGGTTTCTTCGTTTTTCCTGGGTTTCCCCCGTTTTCATGGGATTACTTGGAATTGACTCGATTTTCCTATGATTATCTAGATTAAAAAAAACTAATAAATCTTTCAGATTGGCTGAATGAGCGGATTATTTCGTATTTTTGCAATAAACATAAAAATCGCTTTTGCGAAGCGAAGAACTCATAGCTCAAAAGAAAAAGATGCGAAAGAAATTGTTTGTCATCATATTGCTGTCGGCATTAACCATCATGGCAAAGGCACAAAACGACATGCTCACCGCCTATCGTAACGCCATTCCTGGAGGTTACCAATTTTGGGTGTATGCCCCTGAAGAATATTGCATTGAACCCGAACCCATCCCCCTGGTGTTGTTCCTGCACGGAGCCAGTCTGCGCGGACGCGATCTGGAAAAAGTGCGCAAATATGGTCCACTGCAGGCCATCAACATGGGCCGGCCCATCCCGGCACTCATCTTGGCACCGCAGAACCCATCGGGTTCGTGGGACCCGAAGAAAATAGACGATGTGGTGGAATGGACAAAAGAACATTACCAAGTGGATGCCTCGCGCATCTATGTGTTGGGCATGAGTCTTGGCGGATATGGAACGCTCGACTACGCGGGAACCTACCCCCACAAAGTGGCGGCGGCCATGGCACTGTGTGGGGGCTGCACACTACGTGACAAGCAGGGACTGGGCGATCTTCCGCTGTGGATAATCCATGGAACCGCCGACCAGGCGGTGAGCATCCAACAATCGAAAACAGTGGTGGAGGCGTTGCAGAAGGCGCACCATGATGAGCGGCTGCGCTTTGACTGGCTGCCAGGGGCCAACCATGGTGTGCTAGCACGTATCTTCTACCTCGACAAGACCTATCTGTGGCTCTTCTCCCACTCTCTCGACGACGAGGGACGACCCGTGAACCGCGAATACACCATCAGCAAGGACGACCTGCCCGACGCCTATGGCGACATCCAACGCCGCGACGAAAAATTGTATATCGAATCGAAATGATGGTTGTTTGTCCCCTCTTCCCCTGTAAACGTTTTCGAAGCATTTTCGAATGATTATACTTTATTTATTTGCGGGATTGCAAAAAATGCCCTATTTTTGTACGCTTTTGTGCGAAAAACTACGCACTGCCGAAAAAACCAAACTACAGACAGCATGGGGGAAACCCCTACTACGCATCGCCTAATAAATCAAACATACAGATAATCGTTATCACATGAAAAAAATTGGTCTTTTGCTCATGTTCTTCGTGGCTCTGTGCACGAAGATGATGGCCGACACCGGCGAGACCGTCACCATCAATGGTACCATTGTCGACCGTTTCGCCGTGAAAATCACCTTCAATGGTGATAACCTTACCCTCAACTATGCTGATGGCACACAGGTGACCGTGGACATGGCACTCGTGGATATCCACTTCAACTACACCGCTGACCTGAGTGACGCCCACGACAACAGCAACGCCGAAACGCTGAACATGTTCGGCGGCAAGAACGTGGGTGTGACGGTGACACGCAACGTCACTGCAGGACAATGGAACACGCTGTGCCTGCCTTTCGATATGACAGCCGAACAGATAACCTCAGCTTTTGGCAGCGGCACCAAGGTGGCACAGTTCAAAAACGCCGTTGACGGCAACATTGCCTATGAGTCGACAACAACCATCGAGGCGGGCATGCCCTACCTCATACAACCTGCATTGTCGGTGACGGAGTTCGCCCTCGACGAGGTGACGCTGCAGAATCTCACGTCGGGTGCCGAGGTAAGCAACCAAGGCTATGCCTTCATCGGCACCATCCCCGAAACGACTCCCAGCGGCAATGTATTCTATTTCGCCAACGGCAACAAGTTGAAACCCTTGAACAGCGGCAACAGCATTAAGGCACTGCATGCTTTCTTGCTCTCTGAAGATGCTGCCGTCAACGCCGTGACCTTCAGTGTCGACGAAGAGCCAACGGGCATCATGACCATCGACGGACAGGTGACAACGGGCGACAACCGCATATTCAACCTCCAAGGACAGTACATGGGCCGTAGCCTGATACAGTTGCCCAAAGGCATCTATATCGTGAACGGAAAGAAAGTGACAGTGAAATGAAGGAGGAACGACACATGAAACGCAGACATATCATATACAGCATCATCATACTGGCCGTATCACTGTTAGGTGCCAACACGGCAAAGGCGCAACAGTCATGGGACTTCACCGCCGAACTCAGCTCGACCGACAAGAACAACATGAATGCCGACGACAATTGGTATTACGACTCTAACAAGAAACGCTACAGCTATACCGCGGCGCTGACACAGGCGGCACTGATGGCCAACGGAAGCGAACTGAATATCGCGGCGGGGCTGCTCTTCTCCTGCAAGGCAGTAGACAGCGGTGAAGGGAACATCCGTTTCGAAAACGGCAAACGCATGTGGCTGGCAGGCTCCACCGCCCCTATCATCATTCCCAACTTGAAGAAAGGACAGGAGGTGACCATCTCCTATATGACCTCCAGTTCTTCGTCAGCACGAGGCATCACACCGACCAACCTCTCTGGAGCCACGGGATTCGAGGCGTCGACAGCAGCACAGACAGGCAACGGACAGGTGACCGCCGACGGCGACGTGGTTCTCACCCCCACAGGCGGCATATATGTGTACAGCATCACGGTGGGCGCTGAACCCGACCCCACACAGGCCATCGTGACACCGGCCAACCAAGGAACGAACAGCGAGGATGTGGTAAACAATGCTGTGGCCAAAGACTTTAACGCCAACCAGATGCAGTTCCAATTGTTGAACGGCGACGTGAAATTCTACAACACCGCCGACCTGACCTCCGTCGACATCGACAAGGCTGCCTCTACAGTAAGCGTGACCAACCAACAAGGACAGACTGATTATTACTACGGCTCGGTGAGCGACATCTCTTTCGCCCGCGGTCTAGACCAGGGACAAGAGGCCGTCATCACCAACAACGGTGTGGTCATCACCACGGCCAAAGGGTGGCAGGAGAGCGTTTATGCCGAGTGGGAACCTTACGAGGGTGCCACATCGTATGCCGTGTATGTGAAAGGCGGACAATATGGCAACTACACCAAGGTGGATGCCCAATTGGTACGTAACTACGGCACCTATGGACGCGTCGATGTGGTGGGACTGAAGAAAGCGTCGAACTACTGCCTGAAGGTAGTGCCCATCATCGGCGAGACGGAAGACGAGACAAAGGCGAGCACCGCCGAGGCTATGGACGTGGTGAACTACAATCGTGAGGGATTCGCACACCTCAACTACAGTGGCGTAGGCGCTTACAACGACGACGGCACACTGAAGAGCGGTGCCAAAGTGTTCTACGTGACGAAGAACACGGCAAAGACCATCAGCACCGACGTGATAGTAAACAGCAAGGGAGGAACAGAGACGTTCACGGGTCTTCAGGACATCCTTACCGCTTACCAGAAAGGCTACGACACTACACCCATCACCTTCCGTTTCATTGGCAAGGTGACACGCAATGACCTTGACCGCATCGACAGTTCGGAAGAGGGTTTGCAGGTGAAAGGCAAAAACAGCTACAGCGTGATGAACATCACCTTGGAAGGCATCGGCGAAGATGCCACGGTAAGTGGTTTTGGTTTCCTCGTACGCAACTGCAAGAGCGTGGAGTTCCGCAATTTCGCTATCATGCTCTTCATGGACGATGCCATCTCGATAGACACCGACAACAGCAATATATGGGTACATAACATGGACTTCTTCTATGGTCAGGCAGGAAGCGACTCAGACCAAGCGAAAGGTGACGGAACCGTCGACATCAAGGCCGACTCGAAATATATCACCACGGCCTACTGCCGTTTCTGGGACAGTGGCAAAGTGAGCCTCTGTGGCATGGGTGGCGACGGCCCCAACTACATTACCTACCACCACAACTGGTACGACCATAGCGACTCACGCCATCCGCGCATCCGCAGCATGAGCGTACACTCATGGAATAACTACTACGACGGCGTGTCAAAATACGGCGGCGGTGTGACAATGGGCGCAAGCCTCTTCATGGAGAACAACTATTTCCGTGGTACCAACAAGCCCATGCTCATCTCTATGCAAGGTAGCGACATCGCTGGTGGTGCGGGCACCTTCTCCAGCGAAGACGGCGGCATCATCAAGAGCTTCGGCAATACGTTCGTGGAGAAGACGAATAATTTCCGCTATGTGACCTACCAACAGAACAACGTGGAATTCGATGCTTACGAAGTTACCACACGCAATGAACAGGTGCCCTCGACGGTGAAAGCCAAGCAAGGTGGCACGTCCTACAACAACTTCGACACCAACAGCACGCTGATGTACAGCTATGTACCAGACGCTGCTGCCGACGTGCCGGCAAAGGTGGTTGGCTACTACGGCGCGGGACGTCTGAACCATGGCGACTTCACTTGGAGCTTTGAGGGCAAGGATAACAACTACGCCGTGGACGAAGCCCTGAAGACGGCTCTTGTCAACTACGCTCCAGCCCTTGTGGGCATCTTCGGAGGAGAAAACCTCGGTGGAGGCGGACAAGGTGGTGACGATACCGGTGACGACCCGGGCGATGACCCACAGCCACAAGGCGATGTGATTACCTGTAACTTCGAAGGTGGCGCAGCCAGCAATTCGTTCTTTAACATTATCGGCAACTACAGCAACAGCAAGGGAACTGTGACGGTTGACGGAACGGAATACACATGGTGTCTGAAAATGGAAACTAGTACATCTGTGACATTCACCACCACCGAAGAGATGACGATGACGCTTTATTTCTCAGAAACAGCACCCACCATCAAGATTGATGGCACGAAATACACAGGTGCTAACGGCATCATTACCGCCACTTTGGAAGCAGGGCCACATACCCTGACCAAAGCCAACACGGCCAACCTATTCTACATCAAACTGGAAAAATAATGTAAAGACCTGCCTTATCGTTTTTTCACAACAAATTACACGAATTTCACGAATTCATCTGCATAAAGGCTCATCATTTGTGAAATTCGTGTAATTTGTTGTATATGTATTCATTTTCCCCTTATTCTTGTATCTGCAGTTCAGCGGGCAGGTGGGCGAGACGCACCTCATAAGCCCGTTCCGCATCGGTATTGTACTTGATATACCATGTACGCGGTAGGACAAGCCATTTCTCAGCAACAGAGGTGGTGTCGGCAGCGGAAAGTGAAGCTGCGGAAACGATGGTGTCTGCCTTTGGGAGAACGGCATCCGAGGGTGTCAGGGTGAGCGTCGATTCCATATTCGTGAATCCACCGCCTGTCTGCTCGGAAAACTCCTCTTCTCGTTTGTCGGGACTGCTCTCATGACTCTTGAAAAACAATTTGTAAGCGGCCTCGGCAGGATAGTACAAACCAGCATGTTCTGCATAGCGCACATGATAGTCGACGTTCCAGGCATCCACGCCATAGCCCGAGAGCCACTTCGCCATGGTGAGCATAAACGACGGCATACGCAGATGAATATTGCTCTTGCGCCCTATAGTACGCGAGGCTGAAAGCACCAAACATCGTGTGGTGTCTACAACAACACGCCCTCGGTCATCCGTATTTTTCTTCGAACGGAAGAGTAGTTCCACTTCACCGCGACGACCTTCGTAATCGCCATTGACATAAAAACGATGTTCGCGGATGAACTGTCGGTCCATCTCATCCACGAAATCCTCATGCAACAGTCGCCGTAGGTTCTGAACATCGGTCAGCTCGGTGCTGTCGGCGGCGGTGATGACTCCCCGATGTTGACAGAACGCATAGCCATTATACTCTTTGGAGCGCAGGCACAACAGCCCCTCCGACTCATAGGTATAATACTGTCTTTCGCCGATGCTCTGCGAATAATAACGATAGGCGAAAGGCTGGTTGTGCGATGCATAACGCGAGGCCTTCTCGTCGACAAACCGCTTGAGAAAGGGTCTGATCCATTCGGGCTCCTTGCTCCGCACCACCACATCGGGTGTGCTGTTGTATCGTGGTTTGAGCCAAATCGTATCGGGCAAATTGGTAATAGTGCGTCGCTCATAGTTAAGGTGCGACACCGTGAGGCGACTAAAAGGGAACGTCACAGTAACACGTCCCTGCTCGTCGGAGATAGCCGAACGGAAAGCCTTGCCCTTGCCGGTATACACGTTGGCATGAAGAATCGGTTGGCGTGTCACCTCATCAACTACCACACTCGTCTGCTGCCCCAACACAACAACAGGGAAGAGACACAACAACAGCCAAAGTTTTTTTCGACAAAAGAACATAATAACATATTTTTAGGGATGAGAACCCACCCCAACCCTCCCAAAGGGAAGGGGAAGAAGGGGCAAGGGGCATGGGGCACGAGAATACCAAGCCCTCCAT
>JAFYJN010000060.1 GCA_017538105.1 Prevotella sp. | reverse complement strand
GGTTGAGCCGGTACATTTCACGTCACGCTTAACGGGCCGCCTGCGCTCCCTTTAAACCCAATAAATCCGGATAACGCCCGGACCTTCCGTATTACCGCGGCTGCTGGCACGGAATTAGCCGGTCCTTATTCACGCGGTACCTGCAAAACGCCACACGTGGCGAACTTTATCCCCGCGAAAAAGAGGTTTACAACCCGTAGGGCCGTCGTCCCTCACGCTACTTGGCTGGTTCAGGCCTGCGCCCATTGACCAATATTCCTCACTGCTGCCTCCCGTAGGAGTTTGGACCGTGTCTCAGTTCCAATGTGGGGGACCTTCCTCTCAGAACCCCTACCGATCGTCGGCGCGGTGGGCCGTCGCCCCGCCGCCTGCCTAATCGGACGCATCCCCATCCCTGTCCGGAACAAAGTCCCTTTCGTCACGCTCTGATGCCATCATGTGACAGCGTCCGGTATTAATCCGCCTTTCGGCGGGCTATCCCGAGGACAGGGGCAGGTTGGATACGCGTTACTCACCCGTGCGCCGGTCGCCATCAGGGTCCGCAAGCGGACCCCATGCTGCCCCTCGACTTGCATGTGTTAAGCCTGTAGCTAGCGTTCATCCTGAGCCAGGATCAAACTCTCCATTGTAAAAATAAATAATGTAATCCCCAAAAGGGGATGTGCCGTTGACCGTGTCCCAGGCTGCCTCATCTCGAAGTTATTGAGCCGTAAGCTTGTCGGTTGTCAAAATTGACGGTTGACTGTCTACCTCTGCCTAAACGACCTAAAGGCCGGAAAGGCAGGCTTCTTGTACTACTTCTCTGTCTTCATGTAAATCTCTCAAAGAACTCTTTCTTCACGCTCCGATCCAAATTTTTGGCCGAAAGCGGATGCAAAAGTACAACATTTGAAAATGCCTTCCAAATTTTCCGAACGAAAAAAAACCGAAAACAAGATAATTTTCGGAATTATTGACATAGGTCAAGAAGAAGTAGGAAGTATTAGGAACTAGTTTGGTTCCATTTCATCCAAGTGAGTTTTCTCCACAATCCCTCCAACGGGCCGCGAGGATGACTGCTAAACCAGAAGCGACAGAAAATATATTGACAGATAACCATCGCCAAACCTATCAAGACGGCGTATGTGATGCCTAGCTTGTAATAACAGGCGAGACCGTAACCGCAAAAGATGAAACAACCGATGATGGACTGCAACAAATAATTAGTGAGACTCATACGGCCGAAGATGCACAAATGATGAAGCGCACTGCGGATGCCACTGAAGGCATACCATGCCGAGACCACTGCCGAAACAATCATCAAAAGAATGATGAGGTTGTAGATGGGTTTGAGCCACATCTCGATCTTGCCAAACCCCGAGAGACTCAGACCAATGGTAAGCATAGCCGATACACAGAGTATGATGTGCCAGATACGGAGATTCTTTCCTTCGTTGTAGAACAGCCGATGGCGTCCCAACTGCATACCGAGGATGAAGAGGCATAGCAGCTGTGTCAGTCGGCCACTGAACACGTTGAAGCGCAGATTCACCTCAAACCCGTATCGCAGGTTGGTGAGGGTATTCTCCAGGAACGTGCCATGCTCATGCGCGCTATTGATAATTCCAGATATTTCGTAGAAACGAGTATGGTCGATTGTGTAGCCCGTCAGCATGCAGAACAACTCTATCGGCTGGATGGCGAGCAGGGCAATGATGCACCATACAGCTCTCGATGAAAGATAGCTGATGGGTATGAGCAACATACCATAACACGCATAGAGCATCAGGATGTCGCCATCGTAGAAAGCCACGTTGATGACGCCGAAGAAGAAGAGCAGGCACATGCGCCATGCGAAGCGCCCTGAGAAGCATCGCCGTTTCTGCTGCTGGTTGTCGTTCATGATGAAGAAACTCAGTCCGAAGAGCATGGCGAAAATGCCATACATCTTGCCTGACAGCGTCCAAGCCAACACATCAGCCACCGTCTGGTCGCTGGGCAACGAGTGGACGATGGTCTCTTGCGTGAAGATGTTAAAATGCTCAACAGAGTGATACAGAATGATACCAGCCACCGCGATGCCTCGCAGGGCATCGGCCACATGAATACGCGTGTTGGGGAGAGAACGGGTCTTATACATCCTTTTTCATTTCCAGATCGTTTTCACTCGGAAAAAAGTTATTATTTGAGGATATAAGCACGTATGATCCTGACGGCATCGACAGGTCGGTCCTGGTCATCTGTGGGCACCCAATCGATGTCACGCACCACGTCGAGTCCTTCCAATACCTCTCCGAATACCGTATATTGTCCGTCGAGATGAGGCGTTCCCCCTATCCTTTTATATTCCTCGCGAACTTCGGGTGGGAGTACAACCGTTGACTGTGTGTTTTTGTCAAGTTGCTGTTGCGCCCTGTCGAGCATGGCATCATCATGTCGCTTACCATATACGATATAGAACTGCGATGCCGACGACATTCTCTCAGGATTGACATTGTCGCCCTCGCGTGCTGCAGCCAGACAACCCCTTTTGTGAAAGAGTTGCGGGAAATGGATTTCCGCTGGTATTTTCTTCAGTTCCACCTGTGGAGCCACTACGGTCGAGTCGCGTGTAGCCGGGTCACCCGCTTGGATCATAAACCCATAGATGACCCGATGGAAAGCGATGCCATTGTAAAACCCACTCTCCACGAGTCGAAGGAAGTTGTCGCGATGCGCAGGTGTTTCATTATAGAGTGCTATACGCACATTTCCCAGCGATGTTTCCAACATCACTTCGCGCCGTTCCTCCTGAGCAAAAGCCATGGCTGAAGAGACGGCCATGACAACCGCCACGGCCAGCCCCTTCACACATAATTCAATACGCTTCCCCATCCTTGAGTTCCTCTTTATCCAGTTTGTTTCGGTCAATGCTCCTCCATGCATAGAAGATATACGCCAACACGAACGGTATGAGCAGGCTCACCCACGCCATGGTTCGAAGCGTAAACTCGCTGCTACACGAATTCGCGATGGTCAGCGAACTTTGCAGGTCGACGTTGGACGGGTAATACGCCGTATTGTTCCATCCGGCACACAGCAGCAAAGCAAGCACCACGAGCACCACGCCAATACCTGCGGGCCAGATTCCCTTAATGTATGTCTTGCTGACAACGGTCTTGATTACTGCGTAGAGCAGTAGCACCACTCCAGCAAGAAACACCAACAGCACATACCACATAGATAATAGGTTATTCAGGTATTTATGCGGCTCCATCACGATCTCTCCCGAATCAGGATTATAGGCATATCCGTCTTTGAGCAACGTGCGTACGAGGAAAGCGAGGAAGAGGAGCAGGAACGGGACAATGGCCCCCACCAGTCGAACGGAAGCTCTGGAACGAATGTTCTCATCATTGACATTATTTATAATATATAATGTGCCGAGCACCCGTGCCAAGAAGAACACAGCCAGTCCGAAAACCAAGTTCCACGGGTCGAGCAGCGCATCCAACCCGTTTGAAGCATTTGCCCAATGGCTGATCACCGGTTGTACGGAATCGGTGAGATTCATCTTCTCGACCACAAAGTTGGAGCCATCGAAGAAGGTCGCCACCGCCCCACCGAGGAGCAATGGTCCAAGTATGCCGTTTATAATCAGGAACCATTGGAATGTTTTTGTGCCGAGGATGTTACCCAGTTTGTTTTGGAACTCATAGCTCACGGCCTGTAGCACGAAGGAAAAGAGTATAATCATCCACAGCCAGTAGGCACCGCCGAAACTTGTGCTGTAGAACAAGGGGAAGGACGCAAAGAAAGCTCCGCCGAAAGTGACGAGAGTGGTGAAGGTGAATTCCCATTTCCTACCTGTGGAATTAACTATAAGCCGACGTTCTTCAGCCGTCCGTCCCAAACTGAATATCATGGAATTGGCTCCTTGCACGAACATCAGGAATACGAGCAGTGCTCCGAGGAGCGACACGAGGAACCACCAATAATGTTGCAAAAAATCGTATGTCATAGTTATAAATTTGACGAGTTGACGAGTTATTTGTTAGATGAAGCAGTTGGGGTGGAATAATCCGGTCCTTTCTTGATTTGCTTGCAAAGGATACTGATTTCCACGGCGAGCATAGTGGTGAAGAGAGCAAGGAAGAGGAAGAAGGTGAACATCACACTTCCCGCCTTGATGTCGCTCACTGCTATCCATGTGGGCATCATGTCCTGAATGGTCCATGGTTGCCGTCCGAATTCCGCCACGAGCCATCCCGCCTCACTGGCAATATACACACAAGGAACGAGAAGTATGGCCAGTTTGAGCATCCATTTTTTAGTGGAAATGTCCTTTTTCCTCAGCATCCACATCACAACGAGGAAGAAGAGGATGAATAGCGTGCCGAATCCCACCATGATACGGAACGACCAGAAGTTGACCGGCACGTTAGGCACCACCTGATCTGCATCCTTGATGTATCCGTAGCCGAAATACTTCATGTTATCCTTCAGCGAAGTCGCATATTCGGTAAGTTGTGCTTGTTGCGCCTCGGAGGGATTGTTTTTTGTTTCCTCCTTTAGTTTACGATATGCGTTGAGCGTGGTTATGGCCTCCTGTCCCCGGTGTATTTTCTCTTCGAGCGACGGTTCCACCTCACCGTCGGCATTGGTGTATCCGCCACGAATGATGTCATTGATGCCAGGCACAAACCCATGGAAATCATGTGTGGCCAGGAACGAAAGAGCATAGGGTATGCCTATTCTCATTGGCGGTTCCTCTCCCTTCGCATAATCAGCCTGTTTGAAAGGGTTGACCCATGCCACAGCCGTCAGACTCTGATCCGTTCCACCGTCATACAAGGCCTCCATCGCCGCCAGTTTCATTGGCTGTTTCTGTGCCACCTTATGCGCCGAGATATCGCCTGTGAAGAATGCCAGCAAGGAGGCAACGAGTCCTACGGCCGCCCCTATCTTCATACTTTCCAGCGCCAGTTTTTTCTCTCTCTTCTTGAGGATGTACCATGCGCTCACGGCCACGCAGAACACGCCGCCCACAACCCATGCCGAGGTCACTGTATGGCAGAATTTGTCGACAGCAAACGATGAGAACGCCACATCGAAGAACGACACCATTTCGTTTCTCATTGTTTCGGGGTTGAATTCGCACCCCACAGGATTCTGCATCCATGCGTTGGCCACAAGAATCCACCACGCCGATATGGTGGCACCCAGACCGGTGAGCCATGTCGCCGCGAGGTGGAATCCCGCCGACACTTTTTTCCATCCGAAGAACATGACCGCCACGAAGGTCGATTCCATGAAGAAAGCCACGATGCCCTCGATGGCCAGTGGTGCTCCGAAGATGTCACCCACGAACCAGGAGTAATTGCTCCAGTTCGTGCCAAATTCGAATTCAAGAATGATGCCCGTGGCCACGCCCATGGCAAAGTTGATGCCAAAGAGTTTTTGCCAGAATTTGGCCATGTCCTTCCAGAATTCGTTTTTCGTGCGATAGTAGCACGTTTCCATGATGCCCATGATGAGGGCAAGTCCCAGCGTTAGCGGAACGAAGAGCCAGTGATATATGGCGGTAAGAGCGAACTGCGCCCTCGACCAGTCAATAGTCCCGGCATCGATGTCAAGAAAGAGATGATGCATGATAGGTTAGGGATTAATAGTTATTCGGCCCTGTCGACGAGTTGTTTTCCAACAAACTGCGCTTCTTGTCCTTTCTCGGCTTTTTCGTTGATGAAGTTTGGGAAAAAGAACAATTTCAAGACCACGAATATAATGAATAGCTTTATGATTATTACGGCCCAGAGTGTTTTTCCCAACGTCATGTTTTTGAACCCCTCATAATAAAGGTCAAAAGCCCTAAAGAAGAAGTTCGACTTTTTCATGGCGTGGTGGTTTACGTATCAGTTTTTATTTTGCAAATATACTAATTGTTTTTTAGATTGTTCTTTTTTTTCCTAAAAATCATAAAAAAAAGAATATAATTGCAATCGTTTCAGTTGTTGATTTGTATAAAATAAGAAATTGTGCTACTTTTGCAGAACAATTAAGGAGCCTAAAACACCATAGGTATGAGACTTTTGCAAACCATCCTACTATTGTCATTGTCGGCGCTGCCTGTTTTTTCCCAGCAGCGACTGACTTTAGACGACTGTCGCCAGTTGGCGTTATCCAACAACAAACAGTTGGCCGTGAGCCGGGCCAAGCAAAGCATGGCCAGCGACTTGCGCAAGGCTGCCCGCACTAAATATCTGCCCAAGGTGGATGCGTTGGCTGGTTACGAATACACCAGTCGTGAAATATCCTTGTTGTCCAATTCCCAAAAGGATTTTCTTAGCAACTTAGGCACCAGTGCCGTAGGCAAGATTACCGAGCCCCTTTCTGCCGTCATGACCCAGATGGTTCAAGAAGGCATTCTCCGCCCTGAAGATGTCCAAGCCATTCAGGAGCGTGTGAACCCCGTGGTGAACGGTGTGGCCGAGAAAGGCAATGCCATTGGTCAGGATATCCGCGATGCTTTCCGCACCAATACCCATAATCTTTTTGCCGGTTCGGTGATGATTCGCCAACCCATCTACATGGGCGGTGCCATCACAGCCCTGAACAACATTGCCGATTTAGGTGAGGAAATCGCCTCGACGGATTTGGACCTTCGCCGTCAGTCAACTCTTTACGGCATAGAGGAAGCCTACTGGTTGGTTGTCTCCCTGCGCCATAAACAACGGTTGGCCCGCAGTTTCTATGCGTTGGTGAAACAGTTGAACGACGATGTCCACAAAATGATAGATGAAGGCGTGGCCACGCGAGCCGACGGTCTTAAGGTCGATGTGAAATTGAATGAAGCCGACATGACCATTACCCAAGCCAACGACGGTGTGAGTCTGGCCAAGATGTTGCTCTGTCAGTTGTGCGGTTTGCCATTAGACAGTGACATCACCCTCTCCGACGAAGAAACTGACCATATCGTTGGCAGTGTGAGTTCGTCGGACAGCACCTATACCGAAGGTTGGGAGCGCCCTGAATTGCGTATGTTGCAGACCGGTATCGACATCAGCCGTGAGGGCGAGACCTTGGCTCGTGCCCTGTACCGTCCGCAAATACTCTTGACTGCCGGATATTTGATTACCAACCCGAGCGTGTACAATAGTTTTGAGAACAAGTTCAAGGGAGTGTTTAATGTAGGAGTCGTTGCCCGCATACCCTTGTGGAGTTGGCGTGAAGGCCATTACAAAGCTAGTGCCGCCCGTGCCTTGACCACGATTGCCGAGTTGGAATATGAAGAGACAAGTGAGAAAATCAGTTTGCAGATTTCCCAGTGTCGATACAAGTTGACCGAGGCGCAAAAACGTCTGGCGATGGCACAGAAGAACATTGCCAGTGCCGAAGAGAACCTCCGCTGCGCAACAGTCGGTTTCCACGAAGGGGTGATTAGTTCCACTGACGTGTTGGGCGCTCAGACTGCCTGGCAGCAGGCCCATTCCCAGCTGATAGATGCCGAGACCGACGTTCAGTTGTCGAAAACGGCTCTTCGCAAGGCACTTGGGGAACTTTGAACGTTGAACATTGAATAAAATAATAAGAAAGAATTAAGATATGTCGAAAAAATCACAGCACAACAACATTCTTTTAGCCGTTGTCGGTTTTGTCTTGGTAGTGGGAATCGTTGCCTTGATTGGTTTTTTCACCCTCGACCGCAGCAAGGAAATCATCCAAGGCGAAGTGGACGTGAGTGAATACCGAGTATCCAGCAAGGTACCTGGTCGCATTCTCGAGATTTTAGTAAAAGAAGGTGACTTTGTTCATAAGGGCGATACGTTGGCCATCTTGGATGCCCCCGAAGTGCGCGCCAAAGATGCCCAGGCCCGCAGTGTGGAGCAAGCCGCCGCCGCCATGAGCGAGATGGCCGACAATGGGGCCCGTAAGGAGCAAATTACCGGAGCCTACGAGTTATGGCAACAAGCCAAAGCAGGTCTGGACATTGCCAAGAAATCGTACGAACGTGTGCAGCGTTTGTTTGACGAAGGGGTGATGACCGCGCAGAAACGCGATGAGGCCTATGCCATGTACAAGGCCTCAGAGGCTCAGGAGCGCGCCGCGAAGAGTCAATACGACATGGCCACGAACGGAGCCCGTTCCGAGGAGCGCCAAGCCGCCGCCGCCAAGGTACGCCAAGCCCAAGGAGCTATCCAAGAAGTCAGTTCCTACATCCGTGAGACCATCCAGATAGCCCCTGCTGATGGTGAGGTAAGCAATATTTACCCGAAGGTTGGCGAATTGGTGGGTACCGGTTCCCCTATCATGAGTATTGCCGAGTTGAGCGACATGTGGGGTGTCTTCAATGTTCGTGAAGACCAGTTGAACGGTCTTAAGGTTGGCGACACCTTCACCGCCTACTCTCCCGCTTTTGACAAGGACATCAAGATGAAAGTGTTCTTCATCAAGGACGAAGGCAGCTATGCCGTATGGAAAGCCACGAAGACCAACGGACAGTATGACCTGAAGACCTTTGAAGTCCGTGCCCGTCCATTGGACAAGATGGAAGGAATGCGTCCCGGCATGTCGCTGATCATCAAGGGAAAAGTAAAAAGTGAAAAGTGACGCCCCTGCCCTCTTCCAAGAAGGGGTTAGATGAGGAGAAAAAGGAACAAAGTGAAAGTACTGGGACAGATATTACGCATAGCGCGTAGAGAGGTAAGCATCATTATGCGGAATCCGATATATTGGTTCTGCATGGTGCTGTTTCCTGTGTTTATCATTTTTTTCTTTACCTCGATGTTGCAGGAAGGTGTACCCACAGAGTTACCCATTGGTGTTGTTGATGAGGACAACAGTGCCACCACGCGTACTTTGACACGTAAATTGGACGCTCTCCAAACCTCACATGTGGTGAGCCACTACCCCAACATCAACAGTGCCCGTCAGGCCATCCAGCGCAACGAGATATACGGTTTTCTGTATTTCCCCGAACACACCACCGACGATTTGCTGTCATCACGCCAACCCAATATCTCGTTCTATTACAGCAATGCCGTGTTGGCTGCCGGCAGCATGGTATTCCGTGACATGAAGACCGTCTGCACACTGGGCAGTGCCGGTGTCGGCATGGCCACTATGCAGGCGAAAGGATTCAGTAGCGAGCAGATTAAGGCATTTTTACAACCCATCGCCATTGACCTTCACCAGATTAGCAACCCCTGGACCAATTACAATGTCTATCTGAGTAATGTGTTCATCCCCGCGTGTATCCTTCTGTTCATCTTCCTTGTCACCCCATACAGCATAGGCACCGAGTTGAAATTCAACCGTTCCAAGGAATGGATGGCCATGGCCAATAACCGTTCGTGGGTAGCCTTGGTGGGCAAATTCCTTCCCCACCACATTATCTATCTGTTGGTGATGCTCGGTTACATGTGGTATGTGTTCGGTGTGTTGAACTTCCCCCACCCTGGTGGATGGGGAGTCATACTGTTGCTGGCCATATTATCAATCTGGGCCTCGCAAGGTTTCGGCATCTTCATCTTTGGTCTGATGCCCTCGCTCCGCATGTCGATGAGTGTCTGTTCATTGTGGGGTGTCCTCAGTTTCACTGTATGTGGAGGTGCCTTCCCCGTTTACGCCATGGATCCTCCCATTGAAGCTCTGTCGTATCTTTTCCCCATGCGTCATTACTTCATGGTCTATCAGATAGGTATCCTTGGCGGTTATCCGCTGATTAACTGCTTTGTGAACATCCTTTTCATGGTCTGTTTTGCCGCCCTGCCCTTGTTTGTCTTACGTCGAACGCGCAAGGCCATGTTAGAATATGAATATATCCCATAACCCATCGAGATGGAACAACACGAGAGTATATGGCACAAGCTGAATGAAGGCATCCATGACATGTGCTACATTTGGAAGAAGGAGATGGTCTCGATTATCAAGGACGAGGGCGTGTTCATCTTCTGCGTCATCGTCCCCCTGTTGTACCCATTGCTTTATTCCTGGTGCTACAACAATGAAGTTGTGGAAGAAGTACCTGTAGCCGTTGTTGACATGTCACACAGCGAGGAGAGCCGTGAGTTTATCCGCAAGTACGACGCGTCGTCACATGTTCGTGTGGCCCAGCACTGCAACAACTTACAAGAAGCGCAGCATTTAGTAGGTTCTCAGCAAGTTCGAGGGGTGATATACTTTCCGCCCGATTTCGGCACCAATCTGAACCGGCTGGAGCAATCGCATGTAAGTGTTTATTGCGATATGAGCCTCATGCTGGCCTATAGCGCCATCTATTCCACCGCCACCGCCGTGTCGATGGATATGAACAAGAGTATTCAGGTGAAGTTAAACGGACAGTACACCGCCCATGAAGAAGAAGTGGCCAGTCAGCCGTTGGGCTACACCGAGGTACCTATATTCAACCCTGTTGGCGGCTACGGCCATGCCGTTATCCCCGCCGTTTTGATATTGATTATCCAGCAGACCCTATTGTTAGGCATCGGCATGTCGGCCGGTACCGCCCGCGAGAACAACCGCTATCGCGACCTTGTGCCCGTGAGTAAGCATTACAATGGTATTTTCCGTATCGTTTTGGGCAAGGGACTGTGCTACTTCATGATTTATGCCGTGCTGGGTGCCTACTTGACAATGGTTGTTCCCCGCATCTTCAGTTTCGTCAACTTCTCTGACCGTTTGGCACTGTTAGGGTTGCTCACCCCATATATCTTAGCCTGTATCTT
The DNA here is from genome assembly GCA_017538105.1 of Prevotella sp. Taxonomy (GTDB): domain Bacteria; phylum Bacteroidota; class Bacteroidia; order Bacteroidales; family Bacteroidaceae; genus Prevotella. The sequence goes on along the minus strand of JAFYJN010000060.1, from coordinate 45,100 downwards.
TTTCGGCATGACGATGAGTTGCTTTATCCGTTACCGCGAGAATGTGATATTGATTGTCGTTTTCACCTCCATCCCCCTGATGTTCATGAGCGGTGTGTCGTGGCCCGAATCCTCTATCCCCGGCTATTGGAAAGGTGTAGCCCATCTTTTCCCCTCCACCTTTGGTGTACGAGGTTTCGTCCGCATCAATAGCATGGGAGCAAACTTGGCTGACATCCGGCATGAATATCATATGTTATGGATTCAGGTTGTCGTTTATTTCTTAACTACATGTCTCGTATATCGTTATCAGATTCTTCATGCCCGTCGTCATGCCGTTGAACGCATGCAGCGGTTGCGTGAGAAGACCCGTCAAGCCCATGAAGCCAAGGAAGGGGCCGTATCATGAACAACTGTTCATTTAGACAGTTGTTGACAGCGATACTGTTATTCGCCTCGCTATCAGTTGTCGCTACCCAAGTAGACACCATCCCCATCACCTTCAGTCACGGGCGGATTATGTTGCCCGTTGAGATAGGCGGTCAGTCACATCTTTTTGTTTTTGACACGGGTTGCAGTTGCGGCTTGTTGTTCACCGATGAAGCTATATCCTTGAAAAAAGGCGGACTGTTTTCATTCACCTTCGTAAGCGATGCTGCTGGACACGTCAAGTTGACAAAGAAACGTAGTATTCCCATGATGCGTATAGGCAATATGGATGTCAAGAAATATCGTGTCATCGTCAGTCCTCCCAGTAGCATGATGCGTCAGGAATACGACTGTCAAGACATCGTTGGGTGTATCGGCAGCGACCTATTTAAGAAAAAATCCGTTAAGATTGATGTGCGTCATGGCGAAATGATTGTCAGCGACGATGCACGTCTATTTTCCAACGAGTCTGGTTTCCGCATCCCATTCGAGACCGACATGCACGTGCCCTACGTCATGGTGAAGACGCATTCCGACCTGGAACGTAGGTACATGTTCGACACAGGTTTTCCCGGATATATCACCGTCAGGAAGAAAGACCTTGAACATATCGACACCTTGTCCACAGCCACAGGGTCCACCAATGCCGGTATTTATGGTAAGAGCCAGGACCAACAAATCGCCAAGGTCTTGTTGGACAGCATCAGCATTGGCGGTTGCGTCTTCCGCGACATCACCACCAATGTACAACGTTCCAACACGTCAAGTATAGGCAGTCTGTTTCTGAAATATGGCACTTTGGTCATTGACTACGGTCATCGAGAGATGATTTACCAGCCCTATGAATACGATGGTGGCATCACCATCGGCAACCAGTACCACCATGTGGTACTGATGTACGACGGCAAGCATTACAAAGTGACCTTGGTATGGGAAGACAGTGAGGCATGGCGGAACGGGGTTCGTGTAGGTGACCGCCTGACGCATATCGACGGCATCAACATTGAAGACAACCCCTGCGCATACTTCAATCTTGACACCACGAAAAAACACGTCCTCACCCTGAAGTCTGAAGACGGTGCTATCGTGAATTACGAATTTTGAATCAGGAATGATGAGTTGTCACCCCTACCCTTTTTGTGGGCGGTTGTTCACGGTTTCGGCGGTTGACGGTGGTGACCACAGCCTGAGCCAGATTGATGAACGCCTGTCCTGAAATAGTGTCAATGTTGAGGGCTGCCGGTTTTCCCATGTCGCCACTCTCACATATTGACTGTACCAGTGGTATCTGCGCCAGCAGCGGCACTTTCGCCTCCTCGGCCAATTTCTTTCCTCCTTCTTTCCCGAAGATATAATAGCGGTTTTGTGGCAGTTCCGCCGGTGTGAACCACGCCATGTTTTCCACCAGTCCGAGAATAGGAACGTTCACTTTATCATTTTGGTACATATCGATGCCTTTCCTGGCATCTGCCAATGCCACCTCTTGCGGCGTGGTCACGATGACCGCTCCCGTAATGGCCAGTGTCTGTAAAAGTGTGAGATGAATGTCACTCGTTCCCGGTGGTGTGTCAAGAATCAGATAGTCAAGTTCGCCCCAATCGGCATCGCCGATGAGTTGTTTGAGCGCGTTCGACGCCATTCCGCCACGCCAGAGCGTCGCCGTTTCCGGTTTCACGAAGAACCCGATGCTCAGCAGTTTCACCCCATATTGCGTGATGGGTTCAATGAGGTCACGTTCGTCCACACGCACCGCATACGGCCGTGCATCCTCCACCTGGAACATTTTCGGCATCGACGGCCCGAAGATATCCGCGTCGAGCAGTCCCACCTGATAACCCAGCCGAGCCAAAGAGATGGCCAGATTGGCCGCCACGGTGCTTTTGCCCACGCCGCCCTTGCCACTGCTCACCGCCACGATGTTCTTCACTTGCGGCAACAGTTTGTCAGGTTCCGGTCTGGCCGCTGACTTAAATTCCGGAGTGATGGTCACTTCCACCTCAGGACTCACGTGGTAATGAATAGCCGCCTCCGCAGCCTTGAGTGTCGATTTGAGGAAAGGATCGGTATCACGTGGGAAGATGAGCGAGAAGGCCACCTTCATACCGTCGATGTGCAAATTGTCGGCCACCATCTCGCTTTCAACGAGATTCTTCTTCGTGCCGGCATAGGTTACTGTTGCCAGTGCGTCGAGGATAAGTTTTGGGTAAAGGGTCATGGTTTTATAATAAGAGGTGAGAGGTGAGGGGTGAGAGGAATGTTTAATAACGTTATTTGCTGGCAAAATTACAAATAATCTTGGAGAAACTATTCATTTTTCTAACAAATGAGATTGAAGATGGTATTTTTGAGAGGTGAGGGGTAAGAGGGCGGCGGCAGAACCTCCGCTTACGGAGAAGGTGAGGGGTGAGTGACGCCAAAAAAGACCGTGCCCCGAATCACTTCGGAGCACGGCGGAAAAACAAATCTTTAAACCCTTATATGTAACAATCTAGTTTTTGTGTGGTATTAGAGGTTGCTTATGTCATGTGATTACTTTTTTGTCTATGTTTAGTTGTTTTGTTTACTTATGTGGGCCTGCCGTGCGTGCACCGGAGGTGCGAGCGCCGGAAGTCCTGGCTGTTGGTTGAGAGGTCCTCGGAGTCGTTGTCGTGCGGTGTGAGCCGAACGTCGTGCTGCCGTGGTTTTGTGTTGCACTACCGTGGTTGAACGAGGTGGAACCAATGTGCGAAGGATTCGCGGTAGAACCTGTCCGCGGCGGAGTGCCATGGTTGTAAGTATGCTGTGTCGTCGTTTTGTGGGGCGACGCAGTGTGGTTGAAAGTCCTTCCAGCATAGACGCTGCGCTCATGCCTGTTGTTTCCGCCGCGATAGTGGGCGTAGGTGTGCGGGCGATCCATGTAGAAGTGGTGCCTGTCAGTATAGCGCGAATAGATGTAGAACGTGAAGTGGTTTCCGCTCCACCCTATCGGGCGATAGAAGTAGCTGGCCATCATATAGATGTCGTACTGCCAGGGAGAGAGCACATAACGGAGATCCATGTTGCGACGAGTCCAGTAGACACCGTTCAGGTCGGCAAAAGTTCCCACGCTATAGAAGTAGTCAAAATTGATTTCAAATACTGCTGCATACTGCTCTGCGTCAAGACCCAGTTCATAGGCCATCTTATCGCTGAGGAACAGAGCTTCGTTACGAGCCTGTGTGTATGTCATTGCGGTGGCGGAGATGGCTATCGTCATCATCACTGCCAAAGTCATCATCTTTTTCATAATGGTACTTTTTAAATGGTTAGACGAATTGGTTATCTTCTTGTTTTCATCGGCAAAAGTAAGGGAAAAAACAATCCGTCGCAAAGGATAAATCCTAAAGCGGTGTAGGATTTTCCCTAAAGTGTAGAGGGAAAAAGGACCCCCCCTACATTCCTCCGCAGAAAGGGAGAGGAATGGAGCAGTTGATTAGGAAAGGTGAACGCATATTACTAATTGGCATCTAAATTGGAGAAAATGCTTTGAAAATATTGGAATAATCAAAAATATGGAGTACTTTTGCGTTGTTAAACCTACAACAATGATGAGAAAGATATTCACCATACTTTTTGCTTTTTCCGCCATGTATGTCATGGCACAAGGGAGCGATTCCGATTACACCCGTTTGGGCCAGCAAGCCAAAATATCGGCAGACAGTATTCCTGCCGTGCTCCAAGAGATTGTGGAGCGTGAGCTGTCGTTACGCCATACCAACCGTGTGGAAGCCGCCGTGCTGGAGACATTGTTGTCGATGCAGACCACCGACAGCGTCGCCCGTGAATACCGCCGGCTGGCATTGAGCGACCTCGACGCTCTGGCGCTAGCCCGAGCGAAGGACTATCCCAAATTGGTACACCGCATGTCGATGGGAAAATATTTCAACGACGATATGTTGAGTGTGATTGGCTATGAGTTAGGCGAATACGACCTGTTGCACGACTACTACGAGAATCATGGTCGCAGGGAGGCCGCCCTGCTGTGTGCCTTAGAGTCGTTGCGTCAGCGTGGCGACGGTGGAACAAGAAAAATGGAAGGTTCCACCTATGTAGGCTCCCTCGACTCGTTGATGACTGTTTATGGTGACCTCGACCTCTCTGGCGAGCTTGCCATCGAGCGTTATGCCTTCATGGATATGGCAAGTGACGTGACACAGGCCGACAAGGTGTCGTATTTGGAGAAGATTCTCAACCGTTACAATAAATACGAACGCATCAACATCCTCCGCAATGCTTACAACGCGATGACCGACCCCATGTCCCGGATGGAGAGTTTCTCCTATCTCCTCACCTCGCGCGACAGTCTGCGACTTGAGTTTACGCATAGGAACGTCAGCAACGCCACCCTGCGCATCTACCGTACCGACATGCACAACGACGAACCAGATTTCGAAGCAGATGATACAGAGTTAGACAAGGATGGTTTCAGGGAATTCCGCAAAACGCATAAGTGTAAAGAGTTATCGGCCCTCCGTCAAGAAATGGTCTTCAGAGAAGAAACCCTTAGAAACATCCAGAACGATACGTTGCGAGTGGCTCCCCTTCCCGTGGGAATCTATATTGTAGAAATAAACTCGTCATCGAAACCGAAGATGGAACCGCTGCGCCACCTATTGTTTGTGAGTGACATCCGTCCGCTCATCACGCCCCTGTCTAATGACAGTTGTCTGATTACCGCCGTCGATGCCTTGACGGGACAACCCTTGTCGACAGCCACCCTTCAGTATTATGATGACGAAGAAGAAGAAACGACAACCATATCCGCAAATCAGCACGGACAAGTGTATCTTGATGACGACTATATAGACTGCGTTCTATTTACCAAAGACGACCATGCGCTACCCACGTTCAACCCCGACGACCATAGTTTCTTCGATGACATGAAAGAAGAGGATGAAGAACAAGTGGTAGGTGAGCTTATGACCGACCGCAGCGTTTACCGTCCCGGCCAGACCGTCCATTTGGCCTTGGTCGCCTACAGCCAGGAGCGTTGCACCACGCGAGTACTACCCAACCAGTCGTTCATCGTAACCGTGAAGAATCCGCAATGGAAAGAGATTGACAGTTTGTCGTTGACCACCGACACCTATGGCACCGCACATCTCGAGTATCGGCTGCCTGCCCATCTACCCTTGGGCAACTACACCCTTAGCATCGACAAAAAACGTTCGGACATCAAGCAACGCTTACACGGTTCCTCCAGTCAGACTATCCGTGTAGAGGAATACAAACGACCCACCTTCAAAGTCAGCCTTGACAAGAGCAACGATGTAGTGCGCATCGGTGACACACTGCGCTTGAGTGGCCATGCCCAGACCATCACCGGTGAACCGTTACGAGGAGCCACCGTGACATGGAGCGCCTTCATACGTAGTTTCAGACAAAATTCCAAAATGTTGCGCGACGAATGCGACACTCTCATGACTGACCATGAAGGACGGTTTGTCATCACCCTCCCCATTATCAGTCAAGAACGTTACCCTATCGATGATGACATCTACCGCACGGAGATACACGCTTATGTGACAGACGCCGCCGGTGAGACCCACGACGTGACTGAGAACTTCCAATTCACAAAACGCGGAATTGCGTTGAGTAGCAATGTGCAAGGCAAGCTCATTGAACGGCGCGATTTGGAGAACTACACGATTACCCTCAAAGCCACCAATTTTTGCGGCAATGTCATTGACATTCCCCTTCATTACTCGTTGGACGGCCAATCAGGACAGGGCAACTCATTTACCGCTCCGCAATTAGGCACAGGCCCCCATACCCTTGTCGTCACCCATGAAGGCGACACCCTGCGCCAGGTATTCATCGTCTATGACCGAGACGCCACCCGTCCGTGTGTATCCACCTCTGACTGGTTTGATGTATCCGGTTCCACCTTTGACGAAGAAGGCAAAGAGCCGTGCAGTGTATGGATAGGTACTTCAGAGCGCGATGTCACTATCCACTATTCTGTCTTCACCGCCGACAGTCTGTTGAACCAGGGGTTGTTACATCTGAGCGACAGCATCATCAGGCAGGATTACCCCTACCGCGATGAATACGGTGACGGCATCACTGTGGTGTACAGTTGGTACAGCAACGGAGAATTCCACCAGGAGCACGCCAGTTTTGAGAAGCCGAAACCCAACAAACATCTTACCGCCCAGTGGTCCACCTTCCGCGACAAGTTGATGCCCGGTCAAAAAGAAGAGTGGCGTTTGAAACTGACTCATCAGGACGGCCGTCCCGCCGATGCCCGTTTGATAGCCACCCTGTACGATAAGTCGCTCGATGAGTTGAGTCGCCACCGTTGGTCGTGGGACACCCGTCTAATACGCCGTCTGGGAGATGTGGCCTATTACCCAGAGTCATATCGAATGAATGCCTATGATTATGTCCATTCCAAGCACGCCAAGGAAGAAGAACTCATCATGAGTTGGCTCAATTTCGGCATCGGCAATTATGGGCAAGGAGTACCTGTGAGCGGTTGTGTGACAGATGCCGATGGTGAACCTCTCATCGGAGCATCGGTCATGGTGACTGGCACCCGGATAGGTACCGTGACCGACATCGACGGCAATTACACGATGACCGCCCCTGCCGGCAGCCGTCTCTCCTTCGCCTATGTCGGCTACAAGACGAAGACCCTGCATGTGATATCGCACACCATCAATGTGGTGTTGGAAGAAGACGAAAACGCATTGAATGAAGTGGTCGTTGTGGGCTATGGTGTCCAAAAGAAAAGTTCGCTGACGGGAAGCGTAAGTGGAGTTAAAATTTCAGAGCCTGTTATCAAACGCGATAGTAAGTTACAAGATGATATTCCGCCTCTTTATGTCGTCAACGGCGAGATTGTTAATGACATCAGCAGTATCCCCTCCGATGCCATCATCGAGATGACCACCCTCAGTGGCAGTGATGCTACCAGTATCTATGGAGCACAGGCGGCAGGGGGAGTCGTCATCATCACCACTAATCAAGGGAAGCAAGCCACTTCGCCGAGTGTGCCCATGAATATCGCCATGCGTGAGAACCTGTCGGAAACAGCCTTCTTCTACCCACCCTTCGCACCGACAGCAACGGCGAGGTGAGCATTGCCTTCACCTTGCCCGAAAGCATTACCACGTGGCAGTTCTTGGGTTCCGCCCATACCCGCGACATGGACCACACCATTGTGGAAGCGACGACCACTGCCCACCAAGACCTGATGGTGCAGCCCAACATGCCCCGTTTCCTCCGCTGCGGTGACAAAGGGACCCTCACCGCCCGTGTGAGCAATACCTCCGACAAGACCCTTAAGGGCACCGGCATCATGCAACTCATCGACCCCAAAGACGAGCGCGTCGTCTATACCAGCCGCCAACCCTTCCAGGTCATGGCCGACAGTGTGGCTACCTTGTCGTTCTCTTACACCCCAGGAGAACAGACACCTACCCTGCTCACCTGCAAGATAGGCGTTACTGCCGACGGCATGAGCGACGGCGAACAGCATTACCTGCCCGTATTGCCGAGCACCGAGCCACAGGTAAAGACGTTCTCTTTCACGCTACCCACCGGCACCAACACACAGATTAACGTATCTCAACTCTTCCCCAAGGGTAGCACAGACCGACGTTTCACCTTTGAATATACCAACAACCCTGCCTGGCTGATGGTGGAAGCCCTGCATGAATATGCCCATCCCTACGACGACTGCGCCATCTGTCAAGCCATGTCCCTCTTCTCGCAAGACATCGCCGCCTCGTTGGGCAGCCATGACGAGATAAATGCCGCTATCCAGCGTTGGAACGAAGAGCAAGACAATGTCACCATGCTCTCACCGCTTGAGCGCAACGACGATGTGAAGAATATCCTCCATGCCGAGACACCGTGGCTGATGGCCGCCAAGAGCGAGCGCGAACAGAAAAAACAGCTGATATCGTTATTTAATCGTGACAACCAGAAGAAACAGCACGACAAGGCATTGAACGCCCTTCGCATGCTGCAAAACGGCGATGGTTCATGGAGTTGGTTCCCCGGCATGGCGGGCAGTCCTTACATCACCCATGTCGTAGCCGAACTGTTGGTACGTAGCAATGCCCTCTGCGGCCGTCATCCTGAGACCCAGCCCATGTTGGATGAGGCTTTCCATTACATGGCCACCAAGGGAGCCGACCTGCACTACCTGTACCTGTGCGCCTTGGACCACAGGCATCCCTCCGACTCACTGCGGCGCGAGGTTCGCAAGGAATTGAAAGCCTTGCGTCGTGATGCTAAGAGCAACAACATCAGCGACATCTATACCGCCGCCGTGAAAGCCATCGTGCTGGACGCTTTCAGGGAGAAGGGAGCCGCCGACCTGCTCGACCAGATTATGAGTCTGACCGTTACCGACCGCACACTCGGCCGTTATTTCGATTCTTATCTCGCCCCCTATTCATGGCTGGACTATAAGATACCCACCCAGGTGATGGTCATCGAGGCCTTGGAGCGCATCCGACCCAACGACCAAACGACGATTGATGAGATGCGTCAATGGCTGTTGCAGGAGAAACGAAGCCAATATTGGGTCACTCCCATCCAGTCGGCCAACGCCATCTATGCCTTCCTACGCGGTAATATGGAGAGTCTTTCATCCTATCCCATGCCCACCATCAGCATTGATGGACAGAACGTGGACGACGCGTCAGCCACCAGCACGTTGGGATATGTGAAGACAACGCGACCAGCAACTGAAACCAACACCATCACCATCGACAAGCGCGAGCGTCACACCTCATGGGGTGCCGTCTATGCCCAATATATGCAGCGCGGCGAAGATATAGAAGCCTCGGGCAACGACCTACAAGTTCACCGTGAGGTCATTGCGCCCCATGGCGGAGCACTACATGTGGGCGACAAGGTACGGGTACGCATCACCCTCACCGCCAAGCGTGATCTTGACTTTGTTCAGGTGAACGACCGTCGTGCCGCCTGTCTGGAGGCTGTCGACCCGATGAGTGGTTATCGTAACGGCTATTATGTGCAGAACCGTGACTGCACCACCCAATATTTCATTTCGATGCTGAGCAAGGGCACCCACGTCATCGAAAAAGAATTTTATGTGGACCGCGCTGGCGTGTATACCAGTGGTAGCATTACCGCACAATGCGCCTACGCACCGGAGTTCTGCGCCACCGCACCTGTAATAACATTAACAGTTGAAAAATGATGGTTTAGACTGCTTTCAACGATTCAAGATACTGCCAATTTGTCGATTAGCAACGACAGATTGGCAGTTTTTTCATCAGGCATGAGGTTTGAGGGTTAACGAGTGGAAAAAGAATTAGCGGAAAAAGAAATAAAAAGAAAGGAGATAAGATATGAATTTCGACAAATTTACGATTAAGGCACAAGAGGCGGTGCAGGAAGCGCTGCAATGTGCCGAGCGCAATGGCCAACAAGCCATTGAGCCTGAGCATCTGCTGAAAGGTGTCCTGCAGAAGGGACGCGATGTGGTGACCTTCGTGTTCCAGAAAACCGGACTGAACCTTCAGCAGGTAGAATCCGTGACTGACCAAGCCATCGCCCATTTGGCACGTGTCCAGGGCGGTCAACCCTATTTCTCAAGTGCCGCCAACCAAGTGCTACAGCGCACCCTCGACATCTCGCAGAAGATGGGCGATGAATATGTGAGCATCGAGCCTTTGCTTCTTGCATTGTTAGAAGTGAACAGCACCGCCAGCCGCATCCTGAAAGATGCCGGACTGACCAAGGACGATGCCCAGAAAGCCATCAATGAGTTGCGCCAAGGCAACAAGGTGAACACGGCGTCGGGCGACGAGAACTACCAAGCATTGGAGAAATACGCCAAGAATCTGGTGGCCGATGCCCGTGCCGGCAAGCTCGACCCTGTGATAGGCCGTGACGACGAGATACGTCGTCTGTTGCAGATTCTCTCGCGTCGTACGAAGAACAACCCCATCCTGATTGGTGAGCCGGGTACCGGCAAGACCGCCATCGTGGAAGGTCTGGCCCAAAGGATTGTGCGTGGTGACGTTCCCGAGAACCTGAAAGACAAGCAGCTGTACACCCTCGACATGGGTCTGCTGATAGCCGGCGCTAAGTACAAGGGTGAGTTTGAGGAACGTTTGAAGAGCGTCATCAAAGAAGTGACGAAGAGCGAAGGCGGCATCATTCTGTTCATCGATGAGATACATACGTTGGTGGGAGCCGGTGGTGGTGAGGGAGCCATGGACGCCGCCAATATCCTGAAGCCCGCCTTGGCACGAGGAGAGTTGCGTGCCATCGGTGCCACGACGCTCAACGAATACCAGAAATACTTCGAGAAGGACAAGGCGTTGGAGCGCAGGTTCCAGACCGTGATGGTGGATGAGCCCGACGAGATGAGCGCCATCTCCATCCTCCGTGGCCTGAAGGAGCGTTATGAGAACCACCACAAGGTGCGTATCCAGGACGATGCCTGTATCGCCGCCGTGAAGCTGAGCGAACGGTATATCAGCGACCGTTTCCTGCCCGACAAAGCCATCGACCTGATGGACGAAGCCGCTGCAAAATTGCGTATGGAGCACGACAGCGTGCCCGAAGAACTGGACGAGATAACCCGTCGTCGTGCCCAGTTGGAGATTGAGCGCGAGGCCATCAAGCGCGAGAGTGACCAAGATGCCAAACTCGCCCAGTTGGACAAGGAGATTGCTGAATTGCGCGACCAAGAACAGTCGTTCCGTGCCCGTTGGGAAGGAGAACGCGGCATCATCGAACATATCCAGCAAAACAAGCAGGAGATGGAAAACCTCCGTTTCGAGGCCGACCGTGCCGAGCGCGAAGGCAACTACGAGCGTGTGGCCGAAATCAGGTATGGCAAGCTGCGTTCGTTAACCGAAGAGATAGAACGTCTGCAACAGCAGTTACACGACGCGCAGGGTGCCGATGCCATGGTACGCGAAGAGGTGACCGCCGAAGACATCGCCGAGGTGGTGAGCCGTTGGACAGGCATCCCCGTGACACGCATGATGCAAAGCGAGAAAGAGAAGTTGCTCCACTTGGAGGAAGAGCTGCACAAACGTGTGGTGGGTCAGGACGAGGCCATCGAGGCCGTTGCCGATGCCGTACGCCGCAGCCGTGCCGGACTCCAAGACCCCAAGCGCCCCATCGCCTCATTCATCTTCCTCGGCACCACTGGTGTGGGCAAGACCGAGCTGGCGAAGGCCTTGGCTGACTACCTGTTCAACGACGAGAGCATGATGACGCGTATCGACATGAGCGAGTATCAGGAGAAACATACCGTGAGTCGTCTGATAGGTGCTCCTCCGGGATATGTGGGCTATGACGAGGGTGGCCAACTGACTGAGGCCGTTCGCAGGAAGCCTTACTCCGTGGTGCTCTTCGATGAGATAGAGAAGGCCCATCCCGACGTGTTCAACATCCTCCTGCAGGTGCTTGACGACGGTCGTCTGACCGACAACAAAGGACGTACCGCCAATTTCAAGAACACCATCATCATCATGACGTCTAACCTGGGCAGTCAAGTGATACGTGAGTACCTCGAGCAGCATAACGGCACGCTGACCGCCAATGAGACGGCGACGCTGAACAACCAGCTGATGAGCCTGTTGAAACAGACTATCCGTCCCGAGTTCCTGAACCGTATCGACGAGACCATCATGTTCCTACCGCTGACGAAGGAGCAGATAGCCGACGTGGTGCGTCTGCAACTGAATATAGTGAAGGGGATGCTTGCTCCTCAAGGGTTCACGCTGGAAGCCACACCACAAGCCATCGACTATCTGGCCGACGTGGGTTATGACCCCGAATTCGGTGCCCGTCCCGTGAAACGTGCCATCCAGAAGGAGCTGCTCAACGAACTGTCAAAGAAACTGCTGGCCGGTGAGGTGAATCCAGCCAAGCCCATCATCATCGACCACTTCGGTGAGGGGCTGGTGTTTAGGAATTAAAAAACACCCACCCTGAGACCCAGCCGGAAACCCACCCTAGCCCTCCCGAAGGGAGGGGATGGAGATACCCACCCTGACCCTCCCGAAGGGAGGGGATAGGATACCTACCCTCGCCCTCCCAAAGGGAGGGGATGGAGACACCCACCCTAGCCCTCCCGAAGGGAGGGGATGGAGACGCTGGGGATGGAGACTTGGCTTGAGACCCACTTTGGGTGGGGATGAAATGGATGAGAAATGATGAAGTCCGCTGTCAATGACGGCGGACTTCGTATTTTTGAATGGTTGGGTAGAGAGACAATTATCAGTCTTTGTCGGAGGGAACTTTGCGGAGAGGTTCGCAGGTGAGGTCACAGCCCAATTTTTTTAGGATTTTGCGGTCAATCTCCGAGAGCATGACGGTGCAGTGAATCTGGCAGCCGCGTAGTTTTGGCAGGCATTCAAGGGCTCGGCGGCAGTTGTCGTTGTGTGGCGAGAGGACGGAGAGTGCCACAAGCACCTCATCTGTATGGAGCCGTGGGTTGCGTGCCCCGAGATATTCGATTTTCGTCTTCTGTATCGGTTCAATCATGCTCTGCGGGATAAGTTTCACCTCATGGTCAATGCCCGCAAGATGTTTGGTTACGTTGAGTAACAATGCCGCACAACAACCCAGCAGCGGGCTCGACTTGGAGGTGATAATCGTTCCATCCTCCAGTTCGATGGCCGCGGAGGTATGGCCGCTCTGTTGCTTGCGTTCTTTTGCCGCCACCGTCGTGCGGCGGTCATCGGTAGTAATCTTCAGTTGGTTGAAGAGCATCTGAATCTTATGCACCTCGCTGTCGTTGCATGCCCCGTCGGCCAGTTTGTTCGTTGCCGTATAATAGCGCCTAATGATTTCATCCTTGGATGCCCGGCAACACACCTCATCGTCGGAGATGCAGAACCCCACCATGTTGACGCCCATATCCGTGGGTGACTTGTAGGGGTTGGCTCCATATATACCTTCGAAGAGCGCGTTGAGTACAGGAAATATCTCGATGTCGCGGTTATAGTTCACCGCCACCTTTCCATAGGCATCGAGATGGAAGGGGTCGATCATATTGACATCATTGAGGTCGGCCGTTGCCGCCTCGTATGCCACGTTGACGGGATGTTTGAGGGGCAGGCTCCATACGGGAAAGGTCTCGAACTTGGCATACCCTGCGTGTACACCCCTCTTGTTCTCGCCATAAAGTTGGCTGAGACACACCGCCATCTTTCCACTTCCCGGTCCCGGAGCCGTGACGATAACCAGCGGTCGTTCCGTTTCCACAAATTCATTCTTTCCGAACCCTTCGTCGGAGGCAATGAGTGCCACGTTGTGAGGATATCCCTCTATGAGGTAATGCATATAGGTCATGATGCCCATACGCTGGAGTCGTTGACGGAAGTTGTCGGCTGAGCGTTGTCCGGAGTAATGCGTGATAACCACAGAGCCTACCATGAATCCCCTTTCGAGGAATGCTTGCCGCAGCCTCAGCACATCCTCGTCGTAGGTGATGCCGAGATCAGCGCGAGTTTTATTCGCCTCTATGTCTTCAGCACTGATGACGATGACAATTTCGATGCTCTCCGACAGTTGTTGGAGCATCGACAGTTTGCTGTCGGGTTTAAAGCCTGGGAGGACTCGTGAGGCGTGATGGTCGTCAAACAGTTTTCCACCCAGTTCGAGGTATAGTTTTCCACCAAATTCAGAAATACGCTCACGGATATGCTCAGACTGTATCTTTACATACTTGTCATTGTCGAAACCGATTTTCATGATGTCATCCATTTTGAATATGGGTGCAAATTTAAGAAAAAAACGCGTAAGGAAAGCATTTCTTTTTGGAAAATGTTGTCCTATGGAGAAAGTTTGCTTTCACAACCACCCGCCCCTCCTTGCCTAAGGAGGGCACCTACCCACCCCAAGCCCCTCCCAACATCGGGAGGGGATGTAACCGCTCCTACTCGTCGCTCATTCACTAAGGTACTGCTCCCTTTTTCTGCCGGTCGCAATATTGTTTGACGCAACAAAGTTGCGATTTCTTGACAAGCCATCCTTTTCTGTGTATTTCCGTGATATCTGTGAGAAAATTAGGTTAGGACTTTTTTGCCCCCCTGCTTGAAGATTTTGTCCGCTTAAGGAGGAAGTTTACTTTCACAACCACCCGCCCCTCCTTGCCTAAGGAGGGTACCTACCCTCCCCAATCCCCTCCCGACATCGGGAGGGGATGTAACCGCTCCTACTCGTCGCTCAGTCATTAAGGTACTGCTCCCTTTTTCTGCCGGTCGCAGTAATATTTTACGCAACATAGTTGCGATTGTCTGACAAACCACCCCTACCCTTCCTTTGGAAAAGGAGGGGAAAGAGGAGAATGCTTTGGAAAAGGAGGGGATAAGAGAGCAATTATCGATTATTTCGCTCCTTCGTAGATTTCGCAATCATAATAAAAAACAACTTTTTTGAAAAAACTTGGTGGAAAATTCTTCTAATAGCCAAAATAATCATACCTTTGCATCCGCATTTGCAAGGAAAGGTGCTCGAGTGGCTGAAGAGGCACGCCTGGAAAGCGTGTAACCGGCGAAACCGGTTCGTAGGTTCGAATCCTATCCTTTCCGCTGAAGAAGAAGAGAATGTCATCGCGACATCCTCTTCTTCTTTTTGGTTGACAATCAACATATAGGGACCAACATTATGCTTGACCTAACCTGGAAGTTTAATGAGGCCCGTTTGAAGTACTGAGGCTCCAGTGCAGGCAAGAAACAGACCAAGATGTAACAAAATCATAGGTTCAATGCTCGATTGTTCGTATTTTATTTATTACCTTTGCATGATTTTTCAGAAAAAACAGAAAATCTGATTTAAGTTTATTATCAACTATTCAATTATTCAATGAAAAGATTGTTTTATGGGGCAGCATTAACAATAATGTTGCTATTCCCCTCAGCGGCGGGGGCACAAACCACATCTGATGAACAGACAAAACAAAAAGAGCAGGCCACACAGACCATTCGCGGACAAGTATGCGATATTGCTTCTGGAGAGCCTATGATTGGTGTGACAATAACCGTGGAAAACGGGATTTCCCTGGCCACCTTATCGGATATCGGCGGTAATTTTGAGATAAAAAACGTACCCGTAGGACGACATTCCGTAAGGGCTACATATATCGGCTATGAACCTGTAGTGCTCAAAGAGCAGCTGCTTTCTTCAGGCAAGGAATTGGTATTGAATCTGCGGATGCGTGAGAATATTTCAGAGTTGGACGAGGTTGTCGTCAAGCCCCGAGTCAACAAGCAGATGCCACTCAACGAAATGGCCCAGGTAGGTGCCCGCATGTTCAGCGTGGAGGAAGCGACACGCTATGCTGGAGGTATGGCCGACCCTGCTCGAACGGCCTCGATGTTTGCAGGAGTAGCAGCGGGCGGTGTAACCAATGGCATCAGCATCCACGGCAATTCGCCCCAAATGCTGCAATGGCGTGTGGAGGGCGTGGAGGTGAATAACCCCAATCACTTTGCAGAGATCACAGAGGCTGGCGGCGGCATCTTCACGTCGCTTAATGGTACGGTATTGGCCAACAGCGATTTTCTTACCGGTGCCATGCCTGCTGAATTTGGCAATGCCCTCTCTGGTGCTTTCGACATGAAGATGCGTGCGGGCAACAACTCAAAATACGAGCATGCGGTTCAGATAGGAACATTAGGCGTCGACTTCGCCTCTGAGGGACCGTTGGGCAAGGGTTCGAAAGGATCATATTTAGTGAACTATCGCTACAGCTTCCTCGAGATAGCCAAGAAACTGCATGCCATCAACATGGAGAACGAGACGCTCGACTATCAAGACCTAAGTTTTAAGTTGAATATGCCCACCCAGAAGGCCGGCACCTTCGCTGTATGGTTTACTGGTCTCGTGGACAACTACGAGAACAAGGTGCCCGACGTGTCGGAATGGGAGACACTGTGGGACATGAACGACACGTGGTCGCGTCAGCGCAGTTGTGCCGGTGGTCTGACTCATACCTATCGTTTCGGAAATAGAGGCACGCTCCGTTCCAACGCGGCCTTTACTGGCAACTATCGCAAACTTGGCATGAACAACTACGATGAGCAAATGGCGCAGACCCCTGGCATGGCAGGCCGCAACGCCCAGTGGAGCCTCATCTTCAGCACACAACATCAGCATAAGTTCTCTTCGCGCTATACGATGCTTAACGGCATTGAGCATCAGTACCTCAATTTCAACACGTGGCTCGATTGGATTCATGAGACAGGCGGTCCGTTGTATCGCGTCTATGACTCTAAGGGCAACACGGGTCTGACCCGTTTCTTCAGCAGTCACAAACTGGCACTCAGCCGCCGTTTCTCCACCGTGGCGGGCATCAACGTGATGTGGTTCAACCTCAATAACCAATGGCTCGTAGAGCCCCGCATCAGCATACAATACAAGACCACACCATCGAGTACAATATCTTTGGCTTATGCCCTCAACAGTCGCAAGGAAGCCACTGACACCTATTTCGTTACGATGGCAGGCGGCAATCCGAACAAAGACCTTGGCCTCACCCGCTCACACCACATCTCCGTCTCTTTCGCCCAGCGCTTCAACGAGAACGCTATGTTGAAAATCGAGCCTTATTGGCAATGGCTCTTCGATGTACCCGTGGAACAGGGGACGACCTATTCCATTCTCAATCACAACATGTTCTTCCAAGACCGCGCTTTGGTAAACGATGGTGTGGGCCGCAACTACGGCATCGACCTTACTCTGGAGCGTTATCTGAAGGACGGTTTCTATGGCATGCTGACCGCTACACTCTTCAAGTCGGAATATCGTGACGCCCAAGGCGAGTGGCATCACTCACGCCACGACCGCGGCTTCATCACGAACATCTTAGGTGGCAAGGAATGGATGATTGGACACGCCAAGAAGAACGTCTTTGGGTGCAACGGCCGTCTTACATTGATGGGTGGTGACCGCTATACGCCCATCCCCGAGGGCACTACCTTTGAGGACATCATGCTACGGCCCGACAAATCGATTCCGATGGACGATGGCATTGACCCGTTTTGCAAACAGAAAGGACTCAATGTGGGCTATGCGTTCTCTATAAAATACACCATCAACAAGAAACACACCTCACACCACTTCATCCTGGAGTACCTTCAAATGCGCACTTTCCAAGGCCAGACCTTCAATTTGGAAACTCATGAGATTGTCGACAAGTTCACCTCACTCACCTTCCCCAACATCGCATATCGGGTGGAGTTTTGAAAAAGCCTGAATCGGTTATTGGCACCCGTAGGCGACATCGATGCAAGAAAAATGCTAAAAAATTGTGGGTTCTAAAAAATGTTTGTATATTTGTAAACAAAAATCATTTTTTAGGATACAGCTTGGTTTGCCGTACTTTATCATTAGTGCCAGTGACAGACATAGACAATACTTATGACAAAAAAAGCAAGTGACCATAGGGAGAACATAAAAAAGTATTTGTTGGCATTATTCTGTATGATAGTCGTCGTACAGTATGTTGGAGCTCAGGAGTATTTTTCCTCCGCTTCTGATTATGCCCGCCTTTACGTGGGGGCTATTGAACCTCAGTACTCAAAAATGTTGTGGCACGACATGCCCTATTATAAGGGCAACACTGACCTGTATAAAGGCCGTGTCAGCTATCATGGTGTGGTATATGACGATGTGCAGCTGCGTTTCGACCAATTGAAGCAATGTGTTGTTGTTTTTCCTCCTGGGAAAAGGGCGTTTTGTCTGCCTGACCAAGAATTCATTGACTGGTTTGAGATGGATGGACACAGGTATGTGCATGATCCTGAGGACAGTTCACGATATGCATCTCTGCTTTGTGATGGAGAATCCAATGGTATTCGTCTTTACCATTGTGTTTGGAAGACTTATGACCGTGATAAGATATCCGAAGAAAAAAAATACCTAAAGGCTCTTCATACCAACGAGTATTATACGCTCATTTCTGCGGACGGAGTAAAGCATCATGTGAAACGTGCCTCGGACGTGGCAAAGGTCTTTCCTTTGCAGAAAAAGCAAATCAAGCAATTTGTCAAGAGGAATCATCTTTCCTTTTCAAAGAGTGAGCGTGAGAAAAGTCTTGTGAAAGTTGTGGAGAACCTCCCCCCAACCTTCTACCATGTAGACCAGGAATCATCCCCTATTGCGAAAGCAGCTACTCCAGAAACAGTTGTTGCCACACAGGAAGCCTCTCCGGCAACGGGAGGTTTGGAGGAGACGCCTCTTATCTCCGGCATTCCTGTTCTTGACAATGATTCTGTCGCCAGAGCAGTCGCTTCGACAAAGACAAAGATATATATCGTGCCGGGCGTGAAGAAAGCAAAGGCGAGTATTGCCGATGACCAGGAACTTGCCGAGATAGTCGTTGTTGGTGGTCGTCAGTCAGCTGTGGAGAGCATCATGATGGGCTCTGAGAAGTTCAAGCCCCAGATACTGAAGAATATCCCATCAGCCTTTGGCGAGTCGGACATCATGAAGATAGTTCTCACGCTGCCAGGTGTCACTACCGTTGGAGAGGCTTCAAGCGGATATAATGTGCGAGGAGGCGCGACAGACCAGAACCTCATTCTTTTCAATGGAGGTACTGTTTTTAATCCCTCTCATCTATTCGGTTTGTTCACCTCGTTCAATTCAGATGCCGTCGAGGATGTGGAGCTGTTCAAGTCAAGTATTCCCGTAGAATACGGAGGCAGGATAAGCAGTGTATTAAGAGTGACCTCGAAGGAGGCCAATATGCAGAAGCTTACCGGTTCTGCAAGTATCGGCGCGCTTACCAGCAAGGCGAATATTGAGATACCTATCGTCAAGGATCATTTGTCACTGCTGTTGAATGGTCGAACCACCTATAGTGACTGGATTCTCAAGAAGCTACCGGAGAAGAGCGGCTACAAGAACGGCACCGCCAACTTCTTTGATTTAGGTGGCGTACTGACATGGAAGCCCAACAATATGCATCGCCTCAGGGTGTATGGATATTGGAGCAACGACAAGTTCTCGTTCAGTTCAAAGGATAATTATGGTTACCAGAACCGTAACTTCTCCGCCGAGTGGCGCTCTATCCTGAATGAGAAAGTGACCGCTACGTTTTCCGCCGGACTTGACCACTACGACTATTTCAATGAAGATTGGAACACCCCCACCAGGGCTGCCCGATTGAGTTTCGGCATAGACCAGCTATGGGGCAAGCTGCATATTCGTCAGCGTCTTTCGGAAAAGCAATCCTTCTCATATGGGCTCTCCGTGCAGCATTACAATGTGCAGGCAGGCAAGTATGAGCCTGTGGGTGAGAAGTCATTCATCACGACAGACCAGTTGGAGAGAGAAAAGGCATTGGAGAGCGCGGTATATTTCGACTATGAGCGTTCGCTCACGGAGAAGCTGTCTGTTTCTGCCGGTTTGCGTTATACCATGTTCAATGTATTTGGTCCTCGCGACGTGAATTATTATTACGAAGGGGAACTTCCTTCAGAAAGGACATTGCTGGAGTCCCGTCACGAAACAGGTGTCATCAAGACCTATCATGCTCCCGAGTTACGTCTATCGGCCCGCTATGCACTACAGGAAAACCTTTCGTTGAAGGCAGGTTTCAACACGATGCACCAATATATCCATAAAGTGTCGAACACTTCCATCATGTCGCCTACTGATATTTGGAAGCTCTCCGACCTTAACATCAAGCCGCAGAACGGCTGGCAGGTGGCCGCCGGTATCTATCATGAGACAGCCGACAAAAAATACGAGTTCTCCGCAGAGGTTTACTACAAGCATATTAGCGATTATCTCAACTATCGCAGTTCTGCCGTCCTGCTGATGAACCACCACCTTGAAACCGACGTCATCTCCACCAAGGGACAAGCCTATGGTCTGGAACTCCAGGCGAAGAAACCCACGGGAAAAATCAACGGATGGGTAAACTATACATTCTCCCGCTCTTTTACCCGTCAGGACGACAAGAGGGTGACAATGCCACTGAACAATGGAGAGTGGTACCCTACGGAATATGACAGGCCCCACGAGGTAAAAGCGGTGCTCAATTACAAGTTTACCGAGAGGTATAGTTTTTCAAGCAACTTCAACTATGCCACAGGTCGTCCGACGACGTTGCCAGCCGGCCAATATTACGACTCGCACAATCAGAAATACATGCCATACTATACCGACCGCAACACCTACCGCATCCCAGACTATATGCGTCTGGACCTTGCGTTTAATATAGAGCCGACGCATAAGCTGACCAGTTTTCTTCACACGTCGTTTTCCATAGGTGTGTATAATGCCCTTGCGCGCAAAAATGCTTACTCCATCTATTATGTCACTGAAGGGGAGAAAATAACGGGGTATAAGTTATCTGTTTTTGGCACTGCCATTCCTTTTGTTTCCATTAATATACGATTCCACTAAGATATGATGAAACTGAGACAATCGCTATATTTGGTGCTATGCCTACTGGTAAGCGTATGTACGCTGTCGGGCTGTATAGAAGAATACGAAGCAGACATCCCGTCAGACGATTCCGACTTGCTCGTTGTTGAGGGCGCCATCTGTTCATCCCAATTGAATAAGTTCATCCTGTCGCGCACGCAGCCTGTCAACTCTTCCAATACGCCCAAGATGGTTACGGGAGCAAAAGTATCAGTACGCGGAACTGACGGCTCAGAATATACGGCACAGGAAACCAACGGCTATTACGCCTGCCAGGTTGGAGACCTTGATCCCGACGTAGCCTATTATCTGCATATCGAGACCAACGGAGAAGTCTATGAATCTGAGCCCCAGACACCTCTTCGTACCGAGAAGATCGCAGAGGTAAGAGTGGAGCAGGACACTCCGGAAAGCAATATCGATATTTTCGTCACCCCTGAAGCACCCTTTGACGCTGACAAGGTGAATTACTATTCGTGGACATACGACGAGACGTGGGAAGTTCATCCCGACTACAAGACCGACATCTATTTCGACACGACAAAATTGATACCCGTCTATGACCCCAACCAGTTTCCTTCGCGTGGATGGAAGAACGCCACAAGCTCGGTCATCCTGGTTGGGACCAGCCTGAATTACGAGGGGCAGCACATCCAAAGATTCAAGATGTTCGACATTGACCGTGGCGACGAGCGTGTATATTACAAATATAGCGGACTGGTACATCAACGTGCCATTTCAAAGGCTGAGTATGAGTATGATCTTGCTCGTCGCCAAGCAAGTTCCGAGATGGGAGGCTTGTTCACTCCGCTACCATCCGCCCTACCTACCAATATCCGTTGTCTCACGTCACAAAAGCACGTGATTGGGTTTGTGGGCTGCTCCTTGAATACAAGTGCCTATAGGTTCTTCATCATAGCTATGGATTACTCTATCGACTTTCCTTTCCCCAAAGACATGCGCAGATGGCTCAATGACTGCGATGAAATGGATTGCTTGCGAATGGTGAAAGAAGAAAAGATGTTTCTGTGCAAATGGGAAGACGAGAGAGACAGGCCTCAAGGCAAGTTGCGAACGGCATGGGCATACGACTATCAACTTGATGTCAGATTGAAAGGCGCGTCTGCAGAAGAGCCTGATTTTTGGTCAATGGAAGAAGACATTAGTTATTGAAGATGAACAACAAAATATTATCACTGACAGCTGCGATGGTGCTTTCCCTAAGTACCTATGCTGCGAATATTGAGACTGACCGCACATGGTATCTGGCTGGTGAGGCGATGAAAGTCAGCGTGACAGCCGACGACGCCATGATAGCCTATGCTGAACTGTGTGACACGTACGGTTTGGCAGCCGGTGTCGTTGTAAGTCTCAAGGAGGGAGTGGGAACAGGCATCATCGAACTGCCTTCCAGCCTCCATAGTGGGTACTATGTGTTATCTGTCTATACCCGCCACGACGCCAATGTGTCTCACCAGCTTGTGGCTATTGTCAACCCACTTCACAAGAGCGTGGACGATGACATCGAATGGGTAAAACTCACGGCTCCCGACGGGTCGAGTTATCCGTCAATGGGTGAGGGAGGCCGTTTCTCCACTGCCGATTTGATAAGCAAGAAGGATGTCGATGTACGTGAGACGGAAGGCCAAATCATCAAAGCACGTATTAAGAACGGCTCTGATGGCAACGCTATCAGTGTCAGCCAGATTTGTCCTTCCTTGAGCATCATAGGTAAGCAGATACATTATTTCGAGGGGAAGATGGTCAATGACTCCATGGCTGTCTTCTACACCTACGGCATCCATGGCAAGCAGCCATTGGTTCTCTCCGCCCTGTCGTCCACAGGCGCGAGTCTGCCCATCGAGATGATAAGTCCGTTTGCCACCCTGCTCCCGAAGCGGCTCCCGCATCTCCTATTCCATTACAAGCGGAGTGAGGTGGAAGCCCGTTCCCTTGACATGCAGCGGCATCAGATGGCCATTGCGCCAGCCAAGCGAGAACTGCAGTTGGGCGATTATGCCGATGACACGGCAGAAGAAGTAGTACCGTTAGACTATGACGAGACAGTGTCAGGCACCCGACCTGATTTGACTTACAATCTTGACGAGTACCGACAGTTTCTCACTATCAGAGAGGTGCTGATTGAATATGTGAGCTGCGTCAAGAACACAAGAATCAATGGTGTTCCCCGGCTGATTGTCCGTAGAGAACAGGAAGTTTACAATAGCTCTTTGCAAACACTGGTACTGATTGACGGCATGCCCGTCAACGATACAGAGCGACTTCTGAACTACGATGCCCGGCGTATTCACTATATCAACATCTACGCTGACCAATTCACATTTGGCAATGGCATATACAATGGCATACTGTCGTTTGTAACACGCTCGGGGCGACTCACCAATTATCCCATCGAGCCCAACGCACAGTATCTGGTGTATGAATTTCCCTAACCCCTCAACAACTCACAATACTCTTCTTCAACTACGACCACAAAAAAGAATGCGAAAATAGCCAAAATTCATTAAATCCTTGTATATTTGCGGCATGAAATAAGGATATTAATGAGATGAGTATGAAAATAGGGAACATTCCAGAAAAGGTAAACAAGTATTTCAATGTGCTTCCTGACAAAGATGACGAGCAGGAAATCACCGCACAGATCAGCAATGGTGTTTCCTTCAGGGGAGCCAATCTATGGGTGTTGATTTTCGCTATTTTCATCGCCTCGCTGGGGTTGAACATCAATTCAACGGCAGTCATCATCGGCGCTATGCTCATATCTCCGCTGATGGGTCCTATCATTGGGATGGGTCTGGCGGTGGGTATCAATGACCTCAATTTGCTGAAACGCTCAGCAAAGAACTATGGAGTCGCAACGCTCATCAGTGTTCTCACGGCAACCATCTATTTTCTTATTACTCCTCTCAGCGAAGTGCAGTCTGAGCTACTGGCCCGAACATCACCCACACTCTACGACGTGCTCATTGCATTCTGTGGCGGTGCTGCTGGCATTATCGCCCTTTCTACGGGAGGCAAGGGAAACATCATCCCCGGTGTGGCTATCGCCACAGCGTTGATGCCACCCCTCTGTACCGCCGGTTTCGGCCTGGCCACAGGTCATTGGGGCTATTTCCTTGGAGCCTTCTATCTGTTTTTCATCAATACTGTCTTCATAGCACTTGCCACTTACGGCGGTGTCAGATTGTTGCAGTTCAAACAGACTTCCGAAAAAGACACTAAAGCCCGTCGCATCATGACAGCTCTCGTGGTGCTGGCGATGATTCCCGCCATATTTCTGACCGTCAAGATTGTTCACCAAAGTGTGCTCGACAACAATGTGAACAGTTTCATTAAGTCTGAACTACAACAATTCGGCACGCAGATTATTTCGAACAACGTCGACAAGGACAGCCTCAGACTTCGCGTTGTGGCCGTAGGGAAAGAAATAACTGAAGCTCATCAACTTAGGGCCAAAAGCAGGATGCAGTTCTATGGGTTGGATGGTTATCAATTAAGTGT
The DNA here is from genome assembly GCA_017538105.1 of Prevotella sp. GTDB lineage: Bacteria > Bacteroidota > Bacteroidia > Bacteroidales > Bacteroidaceae > Prevotella. The sequence goes on along the minus strand of JAFYJN010000060.1, from coordinate 20,761 downwards.
GATACAAGGCTCATATCCAGATAGTCTGATATCGGGGAACAGCGAAAATTCACCCATGACCACCAGTCGTGAGAATGCCCACCAGCAATTGATCAATCTTTCAGCACAGGTAAGTGAGCTAAACGATCAACTTGCCGAATATACCCGCTACGAATCACTTTCAAAAGAGGTCCGTGCTGAGATGTCATCTCTCTTTCCACAGGTGAACAGTCTAAGTATCTCTCGTGTCGCCGAGATTCACAGCGACACATCAACAGTCAGTTATCATGTAGTTGCCATCGTAGGAATGTCAAATGCCAAACAGTTCTCCAAGGCCGAAGCATATAAAATGCGCGAATGGCTTCAAACCAGAATAAGAACCGACAGTCTGGTCTTAGTTGAATCTGAGAATTAGGTCCTAGGAGACAATAATAAGCCCCACCTTAGCCGCTAAGGTGGGGCTTATTGTACTGACAAATTCCTTTATCTTATTTGAAAAGTAATTGGGCAAACTGATAGAGGCTGCGGCGCCAAGTCTGCCACTCGTGGGCCGTCTCGGGCGACACGTAGCTATAGGCGTTGATGCCGATGGCCTTCAGATTCTCGGCAGCCTTGACAACACTGCCATCACCTTCTGCCATCCTCGTTTCCCGGCCACCAGCACTCATAAAGAGCACTTTGTTGGTCTTTTTGAAGTCGGGATTGTCGCTCACCTCTTCGGTATTGAAAGCGCCACCGCTGAACATTCCCACATAGGCAAACGTGGTGGGGTTGGCCAGCGTGATGGCGTGTGTCTGCATGCCACCCATGGACAGGCCAGCCATGCCACGATGCTCTGCATCGGCTATCACACGATAGTTCTTCTCGACCATCGGGATGATGTCCTTCAGCAACACTTCCTGGAAGGCATTGAAGCCACCGAAGCCACGACCGAAGCCACCGGGACGCGGTCCACCTTGAGGAGCACCTTGAGGAGCACCCTGGCCCATTCCTTGCGGACGCTGTCCCTGAGGAGCGCCTTGACCTTGGGGACGTGGACCCATGCTTGGACGCGGACCCATAGGAGGCTCTTCACCCGGGCGACGCACATCGAGACCATTGTCCATATAGATGATGAACGGCACTGCCTTGCCGGCGGCGATGAGGTTATCCATGATGATACCCGTCTTGCCCTGGGCACTCCATCCCGTCTCGTTCTCACCCATGCCATGCTGCAGATAGAGCACGGGGAACTTCTTCGTGGGGTTCGTGTAATACTCATTGGGCAGATAGATGTATCCGTGACGCATCTTCTCTGTAACCGAAGACCAATAGTACACCTCATTGATGGACCCCTGCGGGACATTCTTCACGGTGTAGAACTCCTCGTCGGCTGCGGGAACATCAATACCACTGCCCCAACGACTGGCACCATAGAAATACTTGCTGCCTGGATCGGGCACCGAGGCACCGTCGATATTGAGCTGATAGTAGTGGAAGCCCTCGTCCTGAGGGGCAGATGTGCCAGTCCACACACCGTTCTCGTCCTTGGTCATCTGATAGATTTTGCCATCGATGTCAAGTCCTACGAAAGAGGCCTGAGGAGCCGTAATCTGTGCACGGACCATCCGCTGTGAGTTCACCATCGGGTACTGTTTGTTGTCCTGATTGGTCGAAGCAGGCTTAAAGTCTTCAACGTCGGCAACCACCGAAGGAACTGTGGGGTTTTGCCTTGGCATGCCAAACTGCGCTGACACCGTCAAACTTGAGAGTGCCAACAATGAAAGAATCATTTTTTTCATGTGGAATAACTAATTGTTTGTGGGTTTAAATGCATTTATCATTTGACGCCACTTACTGGCAAAAGTAAAACATAAAACCACATTTGTTAGGGAACATTAACACTCCGTACCCTCCACATACCTTAAAAGGCCGATGCCATGAGGTTGTTTACCATTTAAGGAAGGGATAGGTAAGGACTATCTCGGTGAGGTCGGCCTTGGTGCGGTGCGCCTGTACGTTGGCACCGATGGAAAGGCCGCCAAGATGGGGTATTTCGTAGTGGAGACCTATACGTTCGTAATAAGGCTGTTCTATCTCCTTGGCATTGACACCCATCTTACGGTAGAGATAGAAACCCAGCGACATGTGCAGCCGTACCCGTCCGTAAAACACCTCATGTTTGGCCGCGAGGCCCACCGACCACGGACTGTGGGAGACGGTGCTTCCCGCCGCCTCATCGAGTTCCTTGACATGGTTGCTGTAAGAGCCGTAGAAGAGGTCGAGCCCCACCCCACTCGCCCACCGCAAGGCATAGCGTCGCATGACATCGAGCTGGAGGGCATAGGCTGGATAGAGTTTGAAATGTGAAGTGCGGTAGTCGGGGTCACCCTTGGGTGTCTGGAACTGCGTGCGCTGCCAGTCTTCGTTGAGCGTCTTCGCCCCGAGCGACAATGCCGCCCGCGCGTACCAATAGCCTTTGAAATGGTGAGAACGCAGCATCGGGTCGGGATGGAGCACCTGTTCGTAATAAGGATAATAGACGACACCCACTGACGGTCCCACGAAGTTAGCCCCCTTGTTCGGTCGATAGAGTGCTCCATTACTCAGGTGCCAATAGTCGATGCCCATGCGCACACCCCATTGTCGCGCCACACGGTAGGCAGCATGCAGTCCGGCACCGAAATAGATATTCCAATGCGACCCTATCAGCTCGTTGTCGATATTATTCTCAGGATTGTAGATGGAATGGCAATAGCCCGTACCGAAATCAAAGGAATAGTCTATCTCCCACTTCTCCCCTCGGTAAAGAGGTCGGGCGAAACGGCCATAAATCATCAGCGCATTGCCCATGCGTGAGTCGTAGTCGACCATCTCCGCCATGCCCCATGCAGGGTCGTCGGTGCGCCGCATCGTCACCCCATGGTTCCAAGCGTACTTAATGCCGAGGCTTAAGGTGGGATAGCCGAAGTCTGCCGCATACTGGTTGCTGTCTGTGGGCAGGGAGCTGTACGACAGTTCGAAGGCCACCGAGGCGTTGCTCTTTCCTTTTTGCCATTTACGTTGGTATTCGTCCATGACCAAGGCCCGAGAGGGACTGCCGGATAGGGAGAAGCCCCAATGAGGGCCGGGAGCTGAGCGATGAACGATGAGCGAATCAGGTGACGAGGGAGATGTGGCGAGCACTGGTAAAGCTGCCACACAAATAAGAAGCATGATATGACGAGGACTGAACATCATCAATGGTTAAGTCACCTGTTAGTGTGGCAGTTTGGGGAAGATGCGATAAGCGTTAAGAGTAGTTTGGGTGGCTATTTCCTCTTCGGGGAAGTTGTAGGATTCCGCCATCTTGGTAATGACATGCGTGATAAAGGCACTCTCGTTGCGTTTGCCGCGCATCGGCACGGGAGCCATGTAAGGCGCATCCGTTTCAAGCACCACCCTGTCGAGCGGCACCGTTGAGGCCAGCACCTCGGGGAGGTGGCTTTTCTTAAACGTCAGCACCCCTCCTATACCCAGGACGAAATTGTCGAACTGCAGCAGTTCTGCCGCCTCGATGGCATTGCCCGTGAAGCAGTGGAACACGCCGCCGGGGAGACGGTCCTTGTATTTCTTGAGGACGCTCACTATTTGCTGTTGTCCCTTGCGACCATGTATCATGAGTGGCAGTTGCAGTTCCACCGCCCACTGCACCTGTCGTTCAAACGCCTCCACCTGTTGCTGTTCGTACTCACGGCTCCAGTAGTAGTCGATGCCCACCTCGCCGACGGCCACCACGGAAGGCAGTACATCGGGTTGAGTAATCATTTGCCAGATGGCGTCAAGCTGCGACGGCCAGTCGTCTTTCACCTCTTCGGGATGCAAGCCGAGCATGGGAAAGGCAAAGCCGGGAAACTGTCGGCATGTGTCGAGCACCGTATGGCATGAGGGCACATCGATGGCCGGGATAAGCACCTTGGTGGCTCCCGCCTCTTTCGCCCGAGCCATCACTTGCTCACGGTCGTCGTCATATTCGGCACCGTCGAGATGCGCATGTGTATCGATGAACAGCATCAGTATTCCCTTTCCATCATCCCGTTGATATAGTCAATAAGCGGTTGTTTTTTCTCGTCAGGCAGTTGCACCTCGTCGAGGTATCGCCTACACTCTGTGAAATACGCCCTGATACGTTTCTGTGCCATCTCTGCCACCCCGATTTCGTCATACAGACGCGTCACCGCCGCTATTTTCTCTTGCGGGTTGAAATCGGTACATTCCACCCATCGTGTCAGTTCCTCGCGTTGACGTTCGTCGGCCAGGTTGAAGGCATTGATGAGCATATACGTCTTTTTGTTGGAGAGGATATCGCCGCCGATATTTTTCCCGAAGACCTTCGGGTCACCATACACATCGAGAAAATCGTCTTGCAACTGGAACGCCAGGCCAAGTCGTTCGCCACACTTGTAGAGTCGCTGTTGGTCTTCTTCGGGAGCATCGGCAAGAATCGCCCCCATCTTCATGGCGCAAGCCAGTAGCACGCTTGTCTTAAGGCGTATCATCTCGATATATTCCTCTTCCGCCACGTCCATTCGCCGTTCGAAGTCCATGTCGTATTGTTGTCCAATCATGATTTCGAGCGATGTCTGGTTGAACAGGTCAAGCACGTCTTTCTGTTTGTCCGGCTCACATTCGCACATTCCCTTGTAGGCAAGGATAATCATCGCATCGCCCGAGAGGATGGCTGTGTTGGCATCCCAGCGTTTATGTACGGTAGGTTGGCCTCGGCGCATGTCGGCATTGTCCATGAGGTCGTCGTGCAGAAGCGTAAAGTTATGGTATGTCTCCAGCGCCGTTGCCGCAGATAATATTTTTTCCGGATGCTCGCGGAAGAGGTTGTAGGAGAGCATCATGAGCATGGGTCGGATTCGCTTGCCTCCCAATGTGAGCACATATTGTATGGGTTCGTAGAGCGTAGCCGGTTCGTGGTCTTTTCCTACTGTACGCAGGTGGTCGTTGACGAGTTGAAGAATTTCTTGTGGAGTCATGGAGTGAGTGACGAGTTATGAGTTATGAGTGACGAGTTATGAGTGACGAGTTATGAGTGACGGATGTGGGATGTGGAATGAAGGATGAATTATATTTTGAAGACGATGGGGAGACGAACAAGGGTGCGACAAGGCTTTCCCTCATTTTGTCCTGGTGACCATGGTGGCATCATGTTGAGCACCCGTAGCGCCTCCCTGTCGAGCAGAGGGTCGACGCCATGGAGCACCTTCGCGTCGGCGATGGTTCCATCTTTATTGACCACGAACGTGGTGACCACCGTACCCTGCAAGTTTCGCTGTCGTGCCGGCAGAGGGTATTGTAAGTTGTCGGTGAGCCATTTGATGAACTGTACCATGCCCCCTGGAAATTCCGGATATTGTTGAACGATGCGCAGCACGACCTCGTTGTTGTCGGCGTCGACCATGAGCGGTTGGGCATCCGTAGCGGTAGTGGGCTGCGCCTGTTCCGTTTCCACGGCAGGTATCTCATCCTCACCCGCATTCGACAGCGCCTCCTCTATCGGGTTCTCCTCAACCACTGCCGTTTCCACAGGGTTGATGCGCACCGCCGGTGTTTCCGGTTGAGCCATTGCCACCAGCATATCGCGCGGATCGATGGCCGGCACCATCTCCATGTCCGACGCCATCTCGTCGAAAGCATCGTCACCGACAGCGACATCCCCATCTGAAGAGTGAAACTCGATGGCCGCCACGAACAACGCCAAAGCGAGCACCAGTCCCATGAGGAATGCCGTTGGGCGTTGGTGTTCGAGCGAAGCCTCCATCGATTTTTTCACTTCCATATTGAATAATTTATGGAGATAAAAGAAGATAAAGGAAGACCGAAGAATAACACTGCGACTATCTCCATTCACTACCTAAATCTTCTCATCATCCTAAATTTCATTTAAAATCGGAGCGTCATCCAATAAACACGCCTCCTTTTCGTTATATAATCATCTAAATCACCTGCAAAAATAAATCAAGTATTTGAAAAAAGGTGTAACTTTGCCGAGAAATTAAGCCGTCATGACGAAAAAAGCCACGATATTGCTGTTATTTCTGTCGGCCGCTTTGTTGTTAAGCGCCCAGGAGAGCCGTACAGCCTATAACTTTCTCCGTCTGCCCGTGAGCGCCCATGGCGCCGCACTGGGAGGCGACAACATCACGTTGGTGGAAGATGATGCCTCGCTCATCTTCTCCAACCCTGCACTGTTACGTTCGGTGAGCAGCAAGACCATCGGTTTGAACTACATGAACTACATGAAAGGAGCCAATACCGGCAGCGCCACCTACAACTGGGACATCAAAAAAGTTTCGGTAGGCGTTAGCGGTCAGTTTCTTGATTACGGCAAGATGAAGGAGACCACCGCCGACGGCACCATCACCGGAGAGTTCAGCGCCAAAGACATCTCCATCGCCGCCTATATCGCCTACGACCTGTCGGAACGTCTTGCCGGCGGTATCAGCGCCAAATTCATCACCAGCTATCTTGGCGACTATAACTCATTGGCCATGTGCGTGGACCTGGGTTTGAACTATTACGACCCCGAACGCGAATGGTCATTATCTGCCGTGGCGAAGAACCTTGGTGGCCAGTTGAAAGCTTACGACAACGAATACGACCATTTGCCTTTCGACTTGATGTTGGGTGTGAGCAAGAAGCTGACAGGTGCCCCCTTCCGTCTGAACGCCACGCTGAGTGACCTGACGCATTGGGACTACCGTTTTGTGAACCACTTGTCGGCTGGTGTAGATGTGTTGCTGTCGTCGAACATCTGGTTGGGTGCGGGTTACAATTTCCGCCGTGCTGACGAGATGGGAGTGAGTGATGGCGAGAACGTGAGCAGTCACGGAGCTGGTTTCTCTCTTGGTGGCGGTATTGAGTTGGAGCGATTCAAACTGAACATTGCCTATGGCAAATATCATGTGTCGTCTTCGTCGATATTGGTGAACGCGGCGTTCTCGCTGTAATACCCACCCCTGACCCCTCCCCAAGGGAGGGGAAATGAATAGCAGGGAAGGGTAAAAAAGTAAAAGAGTAAAAGAATAAAACCATGATATTATGAAAAAGATAACAGTAGCTATTGACGGCCACTCATCATGTGGCAAGAGCACGATGGCCAAGGATTTGGCCCGCAAGATCAGTTATATCTATGTGGATACCGGTGCCATGTACCGTGCCGTTACCCTTTACGCCCTTCGACAGGGTATCATCGCCGAAGACGGTGCCATCGACAACGACGGTTTGCAGAAATCGCTGGAAGACATTCATATCACGTTCCAACTGAATGCCGAGACTGGCAAGCCCGACACCTATCTCAATGGTAAGCGTGTGGAAGATGAGATTCGTGGCATGGAAGTGTCGTCGCATGTGAGCGCCATCGCCGCCATCCCCTTCGTGCGTGAAGACATGGTACGCCAGCAGCAAGCCATGGGCAAGGACAAAGGTCTGGTGATGGACGGTCGTGACATCGGTACAGTGGTCTTCCCCGACGCCGAGTTGAAAGTATTCGTCACCGCCCGTGCCGAGGTACGTGCCGAGCGTCGTTACAAAGAGCTGTTGGGCAAGGGCGAGGAAGCCGATTACGACGAGATTCTGAAGAATGTGCAGGAGCGCGATTACATCGACTCACACCGCGAGGTGGCACCATTGCGCCCTGCTGACGATGCCCTGATTCTTGACAACAGCGAGATGACCATTCCCGAACAAAACGAGTGGTTGTATAAGAAATACTTGGAAAAGGTAAGGGGGGGGGGAAAGGTAAAAAGGTAAAAAGGTAAAAAAGTAAAGAATACCCACCCCGGCCCTCCCCAAGGGAGGGGAGTGAAAAGGGAAAGGATGAAAAAAGGAATGATGAACTCATCATTCCTTTTTTCCGTAAATGTGGAAATGGGCATCGCGGCCCTTACAGTATTTTTCTACGAGTTCAACAATGTATTCGGCGTTAGCACGTACCTGTTCTTCATGGCCGTCATAGCCATTGATGAGGACGAGGAGGTGATTGGTATTGGTGTCGATTTTCGTACGTTCATTGTCGCTGGTGGGCGTTCCCACTCCACCAACGGCATCACGGTAGACAGGCAGTCCCGCTATGTTCAACATACCTCGCCCGATACCTTCATAGGGTTCCCCCTCGCGCCCGATGCCCAATGATAGCGTGTCGCCAACAATTTTGTCGGCATCAAAGCCTCCTATGCTGTATCCATAAGCGATGCTTGCCAGATTGACAAGATCAACCAGCGTATCTCTCTGATAAAGCGGTTTGCCTTGAAGCATACGCCGAATGAGCGCTTCTGACGCAGGACGGTAACGTGATGGATCTTTGCCACAGGCCCGATAGACACGTCGTGTGGCCTCGATGCCCGACAGTTGTTTCAAGGATTCTGTAGTCAGTGTGGCGCGAAACTTCTCACCCATGGCGTTGATTTCCTGCCATAGCGGTTCGCTATAGGGCGTGTTCTCAACAAAGGCTTCTACAGCAGCTCCCACGAAATTGGGGCAGACAGTTTCTATTTCTTTGGAAACGATGATGTGGAACATTGAAGGTAATTTTTTATAGGGGGGATAGAGATTATAGTAGCTATAGAGATTATAGTAGCTATAGAGATTATAGTAGCTATAGAGGCTATAGTAGCTATAGAGGCTATAGTAGCTATAGAGGCTATAGGGGCTATAGAGGCTATAGGGGCTATAGAGGCTATAGGGGCTATAGGGGCTATAGGTCATCGAAGAGGGAGAGTTGAACGGGGGTGGAAGGTTCGGAAGAGTTAGAGGGCGCAGAAGACTTTGGAGTATCAGGAGAAGCAGGGACCTCGGAGAAAGCTGGGTTCTTGGAAGAATCGGTGGGAGTGGAGGGTGCGGAAGGCTCTGTGTTCTCGGAGGGGTTGGAAAGCATTTTCAGGAATTCCTCTTCGTTGACGATGGGGATGTTTAGTTTTTGGGCTTTTTGGAGCTTGGACGGCCCCATGTTTTCACCCGCGAGGATGAACGATGTCTTTGCGCTGATGGAGCCGACGTTCTTTCCTCCATGTTGTTCGATGATTGCCTTGTATTCATCGCGGCTATGTTGCGAGAATACACCGCTGATGACGATGCTTTTTCCTTCGAGTGTGTTGCTGATGCCCTGCCGTTGTTCGTCGGACAAAGCCATCTGCAGCCCCACCTCCTTCAAGCGGTCGAGGATGCGTTTGTTTTCTTCGTTGTTGAAATAAGCCATGACGCTTTTCGCCATCACCTCGCCGATGCCCTCCACTTGTTGAAGTTCATCGAGCGATGCATTGGCCAGTGCGTCCATCGTCTTGAAATGTCGTGCCAGCAGTTTCGCCGACGTCTCGCCGATGAACCTGATGCCGAGAGCGAACACCACCCTTTCAAAGGGCACGTTTACCGTGTCGCGAATGCCCTTGACCACTTTTTGCGCCGACTTCTCGCGTGAGCCGTCACCGTTGATCTGTTCCACGCGGATGTCGTAGAGGTCGGCGATGTTATGAATCAACCCTCTGGAAAACCAATCGTCCACCGTTTCGGGTCCGAGCGACTCGATGTTCATCGCTTTACGTGCGATGAAATGTTCGATGCGCCCTTTTATCTGTGGCGGACATCCCGCATCGTTAGGACAGTAGTATGCCGCCTCGCCCTCATAGCGTACCAGTTGAGTGCCACATATCGGGCAATGCGAGATGAAGCGCACTGGCAACGTGTCGGTTGGACGATTTTCCACATCGACGCCCACGATTTTCGGGATAATCTCTCCACCTTTCTCCACGAACACGTAATCACCAATATGCAGGTCGAAGGAACGAATGAAATCCTCGTTGTTGAGAGTCGCCCTTTTCACTGTCGTCCCCGCGAGCAGCACCGGTTCCATGTTTGCCACCGGGGTAACAGCGCCCGTCCTTCCTACCTGATAAGTCACCTCGTTGAGTCGCGTGCGCGCCCGTTCAGCCTTGAACTTATAGGCGATGGCCCATCGAGGACTTTTCGCCGTGAACCCCAGTGCTCGTTGTTGACGTAACGAATTAACCTTCAATACGATGCCATCGGTAGCCACAGGCAAGTTTTTTCTTTCCTTATCCCAGAAATGGATATAATCAAATATATCGTCGAGTGTAGCCGCCTTCCTCATTCCCTCGCTGATTTTGAATCCCCAGGAGCGAGCCACCTCCAGGTTTTCGTAGTGACCTTCTGCCGGCAGTTGTTCTCCGAGCAGATAATAGAGATAGGCATCCAGTTGCCGGCTCGCCACCAGTTCCGACTTCTGACTTTTCAGCGTTCCCGAAGCCGCATTTCGCGGGTTGGCGAACAGTTGTTCGCCCATCTCCTCGCGTTCCTCGTTCAGTCGTTGAAACACCCCCCACGGCATGAGGATCTCGCCCCGTATTTCGAAACTGTCGGGATATGGTATATCCGTCTGCTGTTGCAGAATGAGCGGTATGGAGCGTATCGTCTTCACGTTTGCCGTCACGTCGTCGCCATGAACACCATCACCTCTCGTTACACCTTGTATAAGCTTACCCTGTTCATAGGTGAGCGATATTGACAACCCATCGTATTTCAACTCACAGCACACCTCAAACGGTTCGCCCGCGAGCAGTTTTTTCACCGACGCGTACCATTCCGCCACCTCCTGTTCGTTGTAAGTGTTGGCCAGCGAGAGCATCGGGTAACGGTGAGTGACCTGCTGGAACTCCTGGTTCAAGTCGCTACCCACTCGTTGGGTAGGCGAATTGGGGTCGTCCATCTCCGGATGCAGCGCCTCGAGTTCTTGCAGTTCATGCATGAGGAAATCGAAATCCTGGTCGGAGATGACAGGTTGGTTGAGCACGTAGTAGCGGTGATTATGCTCATGAAGTTCTTTACGGAGTTGAAGGATACGTTCTTGTTCGGTCATTATGCGGTTATTTCGTTGCCAGTGTATAGTTGGTAGTATTTTCCATGGAGGGCGAGCAGTTCGTCGTGCGTGCCACGTTCGATGATACGTCCTTTTTCGAGCACGATGATACAATCGCTATTGCGCACGGTAGATAGTCGGTGAGCGATAACAAAGGTGGTCCGTCCGCGCATGAGCGAGTCCATACCTTTTTGCACCATACGTTCCGTGCGTGTGTCGATGGACGACGTCGCCTCGTCGAGGATGAGCACTGGCGGGTCGGCGATAGCTGTACGGGCGATGGACAGCAATTGTCGTTCTCCCTGACTGAGGTTCGACCCATCGCCGTTGAGGATGGTCTGGTAGCCATTGCTCAAACGACGGATGAAGTCGTCGGCACCCACTAGTTTTGCCGCCTCTATGCACTCCTGGTCCGACGCGTCAAGACGCCCGTAACGGATATTGTCCATGACCGTGCCAGTGAAGAGGCGTATCTCCTGAAGCACCATGCCCAGACTTCGCCGCAGGTGCGGTTTTGCTATCTCGTTGATGTTGATACCATCGTATTTAATTTTGCCGTCCTGTATGTCGTAGAAGCGGTTGATGAGGTTGGTGATGGTCGTCTTACCCGCTCCCGTACCGCCAACAAAGGCAATCTTCTGGTCGGGCATCGCATCAAGCATGATGTCGTAGAGTACTTGTTTTTCAGGTACATAGCTAAAGTCAACCATATCGAAAGAAACGCCCCCCTCCACGGGAGTAAGAGAACCATCGGGCATTTTCCACGCCCATTGTCCCGTACGTTGTTTCGTTTCCTCCACCGTTCCATCTTTCTCTTTCTGCACATTGACGAGTGTCACAGTGCCCTCATCTTTCTCCGTCTGTTCGTCGAGCAGTTCGAACAATCGTTCCGCTCCAGCCGAAGCCGTGATGATACTGTTGATTTGCTGGCTGACGTGTGCCACCGGCTGTGCGAAGTTCTTGTTCAGAGTGAGGAAAGACACCAAGGTACCGAGTGTCAGTCCGTAGTTGCCCGACAGGGCCAAGGCAGCCCCCACCACGGCAATGAGCACATACGCCAAGTTGCCAAGGTTACCATTCACGGGCATGACGATGTTGGCCGTCTTATTGGCATCGTTGGCACTGCTGCGCAGGTTCTCGTTTAATGCCTCGAACTTGTTGATAGCCATCTGTTCGTGGCAGAACACCTTCACCACCCTTTGTCCCGTAATCATCTCCTCGATGAAGCCATTGACGGCAGCCAGGTTTTTCTGTTGTTCAAGGAAATGTTTCCTCGATTTCTTGCTCAGGTATGATGTAGCCATGGCCATTACCGCCGCCATGATGATGCTGACGATGGTGAGTGGAATGCTGAGCACCACCATGCTGGTGAATGTTACCGCCAATGTGATGACCGAACTGAAGGCGCTGGGGAGTGACGAGCCCACCGCCTGACGGAGTGTATCGACATCATTGGTGAATCGCGACATCACATCGCCATGAGCATGAGAATCGAAATAGCTGATGGGCAGTTTCTCCATGTGGGCAAACATATCCTTCCTCATGCGCAACATCGTTCCCTGGCTCACGTTAATCATGATTCGGTTGTAGGCATAGGAACAGATAACCCCCACCAGCAGCACTGCCGCAAGCGTGAACAGCGCCTTTGCCAAACCGTTGTATTCAGGATGTGCAGATTGAGTCAGAGGAACGATATAATCGTCAATGAGCGTGCGAGTGAAGAGGGTGGACACCAATGTCGTTACTGATGTGACAATGATGCACACCGCCACGACGAAGAACGACACCTTATATTCAGACAGCACATATTTGAGCAACCTAAGGAGTGTCGCCTTTTTGTTTTTTGCCGTCTTGCGCGGAGCGAAGCGGTCGTTATGATTGTGCATTCCAAATTTCTGTGCCATGGCCGTTACTTTTTACGTTTTTCATCGAAGTCGCCTCCTTCCTCTTCCTGAATCTGGCAAATCTCCTGGTAAATCTTATTCTCCTGGAGCAGTTTTTCGTGCGTGTTAAACCCACACACCCGACCATTATCCATCACCACGATGCGGTCGCAGTCTTTCACGCTTGCAATGCGTTGGGCGATGATGATTTTCGTGACATCGGGAATATCCTCGCGGAACGCTTTCCGTATCAACGCGTCGGTAGCCGTGTCGCATGCGCTTGTAGAGTCATCGAGCACCAGCACCTTTGGTTTCTTGAGCAGTGCCCGTGCGATGCACAGGCGCTGTTTCTGTCCGCCCGACACATTGACGCCACCCTGTTCGATTACTGTGTCGTAACCGTTGGGCATCTGGCTGACGAACTCATCGGCCTGTGCCAGTCGGCATGCCTCACGGCATTCCTCAAGCGTCGCCTCTGGGTTTCCCCAGCGCAGGTTATCAAGTACAGTTCCCGAGAAGAGTTCATTCTTCTGCAGCACCACCGCCACCGCATCGCGGAGGGCCGTAAGGTCGTAACGCCGCACGTCCTTACCTCCGACGCAAAGGCTTCCGCGCGACACGTCGTAGAGCCGGCTGATGAGCGTCACCACCGACGATTTACCACTACCCGTACCACCAATGACACCCACTGTCTCGCCCGAGCGTATGTGCAGGTTGATACGGCTTAGTGCATATTCGCCACTACCCGATTTATAGGCGAAGGACACCTCGTTGAAGTCGACGCGCCCATCGGGCACCTCGGTGATGGGATTTTCCGGGTTGGCGATGTCTGCTTCCTCGTCAATCACTTCCGACACGCGTTTAGCACTTGCCGCACTCTGTGTGAGCATAACAAAAATCATGCTGAGCATCATGAGCGACATGAGGATGCTCATGACATAGGTGAAGAGCGATGTCAGCTCGCCCGTAGTGAGCGTGCCGCCCACCACGAATTGCGCCCCGAACCATGACAGAGCGATGATACAACCATAGACCACGAGGTTCATCACCGGATGGTTGACCGCCATGAGACTCTCCGCCTTGACATAGAGTTTGTATAACCCTACCGCAGCCTTGGCAAATTTGGTGTTTTCATATTCCTCGCGTACGAACGCCTTCACCACGCGAATTCCCGCCACATTCTCCTGTACCGACGCATTCAGCTCATCGTATTTCACAAACACCTGCGAGAAGAGTCTTGCCACTCGTGAGATGACGAAATAGAGCACCACGCCGAGGATGAGCATCGCCACGAAGAAGATGATGCTCAGTCGCCTGTCGATGAGGAAACACATGAAGATACTCAGGATAAGACGGTAAGGCGCGCGCACTGTGACGCGCAGTATCTGCTGGTAAGCGTTTTGCAGGTTCGACACATCGGTTGTCATGCGCGTCACCAGGCCCGACGTGCTGTATTTGTCGATGTCGGAAAACGAAAACGTCTGAATGTTCCGGTACATCGCTTTTCGCAGGTTGGCCGCAAATCCCGACGAGGCGTAGGCAGCATATCGACCGGCCATGATACCGAAGAAGAGACTGAGAAAAGCCATTCCAATCATGATGGCTCCATAGAGATATACATTCGACATGTCGCCCGCATTGATACCCCTGTCGATGAGCATGGCCGTGACATAGGGTATGAGCACATCCATCACCACCTCGAGCGAGGTGTAGACGGGCGTGAGGATTGACGCCTTTTTGTATTCTCCTATTTGTCGATAGAGTGTTTTAAACATGGAGGTTAAGAGGTATTGGAGTCCTACTTACTTTTTCATCTTTTCCAACAAGTCCGGGCGCAGCCGCCTGGTTCGTTCCAGACTCTGCTCCATCTCCCAATCCTTGATTTTGCGTTCATTGCCACTCAGCAGGATTTCAGGCACTTTCCATCCCTTGTAGTCAGCTGGGCGGGTGTAGATGGGGGCAGACAGCAGGTCGTCCTGGAAACAGTCCGACAACGCGCTCTGGTCATCGCTTATCACACCTGGAACAAGTCTTACAATCGCGTCGGCCATCACGGCGGCCGCCAATTCGCCCCCCGTGAGCACATAATCGCCAATGCTGATTTCACGGGTGATCAGATGGTCGCGAATACGTTGGTCGATACCTTTGTAATGCCCGCAGAGGATGATGATGTTGCCAAGCAACGACAGGTCGTTGGCAATATGTTGGTCGAACTGCTCACCATCGGGCGAGGTGAATATCACTTCATCATAGTCGCGCTCCGCTTTCAGCGCACTGATGGCGCGGTCGATAGGCTCACACTGCATCACCATGCCGGCGAAGCCTCCATAAGGGTAATCGTCAACACGGCGCCACTTGTCCAACGTGTAGTCACGTAAATTGTGCAAGTGTATCTCTGCCAATCCTTTTTGTTGTGCCCGAGCAAGAATGGATTCGTGAACGAACCCCTCAATCATCTCGGGCAATACGGTAATAATGTCAATTCTCATTTGATTGCAAAGATAGTGTATGTTGAGAGAAATACAAAACAAATACCGAAGTTTTTATCATTCAACTTCCGCAAGTTTCAGTTGTATTGAATGATGAGAAGATAGAAGAATACCACACCCATGAGAGAGGTGTGAAGGTGATTCTTTAAGAAGGGAAATGGGTATTTACGATCAATAAAAGAATATAGCATGAGGAATTGTTCTAACCGAAAAAAGAGATGCATGAGCATCTCTTTTTTCGGTAAATTTGGTCTGACGTTATCAAATCCATCTGACATAGCAGAAGTCCTGACGGTGAGGCAGTTTGTCGTTCTTGGGGAACATACGCACTGCTATCTTGTAGGAACCCGCTGTATCAGGCTCGTCGGTCATCTCGAAGGTATAGAGATTGGCCTCTTTATTCACCAATTTGAATGGTACCACTTTCGCCACATGATCGACGCCATTCTTGTCGGTGCTGACCACCACCAACTCGAGTCCTATGGCATCGTCGAGTCCTTGCTCATCGATAACGAGCTTGATGTGGAAAGGTAAGCCTGTTTCCAATCCCGTCTCCACCGTCGTTGCTTCTGCGGAAACCACGCTGATGGCATCCCATCGTTCTGCCACCGTCTCTTTCCAAGCTGCTATCTCCTTGGCAAGCATGTTGCCGTTGGCCTGCAACTTGGCGGAACGTTTGGCCAGTTTGTTATAGAATTTGGAATAGTAGTCGTCGAGCTGACGCTTCATGGTGTAATGTGGAGCGATGGTGGCGATGGAGTTCTTGATGGTCTTCACCCAACCAGTGCTATAACCCTTCTTGTTCTTGTCGTAATAAAGCGGGATTATCTCATTCTCAAGCAGGCCGTAGATGGTAGCAGCATCGAGTTGATCCTGATAGGCTTGGTTCTCGTAGGTACGTTTCTCCGTGAGAGCCCATCCTGCACCCTTGCGGTAGCCCTCAAGCCACCATCCATCGAGTACGGAAAGGTTTACCACACCATTCATCTCCGCCTTTTCGCCCGATGTTCCCGAAGCCTCGAGAGGACGAGTAGGCGTATTCATCCAAATATCGACACCCGAGACCAATCGGCGTGCAAGTTGGAAGTCATAATCCTCGAGGAAGATGATTTTACCCAAGAACTCAGGCCGCTGGCTGATTTCATAAATTTTTTTGATAAGACCTTGACCGGCACCATCGGCGGGGTGTGCCTTACCCGAGAAGATGAACTGTACTGGATGTTCAGGGTCGTTGACAATCTTTGACAGACGGTCAAGATCAGTGAAGAGCAGGTGCGCCCTCTTATATGTTGCGAAACGTCGGCAGAAGCCAATCATCAGCGCATTGGAATTGATTTTCTGAAGGAGCGAAACGACACGTGAGGGGTCGCCCTGATTCTTGAGCCATGTCTCGCGGAACTTATCGCGGATATACTTCACAAGTTTCTCCTTGAGCGCCATCCTCGTTTTCCATATCTCTTCGTCGGGCACGTCATAGATGGCATGCCAGATTTCCTCGTTGGACTGGTCGCCCATGAACGACTCATCGAAATACTTAGCGTAGAGTTTACGCCACTCCGTGGCTGCCCATGAAGGGAAGTGCACACCATTGGTAACATATCCCACATGGTTCTCCTCGGGATAATAGCCCTGCCAGATGGGAGCGAACATCTTCTGGCTCACCCATCCGTGGAGTTTGCTCACGCCGTTCACTTCCTGACAAGTGTTGCATGCGAAGGTGGACATGCTGAATTTCTCCGAGTGATCGTTGGGGTTCTGCCTACCCATTCCGATGAACTCATCCCAAGAAATGCCCAACAATGCGGGATAGCCGCTCATATATTTGCCGAATAAGCCCTCGTCGAAATAGTCATGACCAGCAGGCACAGGAGTGTGGCAGGTATAAAGTCCTGAAGCGCGCACCAACTCCATGGCCTGGTTGAACGACAGTCCTTCATGTACGTAGTCGCAGAGTCTCTGAAGATTGCAGAGCGCTGCATGTCCCTCATTGCAATGGTAAATTTGCTTTTTGATACCCAATTTTTTCAGTGTGAGTATACCACCGATACCCAAGAGTATCTCCTGTTTGAGACGGTTCTCCCAGTCGCCACCGTAGAGTGAGTGAGTGATGGGTTTGTCGAACTCAGAGTTCATCTCGTTGTCGGTATCGAGAAGATAGAGTGGAATACGTCCGACGTTGACCCTCCAGACATAGGCATGCACCTGATAATTCATATAAGGCACATCAACAACAAGCGGATTACCCTCGGCGTCGAGCTGACGCTCAATGGGCAGTGAATTGAAGTTTTGCGCCTCATAGTTGGCAATCTGTTGTCCCTCCATGTTGAGTGACTGGCGGAAATAGCCGAACCTGTAGAGGAAACCTACGGCACACATATCGACATTGCTGTCGGAAGCCTCCTTGAGGTAGTCGCCGGCAAGCATTCCCAGACCGCCGGAATAGATTTTCAGCACTTGGTTAAGACCATATTCCATGCTGAAATAAGCCACGGAAGGTCTTTTGCCGTCGGGTTTGACATCCATATACTTACGGAACAGCGCATAGACCTCCTTGACCTTCTTCATGATGGCCTTGTCTTTCACCAGTTCCTCTTTTCTATCATAACTGAGTCGTTCGAGGAGCATCACCGGGTTGTGCCCCACCTCCTCATAGAGTTCTTCATCCAAGCTTTTCCAGAGATTTCTGGCCTGGTAGTTCCATGCCCACCACATATTGTGTGCCATCTCGTCGAGGCACTGCAGTTGCTGGGGTAAACGCGATTTTACAGCAACCTCCTTCCACTGAGGAGTGTTTACGTAATCTGCTTTGATTTTCATATATGCTTTATTTAAATGGAAGTTAAAATGGAAGTTAAAATGGAAGTTAAAATGGAAGTTAAAATGGAAGTTAAAATGGAAGTTATAGTTGTTTGTTCAATCTTTGTTGCGCCTTTCTCAACGCCACGTCATAAGCCATATAATAATATGTGATGAAATGACTCCACAAAGCTTTTTCAGACAGTTTCTCGGCATTAGAACGCGCCTTACGCACCTGGTATTCGCTGAACTTGGAATATTCAACAACCGTGTCCTTGATGGCATCGGCCACTTCGGAGTAGTTATAGTCAGTACGGTGTATTACTTTCACGCCATCGATGATGGAGTTTTTAAGCTTATTCTCTCCAAGGGCCCAAAGACCGAAACCGGCCAAGTCGGTGGTGATGCACGGCACCTTGAAAGCCACCGCCTCTAGTGGCGTATAGCCCCACGGCTCGTAGTAAGAAGGATAGATGCAGAGGTCGTTGCCGAGCACCAAGTCATAGTAGGACATGTTGAGCACTCCGTCATTACCGGTAAGGTAGCAAGGCAGGAATATGAGTTTTACCTTATCCTCTTTTCTGTTCCACATATTCAGGAACTTGAGCATACCGAGCACATTGTCGTGGCTCATATTGTGGAGCCAATGCGTGACCAGCGGCACTTCAAGGGGAGTATCGAACCGTTTGTTCGTATTGAGGCGTTCGACGAGGTCATTCCTCGGCTCTCCCACCCATCCGGGCACTTCGATGAACGCCAACACCGTCTTGTCGAGTTCGTTGACGCGCAGCAGCCTGTTCATGGCCTCAATATACACATCTACTCCTTTGTTTCGGAATTCGTAACGGCCACTGGTTGAAACGATGATGACATCATCGGTGAGTTGCAAACCCATCAGAGCGTTGGCTGTATCTATGAGCCGTTTGCGGGCCGCTTTTCTCTTCTTGGTGAAAGAGGCCCCTTTCGGCACGAAATTGTTTTCGAAGCCATTCGGCAAAATCACATCTACCTCTTTGTCTAGCAGTTCCTTACATTCATTGGCCGTTATCTCGCTCACCGTAGTGAAGCAGTCAACATGATGTGCCGTCTGTTTCTCTATGGAGTGTTTGCTCTGCATGTTTAATTCGTCGGCCATCTGGTCGCCGTTGTAGGCGAAGAGGTAGTCGTAGAGCGGTTTGTTGTTTCCCGCGATGCTCCGTCCGATGCTAGTGGCATGGGTGGTGAACAGCGTGGCTATCTGCGGCAATTCCTGCTGGATATAGAGCAATCCGAGTCCCGTCATCCATTCGTTTCCATGGAATACGACCTTTTTCGTTTCATCGAGATTGTTCTTGTAGAAGCTCTCCACCACTTTCGCGGCGGCATAGGCGAACATTGACGCTTCGTCGTAGTCACCGTAAGCATGGAGGCTGTCCACCTGGTACCATTGCCATAGACGGGTGTATATGGCATCTTTGATGTCGAAGAAAGGAGTGAAATCGACAAGGATGGCCACGGGTTGTCCCGGAACATCCCATCGTCCCACTTTTACGCGCAGTCCCTCATCGACCGCCTTTTCACGCCATCCAGCGAACAGCGTCTTATCCTCTTTAAAATACGGGCTATTCTTTTCTTTCCAACAATCTGGTCCTATAAAGACTATTCTGTCTTCCATTGCATCTTGCAATGTTTTGGCCCTTGTTGAAAGGACTGTATAAATTCCTCCTACCTTATTACAGACTTCCCAACTAGCTTCGAAAATATAGTCGGGAAATAAAAGATCTTTTGCCATTAAAAGTCGTAACTACTATAACCGCTGCAAAGTTACTTAAAAAATAGTAAAAATAACTATAACAAGTTTTTATTTTTTCCAAAGACTGTCATTTCTTGATTTAAAATATTTATATTTGCAGCGCCAACCAATCAATGTGTTACAAAAACCAGACAAGCAATGCGAAGAACAGGTCTATCATTATTCTTGCTTTTTATTTTCGCACTCATGGGTGAGCTATCTCATGCCCAAGAGTCTGTCCGTCCGTTTGAAGGCGATTATTACAACGAGGAATACCAGGTTTATCTTCATTTAAACTTTTATGAAAAGAACATGGAGGTCAGCGGACAGGAATATCTGGGTCCGTTGCCTGGCTATTTCAGTACCAAGCGCGACACCCGTCTATGGATGATCGTCGAGGCAGATGTTGTCGGTCCCACGAAAGCGCACTCCACGTTCATCAACGATTTCGGAAGCGAAGATTTCGAGGCTTCACTGGAGATAAATAAAGACGGGGCGTTGACGTTGAAACGTCTGAGCGGTTCTGTACTGAAGATTGTGGTGGACAACAAGTATGTAAAGTTGCCAAAGGAGGTAACTTTTAGGAGGAATTAAGGGCATAAAGCTAAAAATAGATGGCTAGTGGCAGAGAATACTACTAGCCTTTTTTTGCTATAGAAGCTATAGACACTATACTCGCTATAGAAGCTATAGACACTATAGATGCTATAGATGCCATAGCCAGGAAAAACAACAAAAACGACAAAAACGACAAAAACGACAAATAACGACAAATAACGACAAATAACGAAAGGGCGCCCCCCGCTCGGGGAGCGCCCTGTGTGCAAAAGGGGGCGGCTACCTACTCTCCCGCATTGCATTGCAGTACCATCGGCGCAAGCGGGCTTAACTTCTCTGTTCGGGATGGGAAGAGGTGGGACCCCGCCGCGATAACCACCCGGTATGG
>JAFYJN010000059.1 GCA_017538105.1 Prevotella sp. | reverse complement strand
ACATTGCGCCGTCCTGAAATGTTCAATTACTACGGATTGCTCAGCGGTGGCGTTTACACCCCCGATGAGATTAAGGACAAGAAACAGGTGAAGTATATCTTCCTGAGCTGTGGTTCTAAGGAAGGTCCTGACCGTATCAAGCAGGCTGTGGATGCTCTGAAGGCTGCTGGTTATAATGCTGAAGGTCATGTGTCCGAGGGTACTGCCCACGAGTTCCTGACTTGGCGTCGCGCACTTCGCCAAATGGCTCTGAGCCTGTTCAAGTAAGGCTTGTCTCCAATAGAAATGGCAGTTTCTGACGATAAGGAATTGCCTTTCCTATATAATATGAATGCCACTTCGGATTTCCGAAGTGGCATTCTTTTTGTGGAATGTTGAAAAATTTTATCCAGTACCCGTAGTTTTTTGTATCTTTGTGCGTCTAATGGGTAAAAAATCAATTGAACAGACAAGACAATGACAACATTAGAACAGCAATTTGCGCAAATGACCCGCGAACATAAAAGCACCATCTACACCGTGTGCTACATGTTTTCGCAAGATGCCGACGAGGTGAACGACCTGTTCCAGGAGGTACTAGTGAATCTTTGGAAGGGATTTGAGAACTTCGAGCATCGCAGTGACATCAGTACGTGGATCTATCGCGTCGCTCTCAACACCTGTATCTCTATTGACAGGAAAAAGAAGCGGCGCTCATCTGAAGTCCGACTGACAATGGACATCAATCTCTTTGAAGACCGAGACGAGGACACCAAGCAAGTGGACATGCTCCACAAGCGCATCTCCAAACTCCAGCCCTTCGATCGTGCGATTGTCCTGCTCTGGCTCGAGAACCTCAGTTATGAGGAGATAGGACAGATTGTCGGTATCACGGCTAAGAACGTCAGCGTGCGTCTGTTTAGAATTAGAGAGCAACTAAAGAAAATGTCTAACGATTAAAAACTTACCCATTATGAACAACGAATTTGAAAACAACATGAACGAGACTCAGTTTGAGGATATGCGTCAGCAGATGAATACGCTGAAGAATAAACTCAATCAGCAAGAGATTGTGAACGACCGCATCATCCGCCGTTCCATGAAAAAGACGGTGAGCAACATCACCCGCCGCTACTATATGATCATGGCCCTTGGAATACTCATGATTCCCTATGGCTACTGGGTTTTCGTCAAGTTGTGTGGTTTGTCTATGGCTTTCTGGATTGGCACGAGCATCTTTATGCTGATCTGCGCAGGTGCCACCTATTACAACTCTCTTAATCTCAGCGATTCTGGGATGATGAGCCACAGCCTCGTAGAGGCACGCAGGAAGGTCGCCCGCGCTAAGAAGTTCGACAGCAACTGGCTTCTCGTCGGTATTCCAGCCTTAATCCTATGGCTTGGCTGGCTTTGCTATGAAGTTTATCTGAAGGAGAACCAGGCCGAGACCGATTATTTCTTCTGGGGAGGTTTCATCGTAGGTACCATCCTTGGTACGTTCCTTGGCCTCACGACTCACTTCAAGACCCAACGCCAGTATCAGGAAATCATCGACCAAATCGAAGACCTGACCACGGAAAGTTGATCATCAGGCTTAGATTATTATTAGGCATACGTCCCCTTCCCCGTAATGGGTGGAGGGGACGTTGCGTTTATGGTGGTTGTTTTCTTCACTTTGCATTGGCAAAACGATGGTTTCCTTTGTGTTAAGTTAAATGGTAACAAAAACGAAAGTATGTGAAACGATTTTCAGATATGTTGTGCCAATTGTTTTGTATTTTTGCAAAAAATAACTCGTCTGCTCACAGATAGTATAGCCCAATTATTGACTTTTATAAGAACGAATTATATGAAGATGAAAAGCAAAATAGCAAACCTTGCGTTGGCATTGTTCGCGGTGGTAGGTGCTACGGCTCAGAATCCATTCGTGCAGACATGGTGTACCAGTGACCCTGCTCCCATGGTGCATGATGGCACGATGTATGTATATACCGGGCACGATGAAGACGGCGCGGACTTCTTCTGGATGCAGGAGTGGCGTGTCTATTCCACTCAGGACATGGTGAACTGGACTGACCATGGTTCGCCTTTGGCATTGGAGAGCTTCTCATGGGCCGATGACCGAGCTTGGGCAAGCCAGTGTATAGAGCGTGATGGTAAGTTCTATTGGTACATCTGCGCCCATTCGAAGATTTCGAGAGGCATGGCGATAGGTGTTGCTGTGGGCGATTCACCTATAGGTCCATTCCGCGATGCAATTGGCAAACCGTTGTTCGAGAATGGTTCGTGGGACCACATCGACCCCACCGTGATGATAGACGACGACGGTCAAGCATGGCTGATGTGGGGCAATCCTCGTGTCTATTACTTGAAGCTCAACCGTGATATGATCAGCTACGAGGGTGAGTTGGGTATGCTCGACATGACGGAGGAAGGTTTTGGAGCTCCCTCGATGGATAAACGTGAGCGGGGCAAGAAGTATAAGGACAACTATACCGAAGGACCCTGGCTTCGTAAGGTCGATGCTTCGAAATATAAGGTCAATCCGCAGAAGGCCTATCAGTTGCTTTACGCTGCTGGTGGTGTACCTGAGCATATCTCATACAGCACGGCTCCTTCACCTCTTGGTCCTTGGACGTATGCAGGTGAGATTATGCCGCTATGTGAAACGAAGTCATTCACGAATCATTGTGGAGTCGCCGATTACAAAGGACACAGCTATTTCTTTTACCATACGGGCAAACTGCCTAATGGAGGTGGATTCGGACGTAGTGTCGCCGTTGAGGAATTCCAATATAATGCCGATGGTTCCTTCCCAACTATCATGCCGACCGATGAGGGCGTGAAACCATTGCAGGCATTCAATCCCTATCGCAAGGTGGAAGCCGAGACGATGGCTTTCTCAAGTGGTGTGAAGACCGAACAGAATGAGCAAGTGGGCGTCTATGTGACCGACATCCACAATGGTGACTATATCAAACTCCAGAATGTAGGTTTCGACAACAAGATACCTCGTACGTTTAAGGCCCGTGTGGCCAGTGGCCTGCGTGGCGGACAGATAGAGATTCGCCTCGACAGCGTTGGCGGAAGACTCCTCGGCACGTTGAACGTTCCTGCTACGGGTGGCTGGGAGCAATGGCAGACGCTGAACCTCGACCTCGACTACTCTACCATTACCGACCTGAACTCGCCCAAACGTACCATTGCTGGCGTCACTCTGCCGAAGACAGCCGACCTCTATTTGGTCTTCAAGGGACGTAAGGGCCCGAAACTCTTCAACTTCGACTGGTGGGAGATGGCAGGTATAGAACAGGTCAACATGCCACTCTTCCAGACGAAGTACACCGCAGACCCCTCGCCACTCGTTGTGGGCGACACCTTATTTTTATATACGTCGCATGATGCTTCTCCTGAAGACATTCCCGACCCCAACGAAAGGAACTCTGCTGGTTTCTTCATGTACGACTGGCTTCTGTGGTCAACCACCGATATGGTCAACTGGACGGAGCATGGCGCTGTGGCGTCTTTGAAGGATTTCTCGTGGCGTAGTCGTGAGAATGGTGCATGGGCCATACAGACCGTCGAGCGCAATGGCAAGTATTATCTTTATGCGCCGCTTCATGGTCATGGCATTGGAGTTCTTGTTGCCGATTCGCCTTACGGTCCTTTCCGCGACCCATTGGGAGAACCACTCGTGTGGCAGAAAGAGCATTGGGATGATATCGACCCCAGCGTCTTTACCGATGCCGACGGGCAGGCCTATATGTACTGGGGCAACCCCCATGTCTATTGCGTCAAGCTCAATGAGGATATGATTTCTACTCAGGGCGACATTCTTGTGCTCAATCCGCAGGACGGAGTGATGCGTCCCGTCAAGCAAGAGGGATCCAAGATCAATCTCCGTGTGCCCTGGAGTCAGAAAGCCAATTGGGCCATCCAGCACTATCAGGAAGGCCCGTGGTTCTACAAGCGCAATGGCCACTATTACCTTGGCTTTGCCAGCACTTGTTGTCCTGAGGCTTTGGGCTACGCTATGAGCGATTCGCCTACAGGCCCTTGGGTGGAAAAAGGTTATATCATGCGTCCCACCGAGCGCGACCGCGGCAATCATCCTGGCATTTGCGATTTCAAGGGGCATTCCTATATCTTTGGCCAGAGTTACGACCTGATGCACCTTGAGACCTTCGTGCATCATGAGCGTCGTTCGGTAGGTGCCACGGAAATCACTTATAATGCCGACGGCACCATTCAGGAAGTTCCATATTGGCTCGACCAACAACCCATGAAGCAACTACAATGGCTCAACCCTTACAAGCGAGTGGAAGCAGAGACCATGGCTTGGGGATTCGGACTGAAAACGGCAAAGATGGGAATCCCTAACACAGGTGTTGTGGCCGATATGCCTGAATCTGTAGGCTATCGCAATATGTATGTGACCGACATTGACGATGGCGAGTACATCAAGTT
>JAFYJN010000058.1 GCA_017538105.1 Prevotella sp. | reverse complement strand
GCTGTTACAAAAGCGGGTGCAAAGGTAGTAAGAAAAATTATAATATTAAAATATTAAAAGATTAAAAAATGAATTATTATGAGATTTAGTTACTAAAATCAAGTTTTGCTAATAATTTTAGGAAGATAAAGGAAGATAAAGGACAATACCTAACCGACCACGTTGATGGGCTCCGGGCTATTGGCTTCTAACATCTCCTAACTCCTTTAACTTCTTAACTCCTCTTAACTCTTCCTAATTCCCAATTAGCCAAGATGATAATTGACAAGACCTTGGATGGGAGCTTGGAGGATGGTGCCCGGGATGAGACGCTCCATGTCGAGCGCCTCGTGCCACTGGTCCTTGAAATACAGTGCTATGCTGCCCACAGCATTCACCGCCAAATCGGGCCGTTGGTACTGTGCCACATTACGCTGCAGGAATGCACGGAAATTGTCGACCACCAGTTGATGCAGTTCAGGTCGCTCAATGTGTCGGTGAATGAATTTCGCCGCATGGGCGAGGTAGCGGTTTGGCAGCGGTTGTCGGTAGACCTTGTCGATGATGTCGGCCACGCTTTCTCCCGTGTCGCTTAGATATTCCTCTTTCACATCATTGGGAATCAATCCTTTGAGCAGTGAGCCAAGAAACAGTTTTCCAAGCACCGCCCCACTTCCTTCATCGCCGAGGATATAACCCAGCGGTGGAATGTTCGCCACGATATGGGTGCCATCGTAAAGACCCGAGTTCGACCCCGTCCCGAGGATGCACGCTATACCCTCGTCGTGTCCACACAGTGCCCGAGCCGCCGCAAGGAGGTCGGCCTGTGCTTCGATGGCAGCATTGGGGAATATTCGTTGGAGCACATCCACCACACGCCCTTTCATCTCGTCACGAAGTCCGGCGCCATAGAAATGTATCTCCGTTAGCTGTTCTGGTTCTGTCCCTTGTGAACGCAGGGGATAAGCCAGTTCCATCTTGACAATCTGTCGTATGCGTTCGTTGTCCTGGAAAAAGGGGTTGATGCCTTGTGAGCGTATTTCCGCCCGCACTTTGTTCTCGTGGAGGAGAGCCCAATGGGTCTTGGTGCTTCCGCTGTCGGCTATGAGAATCATATTGAATTATGAATGATGGGTGATGAATTACGAATGGTCGCTTCTCGATGAAGAATTGAGAATGAAGAATTGTGAATTGTTTCTGCAAAAATAACAAAAAAAGAGAAGAAAAAGGATTATTGGCTGAAATTGTTTGGATAATTGGGGAAAAATCATGAACTTTGCCTTGATTTTGCATGATTAGTGTTATCACCGATGAAATCCAGGCTATACATACTACTGTTTATGCTGTTGGGACTTTACCTTCCAGCCCATGCCGTGTTGAAAGAGGCCAACCTTGACAACACCCTTTCCATTTTGCGTCTGGAACTGACCAATTATTACCAGGACCAGCAACAGCAGACGGAGAACAGCAAACTGATGCGGCAGATGGTGTTCCGCGAGTTGATGTCGATAGTACGTCGGAGCAATCAGAATGCACTGATGCTCTATTCGCAGAAGCCCGACTACGTATTCGACCTTACCTACGCCTGTCATGAGGCCACGGAGATGTACCACAGTTTCCGTCGCACACTGATGCCTTTCCGCAACATCGTCGACAAATTTGAGAACGAGATAGCGCGTTACGACAGTCTGGTGACCAGTCTGAACACCATGTCGACACGTATGTTGAGCGAGCAAGCCGCCACAGACCGCACGGTATGTCTGGCCTTGGCGGTGAACATCAAGCGCACATTGGAGGAAAACCGCCAGAGCATCAGCGACTATATTCGTTTCTATCACGACACTGAAGAGCGGCTGAAAAACCTGAACGACTATGCCAGCAAGCGGTACAACGAGATAAAGAACAACATCTTCATCAATGGCGGCGACAACTATTTCAAGATACTCTCTCAGTTGGGTGCCCGACTGTCGGAGACAAAAGATGCCGTTTCGGAGAAGTACGAATCCTACAATCAAGTAAGCTCACAATGGGATAGTCGCGTCATCCTCATCCTGTTTGTGATAGTGATAGGCTATGCGCTGTTGGCTGTCGCCATCAATTTTGTGATACTGCGCTTTCTCCTTCCCAAGCGTTTCCGCACAAAGACATTTATAGCCAAACGCACGTGCATCGCCTTGGCCACGACGGTCATCACATTCGCCATCATCCTGTTCATCGCCCGGCTGACCACCAACCACAACTTCATCATCATGGCAAGCGGTCTGCTGATGCAATACGCTTGGCTGTTGGGTGTAATACTCATCTCGCTGCTGCTTCGTGTCGACGCCACACAAATCAAGAGTGCCTTCCGTATCTACATGCCCTTGGTGGTGGTGGGGTTCATTGTCATCACGTTCCGAGTTATACTGATACCCAACGACTTGGTGAACCTCATTTTCCCGCCTATCCTGCTACTGTGCATGTTATGGCAATGGAACGTGATACGTCGCCACAACAAAAATATTCCGCGTAGCGACATGTTCTTCAGCTACATCTCACTGGCGGTATTCATCGTAGCGGTGATTTCCAGTTGGATGGGTTACACGTTGCTGAGCGTACAACTGCTGATATGGTGGATCATGCAGCTGACCTGCATCCTGACCATCACCTGCGTGAGCCAATGGGTGGATGCCTACGGCAAGCGCCATGACATGGACAACAAACCCATCACGAAGTCGTGGTTCTACCACCTGCTCTACCGTGTGTTGCTACCCACTATGGGGGTACTCTCCATCATCGTTGCCATCTATTGGGCCGCCGACGTATTCAACCTGAGTGACTTGACTTGGAAAGTGTTCTCCTATAAGTTCATCAACACGAAGAATTTCAGCATCAGCTTCCTCAACATCGCCATGGTGGTGGTGCTGTGGTTTCTCTTCTCGTTCATCAATAGGACTTCGAAAGCACTGCTGCGTCATTATTTCGTGCAGAAAGACCCGAAGACTGCCGACAGCCGAATGATGATGGCCAAGAACGTGCTGCAGGTGCTGATATGGGGCATCTGGTTATTGGTGGCTTTAGGCTTGTGTCATGTCAGTTTCACATGGCTTGTCGTCGTGTCGGGCGGTCTGTCAACTGGTTTGGGTTTTGCTTCGAAAGACATCCTGGAGAATATCTACTATGGCATTTCGTTGATGGCCGGCCGCATCAAGATAGGCGACTGGATTATGGTTGACGGTGTGCGTGGCAAGGTGAGCAGCATCAGTTACGTGAGCACCATGGTGGAAGCCATCGACGGTTCGCAGATAGCTTTCCAGAATAGTCAGTTGTTTACGAAGAACTACAAAAACATGACCCGCAACCATGGCTATGAGCTCGACATCCTTGAAGTGGGCGTGGCTTACGGCACAGACGTGGCCAAATGCAAGCAACTGATTATCGATGCGGTGAGCAAGTTGGATTGTGTGAACAAGAAACGGGGTGTGCGCGTGGTGTTGCGTGAGTTTGGCGATAGCAGCATCAACTTGAAGGTGCTGGCATGGGTGCCCGTAGCGACTCAATACAGTAATGACGGCGAGATATTGGAAGCGGTGTACAACACGTTGAACGCCAACAATATCAGCATCCCCTTCCCACAGCGCGACTTGCATATCATCAGGGAAAATTAAAAAAATATAAGATTAAAAGATTAGGGAAGATTATAAGATTGGAAGATTAAAGGATTTTTGGAGAAGAGTGTACCAATAAAAAGGACAAAAGAAGCGGAGTATCACTTCTTTTGTCCTTTGTTCATATTCTCCACAGAATCCACCCTGTTGGGAGGGGGAGAGAGGGAAATATTTAGAAGCTGTAGTAGAGACCGAAGGTTATGTTACGACCATCAAGATCGAGACCCCATGTGTCCACCTTTATATCGGTGTTGTTATCCTTGGCGTTTTCATAACCAAGGAAACCAATATGGGTAACAAAGCTCAGGTGATTAGTCAGACCAACAGCCAAACCTGGTTTGAGACCGAAGGATATACCATCAATATCGGCACCGTTACCATAGATATGATCATACTCGAAGCTGCCATCAACGAAAGCACTCACCCTACCCGACTTGACGAAGGTCCAACGAACATAGGGATTGACGGACACCGTCTTGGCACCCTCGCTGGCACCTTCCCAGCCGAAAGCCACACCAGCGGCCCACTCATCGTTAAAAGCATAGCCCACTTCGGGAACGAACTTGTAAGTGGTCACGTCGTCACCACCGTCAACACTTGCAGAAGCGACACCAAAACCGCCACCTACATACACCTGTGCATTAGCACTGATTGCCATAACGGCAACCGTAAGAGTCATCAAAATTTTTTTCATTTTCTTTTTACCTTTATAAATATTAATTATCCTTAAAACGGGTACAAAGATATGGCAATTCACAAAAACCGAACAAATAATTTTGTCAATTCTTTCATTTCACGTATATTTGCATGATTTAAATCAAGAGAACGCAACTATTGTGAACAATCCTATCTTTATTGCCGGTCCATGCGTGATAGAATCGGCGGAGCTGCTCGACGAAGTGGCTCGCGAACTGGTTCGTCTGAATGAACGCTTTGGCATCGACATCATTTTCAAATCCTCTTTCGACAAAGCCAACCGCACATCGCTTCACTCTTTCCGTGGCCCAGGGATGGAAAAGGGCTTACAGCTCTTGGGCGACATCAAGAGCCGCTACGGGTTACGTGTGCTCACCGACATCCATGAGAGTTGGCAGGCCGAAGCCGCAGGTGCCGTTTGCGACGTGCTTCAAGTGCCCGCCTTCCTATGTCGGCAGACCGACTTGTTGGTGGCCGCTGCAAAGACCGGTTGTGTGGTGAACATCAAAAAAGCCCAGTTCCTCAGTGGCAAGGACATGCGCTATCCCGTGGAGAAAGCCCGGGAGTCGGGAGCCCGCGAGGTGTGGCTCACCGAGCGTGGCAACAGCTTCGGCTACAACAACCTGGTAGTCGATTTCCGCAATATCAGCGACATGCTCGAGTTGGTGCCCACAGTGGTAATGGACTGTACCCACAGCGTGCAGCGTCCCGGTGGCGGAGAAGGGAGCACCACCGGTGACCGACGTTTTGTACCATCGATGGCTTTGGCAGCCAAGGCGTTTGGTGCCACCGGCTATTTCTTCGAGGTACACCCACACCCCAACGAGGCCAAAAGTGATGGTCCGAACATGCTGGAGTTACATCAGTTGGAGGGAGTGATAGAAAAACTATTACAATAAGACAAGGTAAACCAGGGAAGACTTAGGAATTGCCTAGGAAAACCAGGAATACCAGATAAGAACATCAATATGCAAAACGAGCAGAGCCAACCATCCCATTCCGAAGTGAGTCAGAGCCATGCATCGGCGATACGCACCCTGCAGTCGGAAGCCCAGGCCATCATAGACCTTATCCCCCAGTTGGACGACCAGTTCGACAGTGCCGTGGAACTGATATACCGCTGTCCGGGAAAGGTCATCGTCACCGGTGTGGGCAAGAGTGGCAACATCGGCGCCAAAATCGCCGCCACGCTATCGAGCACAGGCACCCCGGCTTTCTATGTCAACCCACTTGACGTCTATCACGGCGACCTGGGTGTCATCACCGCCGACGATGTAGTGTTGGCGTTGAGCAACAGTGGGCAGACCGATGAATTGCTGCGTTTCATCCCCATTCTGCTCCATATGAACGTGCCCATCATCTCGATGACCGGTAACGACACGTCGTTGCTCGCCAAATATTCCACCTATCACCTGCATGTGTGGGTGGAAAAGGAGGCTTGTCCGCTGAACCTCGCCC
The DNA here is from genome assembly GCA_017538105.1 of Prevotella sp. GTDB lineage: Bacteria > Bacteroidota > Bacteroidia > Bacteroidales > Bacteroidaceae > Prevotella. The sequence continues at coordinate 66,823 of JAFYJN010000058.1, read as the reverse complement.
CGACGAGCAGCACCACGGCGGCACTGGCCATGGGCGACGCGCTGGCCATCGCCCTTATGGAGAAACGCCAGTTCCGCCCGAAGGACTTTGCCCAGTTCCATCCCGGCGGTTCGCTGGGCAAACGTCTGTTGACCACCGCCCACGATGTGATGCGCAGCGACGACCTGCCCATCCTCTCCGAGACAATGCATCTAGGCGAGGCCATTATCCTTGTGTCGAAAGGCAAGTTAGGCCTTGGCGTGACACTAAGCGATGGCAAAGTGAGCGGACTGATTACCGATGGCGACATCCGCCGTGCCATGGAACGTTGGCAAGCCGAGTTCTTCGACAAGACCGTAAGCGACATCATGACGCGCAGTCCTAAATGCGTGACACCAGAAACGAAGATTAGTCAGATACAGGCTATCATGCAGCGTCACAAAATTCACAGTGTGTTGGTGACCGACCGAGAGGGACATCTGTTGGGTGTTGTCGACCACTATTCATGCATGGTGTAGGAAAATTATAAGATTAAAAGATTATAAAATTAAAAAAACAAAAGATTAAAAGATTAGAGTTAAAGATTTTGAGATAGAAGAAATAGAGGCTATAACAAAAAGAGATGTTGGAAAACAAGAAATTCATTTTTCTACTCTTGACCTTTTTGCTTTTGACTATTGTCAAGGCAAAAAGTCAGCGAGCTGACAGCGTGGTAGTGCAGACACTGCGTGAAGACGGTGTGCGCTTTAGCCACGACAACAGCGTAGTCCTACTGATGAACGGCCAAGAGAAGTTTGACGACATGTTCAAAGCTATCCGTCAAGCCCGCAGCAGCGTGCATCTGGAATATTTCAATTTCCGCAACGACTCCATTGCCTCGCTCCTCTTCGATATCCTGGCTGAAAAAGTGAAAGAAGGTGTGGAAGTGCGCGCGCTCTATGATGCCTTCGGCAACTCTTCGAACAATCAGCCTTTGAAAAACCACCATATCCGTGATTTACGGGCTCGTGGCATACAGATTTATGAGTTCGACCCCATCCGTTTTCCCTGGGTGAACCACGTGTTTTCGCGCGACCACCGAAAGATAGTGGTCATCGATGGCAAGACAGCCTATACTGGCGGCATGAATGTGGCCGACTATTATATTAAAGGAACAGAAGTGGTGGGCGAATGGCGTGACATGCACTGCCGCATAGAGGGAGAGGCCGTGAACGAGTTGCAGCGCATCTTCGTTCAAGCATGGAAGAAAGTGACGGGAGAACAGATTTCCGGTGCGAAATATTACCGCGGCATCTTCGGTGCCGACTATATCACTGGACTGAAGGCCGACACCACACGCACCAAAGGTGAGAAGATGGTGGGCATCATCAACCGCGAGCCGCGAACCTCAAATAAAATCATCCGTCAGTTCTACGTTGCCGCCATCGACGCGGCCCGTGACAGTATCAAGTTGGTGAACCCCTACCTCACCCTGAACCGCAAATTGAAGAAGAGCCTGCGCAAGGCCGCCGAACGTGGCGTGAAAGTGGAAATTATGGCCGGCGCGAAGAGCGACATCCCCCTGACGCCCGATTGCATGTTCTACAACCTACACCAACTGATGAAACACGGCGTGGAGGTGTGGATATACGAAGGAGGATTCCACCACACGAAGATTATCATGGTTGATGGACAGTTATGCACGGTAGGCAGCGCCAACCTCAACGCCCGTAGCCTTCGTTGGGACTATGAGGAAAATGCCGTTATCGTCGACCCCTGCACAACGAAGGAGTTGAGCGACATGTTCGACCGCGACAAACAGCGCTCTTTCCGGCTCACGGAAGAGAAATGGGACGAGTGGCGCACCTGCTGGCAAAAGTTCCGCGGATGGTTCGCCCATCTGCTGGCACCGTTTTTGTAAAGGTAAAAAGGTAAAAAAGTAAAAAGGAGGAGGTAATAAGAAGTTAAAGGAGTTAAGAAGTTAAAGGAGTTAAGCCAAATGTCAAAGGACGAAAAATGGAAGTAAATGACGGAGTAATGTCCATTTTAACTTCCAATTTAACTCCCATGAGCGAAGCGAATTAACTCCCACTTTAACTCCCTATTTAACTTCCTATTCTTCCAATTTAACTCCCAATTAAATTGATGTCGACATATCCGTTCATGACCGCATAGATAGTGAGGGCAGAGACGGATTTAATACCCAGTTTATCGGTGATGTTTTTCCGATGTGAGATAACGGTTGAGAGCGCAATGTTCAGCCGGTCGGCTATCTCCTTGTTGATATATCCCTGCGCTACAAGAGCCAGTACCTCCGTCTCTCGGTCGGAGAGGCGTGACGAATTCCCTTCCGCCTCTACATTTTTCACCGGCAGTTGTCCGTGCGGATGTCCCTGCTGTCCTAGCATGAGGAGCGACTTTACCAGTTTGTCCTCTGACACGTTGACACATACGGAATGGAACCCCGTCAGTTGTTTGTCAGCGTCATCGGACGGCATGAGCACGATGGTTTTCTTCTTTTGATGATAGAAGAAGGCCATATTTTCGAGCACGATGGAGAAGTCGACGAAAAAATGGAAGAAGCCGTCGGGATTTTCCTTTTTGAAATCGTCGAAGTTATTGAACGTTTGTATCTTCAGCCCCCTCATGACAGCGGTGAGGAGTTGTTTCAGTCCGATTACGGCCAACGTATTACCCATCACGACTGCTATTTTCGGCATCTGTCGCGAAGGAGTTGCGGTGTCGTTGTTCATCATAGTTTGACCGTTGAGATGTCGATGAGGTTGTTGACGATGGCGTAGATGGTGAGACCCGCCGCACTGTGTATCTGCAGTTTTTTGGCGATGTTGCGTCGGTGTGTGATGACCGTGTTGATGGCGATACACAGGTGGTCGGCTATTTCCTTGTTGGTCATGCCCTGCACCACAGAGACGACCACATCCTTCTCCCTTTCGCTAAGCACCTCCCCTTTGTCGGCATTCTGTCCAATCATTCTCGAGATTTTCATCGACACATCGTTTTGGCGCGTCTGTCGTTCTATCCACCGAATGGCAGGTATGAAGATACGGTCCTCCACATCGGCATGCACTCGCAGCCACTCCTCATTGTTGTATATATCGTAGAGTGTGGCGGATAGTTGGTTGTTGTGCAGTCCGTCGCCAGGAAGGTATTTGATAATGATGCTCTTCAACTCGCGCAGTTTCTGGTCGGTCTGTCCATGGTGTTTCGAGAACGTCTCGATGTTGTAATTCGCCATGGGTGTTTTGTTTAGCAGCGACTCGACGTAAGGAAATACCGTGCGCTCTTCGTATTTCATGTGTATACGTATGGAGTGGGCATATTCATCGTATAACCGCATGATGAGGCGGGCAAGGTTGTCTTTCTCGTCAAGAGCGTCGGCCAGTTCCTTTCTGATGAATGGCAGTTGAAATTCCAGGAAATATTCATGGCTGGCTTTGAGGTACTGCAACAATGTAGGTACCGACAGTTTATCTATGTCATCGAAATCGCGATACCCATTTATGGTGAAGTTGACAATGGCAAGGAAGGTATAGGTGTCCACACCCTGTGCCTCACATACCTCACGCACGGTTTTGTCGCCGAAACCAAGACTGATGCCGAAGCTACCCAGACTTTGCAGCAAGCTATAGTTGTCTTTGATGAGGGATATCATTTTATCCTCAGCCTCATACATTTTCTGGTGTTTCATTTTGGTGAGTTATTGAATTGAGGAATTCGTTAGTTGATGAGTTCGCAAGTTGATGATTTTCTATTTTTTATGGTGCAAAGTTACGTTTTTTTATTGAAACTAACAATCATTATTTTTAGGTATTTATTTGACAGCTACTTTTTTACCAATTAATCAGTATTGTGTACATAATGGAATGGGAGTACTTTTGCACCACAATTTCAAACGACATGAAAAGTAAAAATATCCAAAAAGCAGCAGCAATCGTGGCCGTTTTTTTTGCGGGCACAGCAATGGCTCTGGCGCAGTCGTCTGCAGGCGACAGTGTGATGACCCATGCCAAGGGCAACCGTCTAAGTGTAGGCGGTTATGGCGAGGTGGCCTACAGCCGTCATTTCTACAGTGACAACATCTACCGTTACAGCAATCCCGCGAAATATAAGGACGACCCCAGCAACGGTCGTTTCGACATCCCCCATGCCGTTATATATTTAGGTTATGATTTCGGCAAGGGTTGGTCTTTCGGTACGGAGATAGAGTTTGAACATACTGGCACAGGCAGTGCCATTGAGTTGGAAACCGACGAAGGCGGTGAGTATGAGCATGAGATAGAGAAAGGCGGCGAGGTGGAACTGGAGCAATTCTGGTTGCAGAAGTCATTCGCCCCGTGGGCCAACCTCAGAATGGGACATATCATCGTGCCCGTTGGCCTGAACAACGCCCATCATGAACCCTTGAACTTTTTTACCGTTTACCGTCCCGAAGGTGAGAACACCATCCTGCCGAGCACGTGGCACGACACGGGAGTGAGTTTCTGGGGCCGTTATGGCGATTGGCGATACGAGTTGCAGGTGACTGCCGGTCTGAACGCCTTGATGTTCAGCAGGGACAATTGGGTGAAGAACGGCGTGAAGAGCGCTTTTGAATTCAAGCCCGCCAACAAATACGGATTCTCCGCCCGTGTGGACAACTACACCGTGCCTGGTCTGCGCATGGCCGTGAGCACCTATTACGGAAGGGCCATGCACAACACATCGCCCAATGACATGGAAGGAGAGGGCAAAACCTATGATAAGGTATCTGGCAATGTGTGGATTGGCTCGTTCGACTTCACTTTCAAACGTTTCAATTGGATTGTTCGTGGTCAGGCTGACTATGGCACATTGAGCGACGCCATAGATGTGAGTAGTGCCAAAAGTCGCCAGCCGAAAAACTCACCCTACAATACGACTCCTGTGGGCAAGGCCGCCACGGCCATTGGTGTGGAAGCAGGTTACGACGTGTTCTCGCAGGTAACCAAACTACGTGCCGACAATCAGAAGTTGTATGTTTTCGGACGCTACGAGTACTACGACAGCTATATCAAAGAGAGCAGCCAACCATCGTATGACTACACTCAGCGCCAGTGTATCGCCTTCGGTGTGAACTACTACCCTATCCCGCAGATAGCCATCAAGGCGGAATACTCGAACCGCATATTCAAGGACCAATATAACAACGAGCCTTCACTGAACATCGGCATCTCTTACGAGGGGTTCTTCCATTGAGAGGTGAGAGGTGAGGGGTGTGAGGTGAAAGAGGAACGATGAGGGATGTTTTTTTAAATATAATTAATTAACGCAATAAAAGACAATGAAAAAGATTTTCAAGTATGCGCTGCTTTTTGCAGCAACAGTAACCCTCTCAATGGGGGTTACATCCTGTGGTGATGACGATGATGACAATGGGGGTGGCGGTGGCAACGTCACCACCGACCAACTGAAGGCCGTCACGGAGTCGTATCTTGACGATGTGGTATATCCCATCTACAGCAACCTGGCCAACAAGGCTGAAGACCTATACGACAATATCGCCGCATTAAAGGTAAAGCTAAAGAGCGGCAGCAAGGCCACACAGTCGGAAATCGATGCCATCTGCGCCGACCACAAGAGTGCCCGCGACTGGTGGGAGAAGAGCGAAGCGTTTCTCTTTGGAGCCGCCAGCGACTTTGACATCGACCCGCACATCGACACATGGCCCCTCGACCTGCCCGTGCTGGCCGGTGACCTGAAAGACAACGCTAAGATTGCCCGTCTCGACGGCACAGACGGTATTACCTGGGCACGTACGGCAGGCAACCTCACACCGGAGAACCTCGGTTTCCACGGCATTGAGTTCATCTTTTTCCGCAACGGCAAAAACCGCAACGTGGACATCTTCAACAACGACGCCACCGAAGATGACGAGAACTTCAAGGGACTGTCCGTCACTGGTTTGGAGGAGGTGTTTTTCGCCACTGCCGTGGCCGGTGACCTGCGCGACAAGTGCTTCCAGTTGGAAGTGTCGTGGCTGGGCAGCAAAGCCAAGGCTGCGCATATCGCACGCATCAACGAATGCAAGCAAGAGAACGCCGATGAGTTCAAGACCACTGTGGCCAAGAACGGATTGAGCTATGGGGAGAACCTCGCCCGCACCACCTCCAGCAGTTCATACGGCAGTTGGTGGAAAGTGTTGGAAGAGCTTTTCGTAGGTGGATGCTCGAACATCTGCGCCGAGGTGGCCGACCAGAAGATGGGTCAGGCCTACCGTGCCGCCACCAGTTCGTCGCCCACCTATCATGAGGGCGAAGACGATGAGCAGGAGGAAGACGACCCCAACTACATCGAGTCGCCCTACAGTCACAACTCATTCACCGACTTCAAGGGCAACATATTGAGCATCAAGTTCACGCTCTATGGCAACACCGATGCCAATGCCTCGACATGGTCAAAGAACAGCATCATGGCTTACCTGTCGGACAACTATCCCAGTCTGGCCGGTACACTGAACAACAAACTGAATGCCGCCATCGCCTCGCTCGATGCCTGTCTGAACAGCGGCAAAGCATTTGTTGAGAATCCTGGAGCCACCTGCGTTGGAGCAGCCATGGATGCCATCGGCGAACTGGATGATGCGCTTAACAGTACCATCAACACCGTATTGAAAGCTGACTGAATATAATCACCCATTTCGGTAATATTGCGTGAAGTTGTGCCATGATTCGATGGCACAACTTCAGCCGTTCAAGAAAAGGAAATAACAAACACAACTATTTATGAAAAAGAATCTATCATCCAAAACATTGATGCTCTGCCTGTTAGGTGTATTTTCCCTGACTGGATGCGATGACAAGGATGACATCAACGACCCCACGAATCCCGAAACGGGCGAAATCAGCACCACTGACGAGGCCGACTACCGCTATGTAGGTAAGGCCACAAAAGGCTTCAAGGCCGAAGAGTGGTATCCCGGCGGTGAGTTGGGCACTACGGAGAGCACCGCCGCCCACAGTTACGAGGTGGAGACCGAAGCCGTTACCCGCGCCGACCTTTTCAATGCCTTCAAGAAAGGCGAACTGCTGTTCGAGCATGACTTCACCCAGACCAGCACTGCCGATTTCGGTGGTCTGGGCCCCGCCTATGTGCGCACATCGTGCATCCACTGCCATCCCGGCTATGGCCACGGCAAGCGCGTGAGCAGTTACAATGCTGATATCCGAGGCAATGGTTACCTGCTGGTGGTTTATCACCCCGTTGACGGCGACAACAGCGATGACGGTCCGTACATCTCGGAAGTAACAGGTATGCCGCAGACACGTGCCATCAGTCCGTTCCTGCCACCCATCGACGAGGGAGGCATACACCTAAGTTGGGAGACGGTGACCGCCATGGAGAGCGGTCTGCCCATGCAGTTCCCCGACGGCGAGGCCTACGAGTTGATCTACCCCGAACTGTCCATCGACATCGCCGCCTTCAACACCAACCCAAAACCGTCGAACCTGGCTTTCCGCCTGGAGAGCACCATCGGTCTGTATGGCACGGGGCTTCTCGATGCCATCCCGGAAGACTCACTGAAAAAACAATATATGGCCGAGGCTCCGTATGTGGAACTGAATCCCAATTTCTGGGACAAGGGAGCCAACGACTGGGCTGCCGGAGCATGGTACACCCTGGCCGACGGCACGAAGAAAATCAAGCGATTCACCTACGCCATGACACGTGCCTCTCTGCAAGACGGAGCGGGTGCCAACGCCATGTGGAACATCCCCAACGTGAGCCGCAGCGACCGGCCCTACCTCTACACCACCGACGCATGGGCACAGGCCATGTCGGAAAATCCCGATGTGATAGCCGCCATCAAGGCCGACCCCTCGTCGCCTTATTACTATGACGGTACCGATGCCGGCATCGCCGAAGCTGTGAGGGCCTTACTGTCGCCGAAGACCAACCAGTTCGACAACCCCTACCACAATTTCAGTCCTGAGATGAGCGACAAGAATTTCTGGCAGTATATGGTATGGCACCGCGGTCTGGCCGTTCCCCGCGCCCGTGACCTGAACGACGCCGAAGTACAGCGCGGCAAGGAAGTGTTCATGCAGATTGGTTGCGCCACCTGTCACCGTCCGAAATGGACCACAGGCAATGACGACTACTGGGCACCCGCCATCGTCACCTCGAACAACCTGTCGATGCCCACCTATCCCAAGCAGGTGATCTACCCCTACACCGACATGCTGCAACACCGGCTGTACATGAAGAACGGCATCCACGGCAGTTGGTGCAGGACAACACCCTTGTGGGGTCGTGGGCTGTCGATGGTGAACACCGGTGCCGACGACCGTCTGCACGACTGCCGCGCCCGCAATGAGATAGAAGCCATCATGTGGCATGCCTACAGCAAGAAGAGCGATGCCTATGCCAGCACGGAACGGTTCTTCTATCTACCCAAGGCCGACCGCGACGCCGTGGTGAAATTTCTGAGATCGATATAGGATACCCACCCCCGGCCCCTCCCCAAGGGAGGGGAGACCGAGCGGTGAAGGGAGGATCCAAGAGGTGAAGGGAGGGTGTTCAGTGTCGAGCACCCTCCCTTTGGGAGGGATGGGGTGGGTTTTCACTTTTGGGAGGGATGGGATGGGTTTTTCCTCTTTACACATACGAAAAGCCGTGGTGCTTACGTTATGATAACACAACAAGGACATGACATGAAGAAAGCGTTGGGATTCGTCTATATCCTGCTGTTGATGGTGATGGCCACGGCCACCATCGTGGAACAGTCGAAAGGCACCGCCTTCGTGGGAACCCACATCTATGGTTCGTGGTGGTTCACCATGCTGTGGGGCTTACTCACTGCTTTTGGCATAGCCTGGATTATCCGCCGGCGGATGCGCCGCTGGTCGCCGTTACTGCTCCATGCTTCCTTTGTTGTCATCCTCGTGGGAGCGTTGCTCACCCATCTCACCGCCCGTCGGGGTATGCTTCACCTGCGTCAGGGTGAAGGGAGTGCGCAATATGCCGACACGGAGATGAAAATGCGAACTTTGCCCTTTACCCTTCGACTGGACTCTTTTGAAATACAATACCACGAAGGCACGGCCAGTGCCATGGACTATGTGTCGAGAGTGACCGTGAAAGACGGTGACCGTGAGGAGACACATACCATCTCCATGAACAGTGTCCTCTCACATGGTGGGATACGGTTATACCAGAATTCTTACGACATGGACGGCCGTGGCAGTGTGTTCGCGGTGAACAGCGACCCCTGGGGCATACCAACGACCTATATAGGTTACGCCCTACTCTTCTTCTCGTTGCTGTTTATGCTGATTGACCCCAAGGGAGCCTACCGACGGCTGTTACGCGACCCACTGCTCAAGAAAGGTACCTTCTTCTTGGCATTGGCATTGTTACCCCTGAACAGCGTTTATGGCGAAACAAAAGACACGCCCCCCACGCTCAACCGTGAGTTGGCCGACAAAATGGGACGGTTGTTGGTGAACTACAACGACCGTATCTGTCCGCTGCAGACCTTCGCCATCGACTTCACGAAGAAACTGTGCGGCAAGAGAAATTACCGGGGACTGAGTGCCGAACAGGTGCTCGCAGGCTGGATTTTTTATGGTGAACGCTGGAGCGATGAACCGATGCTGAAGGTGAAAGGCGGCGAATTACTGCATAGGTTGGGCATGGACAGTCCGTTGAGCCTGAATAGTCTGTTCGACTCGACGCAAGGCTATAAACTCGGACCGTTGGTGAACGAGTCGTACTATGGGATAGATGATGCCCTGCACAAGCAAGCCCGACAACTGGACGACAAACTGATGCTCATCATGGAACTGCGCCAAGGGGTGTTGCTGAAACTTTTTCCCTACACCGACGAGCACGGCACCCATTGGTACGCCCCCACCGACAGCATCCCCGACACTGTGGAGAGCGAACACAAGAAATACATCACCGAGGTGTTCGGACGGCTGTACCAAGACGTGTTGGACGGCCACGAAAGCCGTGTAAGCCAATATTTCGACAAAGTGGGTGAATACCAGCGTATGAGTGGTGGGCAGAGCGTGCCCTGTAACACGAAAATCTGCGCCGAGCGACTCTACAACTACATCCCCTTCGCCACCATACTCTTTATGGTGTGCCTGACGATGGGGTTCCTGACATTGGGCTATTTCATGCGAAGGATGGTAAGAAATACCCACCCTCTACCCCTCCCCAAGGGAGGGGATAAGGGAGAACCCCTGAAGGGAGGGGGGAAGAGAGGGAAACTATTCCTTCGGCTTTGTGTAATGGTAATGGTGCTCTGTTTCCTGGCTTTGACACTTTGTTTGGCATTGCGTTGGATTATCCGTGGCACCGTGCCCATGGGCAATGGCTATGAGACGATGTTGTTGATGTCGTGGCTCATCCTCTTGGCGGTGTTGGTGGCCTATCGTCGGTTCCACATCGTGCTCACCTTCGGGTTCCTGTTGGCGGGATTCTTCCTGTTGGTGGCGCACATCAGCGACATGGACCCGCAAATCGCCCACCTCATGCCTGTGTTGCAGTCGCCCTTGCTGAGCATCCACGTAAGCATCATCATGATGTCGTATGCCCTGCTGTCGCTCACCTTCATCTGTGGATTGACGGCCATGGCACTGCGGCTGCTGAACAAACACAAAGAGAGCAGAAACGAGCAGTTGGCATCGTTGGCCCTATTGAGCAAACTATTCCTGTATCCCGCCATGACCGCCCTGGGACTGGGTATCTTCATCGGTGCCATCTGGGCGAATGTCAGTTGGGGACAATATTGGAGTTGGGACGCCAAAGAAACGTGGGCTCTCATCACCTTCATGGTCTATGCAGTAGTGTTGCATGAACGCTCCCTGCCCGTCTTCCGTCGACCAACGGTTTTCCACCTGTATATGGTGCTGGCCTTCCTCAGCATCTTGATGACCTATTTCGGAGTAAACTATCTTTTGGGCGGCATGCACTCGTATGCGTAGAACCCACCCCCTGCCCCTCCCCAAGGGAGGGGAGACCGAGCGGTGAGGGGGAGGCTGAATAGTGAGGGGATGAAAGTTGGTTATGAATGATGAGCGTAACGTCCTTGGACTATTGAATGTGTCCAACAATAACAATCGATTCCACTAAATAGTGGAGCCGATTGTAGGTATTTGAGAGGGGAGGGAAGACAATAGGCTTGTTTTCATAGTCTTATATTTGATCTTGACAAACCAACACATTGTCAAGCCAAAAGAAAGCTAATCCTCAAGAGTATAGGTGATTTCTCCATTAACCGTTACATCTTGATAGGAGCTATTACCCATACGGAATTCTGTCTCTCTTCGAAATCTGAAATTTTTAAATTGTAATGTTATCCTATCATTTTTTATTGATTTAACAATTACTTTACCTTTTATATGGTAATCATCATCACAACAATAATTTGAAGGATGGAATAGTGCATGCCAGAATATCCCTGCTGTTTGGATTTCTGTACCTTGTTTTACCTCGCCAGTTGTATAAAACTGCCAATATATATCTTTGTCATAAATAAGACAATCATCAAACTTTGTTACTTCAGAAGGAACTTCTTCACTCAAATATGCTAAGAATGTAGCACCATTAGGACTCCAATGGCATAAATCCTTCGAATATCCAGTATGCCAATTCGCTTCATCATAAGCGTAGTAAGTAGTTGTTTCTCCTTCCTCCTCTGCCGTGATTTGTCCATTGACTTTTGCTCCTTTCAGCCAAAAGCCGTCATCGTCATCACCACAGGATGTAAATGACATTATACTGATGGCCAAATACATGACCATCAGTACATACATATTTATTTTCATAGATTTTGGGGGCTCTATACTGTTCAGAACTCGATTCCTGCACGGAAAGTCAAGCCACCACAGTTTTTGCGAGCATAACCATAATCAGCACTTAACACCTCATAACCCATACTTGCTGTTAGAGCAAAAGTGTCACTTAGGCCAAAACGACAACCAACAGAAGGGTTAAAGTAGAAACCATCTACATCTAAAATGGCATAACCTACTTTGGCATCAATAAAAGGACTAATTTTATTATCTAAAAAGGTATAACGGAAATTTCCAAATATTGGAAGGTTCCAGGCTTCACCGTCAGAAAAATAATTTACAGCAATACCACCACCTACAAAGATATTTGGATTGATTTGATAACCATGAGTGGTTGAAGCTATCGCGATTCGGTCAAAGCCATAATCACCTAAACCTACGGTATATCCAGCTTCAAAGAATCCTTTGTACCCAGGAACAGGTCCCCCACTGAATCCATTCGAACGGGAAGAAGCGTTAGTAAACTGTGCCGAAGCACTCATAGCCACCGCCAACAATGCAGCGGTTAATAACATCTTAACATTTTTCATAATCTTATGTTTTTAAAGGTTTAAAATGAGAAAAATTATTGGTGTACGAAATTCATGCGCCAGATGTTAGCCACGCCCTCAGCACTGCCACGTTGTGATATGAAATATATCCAGTTACCATCCTTGCTCCATACAGGGCTAAGATCATCTGCGGCATGGTAGGTGAGCTGCATAAGTTGAGAGCCGTCAGTACGACAGGCATAAATGTCGGTATTAGCATAGGAGTCTTTGCCTCTGGGAATAAAGCTACTGCCAACAAAAAGAATCCATTCTCCATCAGGCGAAAGCGAAGGTGTGGTGAAGCTACGTTTGGGGTCGGCCAAAATGCACTCTTCAACACCAGTGGAATAATTAACGCGCCATATTTCTCCCCTACCCTCGTTATTCGTTCTTGCACATAGAAGGGAACTACCCGATTTCAAAGGACAGGGGTTCATGCCTTTGGTATAGTTGGAAAGGAAATTGTTGGCGATGTCATAGCTCCAAATACTAATACCTTTGTTCTCCTGACGAGCAAAGAAGATATTCTTCATATCGTTGGAATAAACTGGAGAATAGTCAGCATTATTGCTTGTAATCTGCCTGCAAACATACCCTGTCGTGGCACTTGTCTGGAAAATTTGGTTGAATGAACCGCTCATTTCAGAGAAGCATATATATTGACCGTCAGGAGAATAGGAAAAATCGAGTATTGCCTGCCGGTTCGTACGTTGCACGGAGCCTCCCTGCTTGTCTAAATCTTTAATAAAGATGTTTGTCGTATTATTTCGCGCCGATAGATATGCAATCTGTTTCCCATCTTTCGACACATCAATAATACGATTAGTCAGCCATATGACACCTCCTCCCGACCTTCTCACTTCTGGCATACAAACATAATCATTTTCAGAAGTGATTTGGGTAAAGGTTGTACCTGACTCTTGATTAACATACACTACAGAGTAATCGACTTGTGCCAAAGTCATCAATGGCAAAAGTATAGTTAAAAGAATTAGTGTTATTCGTTTTTCCATCTCTTTTTGCTATTTAGTTTTTTCGTTGGTTTATTTAATCATTTTAGAAATTTTCTTTCCCAAATCACCCATACATTCAGCATAACTGTCATCATAACTAAAATCACGACCGCCCTCAAACTCATCAGTCTTTATTTCGCAAATAAGAGAATCGGTTGAAACCTCATATATAGTAATTATCGCATCAACCTTATGCTTATGTCCAGGAACAAAACTCATAACACTGAAAAAGCTATCCAGACTGACTATTTTAACAACCATACGATATTGTCCTTCAGCCTCTTCTATCATCAGTTTTTTACTCTTCTCATTAAAGCCTTGTATAAAGGAACTTTCACCTACTTGTTTCAACCTTTCATAATCATTACCCCAATGCTGTTGCAATGGTTCTCCTCTATCCCACTTTGCGCCATCCCATTGAAAAGAAATAGAAGCATTCGCATTCTCTTTAAATCCAGAAGTCTTCCCTTTAGTCACTTTCACCGAACCAGCAAAAGCAGACACACACATTAGCAATAGGCTCAATGTTAAAACATACTTTTTCATAGTCATGATATATTTATTTTATTCCACTTCCACTATTTGTGAAAGAATGGTAATTTTTGCAAAGATATTTAATTTCATTCAGCAGTGCCACAATAGGATGTAACAGATAATTAGCCTAAAGCGTAATAAGTAAATAGTCTTTTATTGAAGGACAAAACACCTTCATAACTTTTCATCTGAATTGATACAACAGTTTTTTATATGTTTTTAATAATTTCCACCTCAATTTTTCCATCTTGTATTTTTTTGTTGATATCGTGGAGCCAAATAGGCCTACAAAACTACCCTGTGAAGCTATTGTTGGTTGGCACCAAAGGTAAGTCAATAATCCTTGTTTAAGGAGTTGACAATGGTATAAGTCTATTGGTTGTTTGCATTTCTGTGTACGGGCATTGTCTAGTATCATACGTGCAGCATTGTTATTTATAAAATAGATTCCTGCCATACGATCACGATCCATGCGATATAAATAACGGTCTTTTTTCCTATATGAACGAGGGACGAAACGAAGACGTGGATCTTCGTATGAAATGATGACGTTCTCGTTGCTGTAACTTTGGTAGTATTCCTCGATTGTAAGAGGAAATATCTTATCAAAGCGTGATGATAGTATTGCATCATCTTCTAAGATTAAAGCACCAGGTAAATTCTCCTCTATGATTTTCTCGTATGCATAAAAGTGTTGCAACGTACAACACATAGCACCCTTACCCATGTTTGATTGTCCTGATCCCATGTATTTTTCTTTCTCTTCTTCAGAGACGTCGTCGCCTGCTCCCTTACAGACATATTCGTAAGACAACGAATGAGCGGACAGCATCTTATCCATATGCAACTTGCGCTCCACATATTTCTCTGCATGAATAATAAGCACTTTAATTTCCATTTTACTTTACACAATTTATATTATACCAACTACTTCATTCTATCCGCTCTTCTCCAATCAATAAACTCCCTATTGTATAACTCAAAGAAGTTTTTATTCAGCACCTTGGATATACGCATGAGCAGTTCCGTGTCTATGGTTCGTCGTTTGAATATGTCATACACATTTTGGCGATTACAATTGAGTTTGCGTGCGAACCAAGCAACAGAGCGTTCTTGACTGTGTAGTTCTTGTTGAATAGCTTCACCTATAATCATATAGTTCATTTGTTGTTAGAAATAAAGACAACAAGGACACTTTGGAATGAATACACACATTCCAAACTTTCATCATGTACACATATACCTTTATGCGTGCACAATAGCAATAGGAAATCTTTCTTCAATTTGGCCGTTGTTTTGGGATTTCTCTAATACGATAATTGGGGGACACAAAAAAGGCGTATATCTTCAATCTTTTTATCGTCCCAAGGGAACGGCCAAGCACCCTATGCAAGATAATCGGAAGGGAAGAATACGCCTATCAAGGCGCATCTACCACCTGTTTCTCTTGCATGTCTACGAATTATTGGCCGTTATTCTGAGACGAGAGACGAGATAATAAACACGTTTTCGTATGTCCTGTCAAATCCAATGAAAGAAAATGACTCTGCAAAAATAAAACATTATTGATTATTTTCCAAAGATTATTATTAATTTTTGATTGTCTTTTTACAAAAAAGGATACGGAAAGTATCGATATTTTTGTCATTCTGACACAACACAATGACAATTTGTCGCAAAATACACTTCGGCACGCAGGTTGTATAATAATGGGTGAACGCCTTTAGGCGCGAGAGAGTGAAAACATTATCAACAACCCATAAACTAATAAGGAGATACGATTATGATGGAAAGAAATTCATGGTTACCGGAAGTGTTCAACGATTTCATCAACGCAGTGAACCTGTCAAAGACCAATGCCACAGCACCCGCCATCAACGTGCTGGAGATGCAGGACAAATACCAAGTGGAAGTGGCCGCACCGGGCATGACGAAAGAGGATTTTGATGTGAACATCAATGCTGATGGCGACTTGACCATCAAGATGGAGAACCGCCATGAGCAGACAGAGGAAGAGAAGAAAGCCCATTACCTGCGCCGCGAGTTCAGCTACTCGAAATATGAGCAGACACTGATACTGCCCGACGATGTGGATAAGGAGAAAATTGGCGCCAAGGTAGCCGACGGCGTGCTGACCATCGACCTGCCAAAGATTGTCAAGGAAGAAGTGAAAGTGGCTCGCCAAATCAACATCGGGTAAAGGCTATTGAAAGGTAAAAAGGCTATTGAAAGGTAAAAGGGTAAAAAAGTAAAAAGGTAAAAAAGTAAAAAGGCTATTGAAAGGTAAAAAAAATAAAAGAGTAAAAAAGTAAAAGGGTAAAAAGGCTAATGAAAGGTAAAAAGTAAAAAGGTAATAGGCTTAAAATGGTGAAGGGAACGGCAGATTTTTCTGCGCGTTCCCTTTTTGTGTTTTCCTTTTTTTTCGTACTTTTGCACTCAAAAGTGAACCTGCATGGTACTAAGTATTATATACATCCTCGTGGGCGTGGTGTTTGTCATCAAAGGAGCAGACCTGATGACCGATGGTGCCGTGGCACTGGCCCAGCGCATGAACATCCCACAGATGGTGATAGGACTGACCATTGTGGCCTTGGGCACGTCGATGCCCGAACTGTTCGTGAGCATGATGTCAGCCATCAAGGGTACACCCGACCTGGCGGTGGGTAACGTGGTGGGTAGCAACATCTTCAACACCTTCCTTATCGTGGGCGTGGCCGCCATGGTGGCTCCTATGGCCATTCTGAAAAGCACTGTACGCAAAGACATCCCCATCGCCTTGGTGGCTTCTGTCATGTTGTTGCTATTCTGCTTCAATTCCGACATTAACCGTCTCGACGCCGCCATCCTCTTCGCTGGATTATTAGCTTACATCGGGTACAACCTCTATATCGCCAAGAAACATCCTGCACAGGAGAGTAACGAGGGGCGCAAAGACTACAGCGTAGTGAAATCGGTGCTGTTTATCATCCTCGGTCTGGCCGGACTGGTGCTGGGCAGTAACCTGTTTGTTGACGGTGCCAGCGACATCGCCGCCAAGTTGGGCGTGAGCGAAGCCGTAATTGGTCTGACGGTGGTGGCCGGCGGCACGTCTCTGCCTGAGCTGGCCACGAGTGTGGTGGCCGCCCGCAAGGGACAGAGTGCCATCGCCATGGGCAACGTCATCGGTAGCAACGTGTACAACGTACTCATGATTGTAGGGGTGACGGGCCTGATCAAACCGATGCAGATACAAGGCATCACATCGGTGGACTTCGGTATGATGGTATTAGGCATGGTGCTGCTGTGGCTTTTCTCACGCACGAAATACAAGGTAGAGCGATGGGAAGGAGCCTGCTTGACCATCGTGTTCCTAGCGTATATGGTTCACCTGGTGAGCGAGGCGGTGTGAAAGGCCCACCCCGTCCCTCCCGAAGGGGAATACCCACCCTGACCCTCCCAAAGGGAGGGGGCTCTTGGAAAAGGAGGGGAAAGGACAAAACGACTAAAGTACTAAAAGTATGAAAATAGGAATTATCGTGGCGATGGAGAAGGAGCTGGTACAGCTCCGTAGTCTGTTGGAAGAACCTACAACGGAACGTCGGCATACCAAAGACTTCATCCGTGGCACCATCGACGGACATGAGATTATCATACAACAGTGTGGCATCGGGAAGGTAAATTCCGCCATCGGCTGCGTGGAGATGATCAATGCCTATCTGCCCGACCTGGTCATATCCACGGGTGTGGCCGGCGGTGCTGACGTGACAATGAACGTCGGCGATGTGGTGGTGGGAACCTCCTATGTCTACCACGACGCCTACTGCGGTCATGAGGTGGACTACGGCCAACTGGTGGGCATGCCCGCCCATTTCCATTCCCCCAAGGAATTGGTAGACAAGGCGTTGTCTGTGAGAGACGATACCGTCATCCATGCCGGCGAGATGGTTAGCGGCGACTGGTTCGTGGACACAAAGGAGAAGATGCGCGACATCCTGTCGCATTTCCCAGAAGCCAAGGCCGTAGACATGGAGAGCTGTTCCATAGCGCAGACCTGCTACTTATATAAAGTGCCGTTCATCTCGTTCCGTATCATCAGCGACATACCGCTGAAAGACACTGACGCATCGCAGTATTTCGATTTCTGGAACCGTCTGGCTGAAGGGTCGTTCAACGTGACGAGGAGGTTCTTGGGAAAATTGTAACACCCACCCTAGCCCTCCCAAAGGGAGGGAATAGAATACCCACCCTGCCCCTCCCCAAGGGAGGGTATAAAAAAAGAAGATATTAAGTATGAAGAAGATAGCCAGTTTTACCATTGACCATGAACGGCTGTTGCGCGGCATTTACGTGTCGCACAAGGACCAAGTGGGTGGCGACGTGGTGACCACGTTCGATATCCGAATGAAAGAGCCCAACCGCGAGCCGGCCATCCAACAGGGCGCCTTGCACACCATAGAACACTTGGCAGCCACCTATCTGCGCAATGACGCCGAGTGGGCCGACCGTATCGTGTATTGGGGACCGATGGGTTGTCAGACGGGCAACTACCTGTTGTTACGAGGCGACTACACTTCGCGCGACATTGTGGACTTGATGCGCCGCACTTTCCAGTTCATTGCCGACTATGAGGGAGAGATTCCGGGTGCAGCGCCCAAAGACTGTGGCAACTGGCTGCTTCACGACCTACCCATGGCACGGTGGGAAGCAAAAAAATACCTCACTGAAGTGCTGGAGCAAATCAGTGAGGAGAATTTGGTGTATCCATAAAACCCACCCCGGCCCTCCCAAAGGGAGGGTGAACGTTGAACGGCACTTTTATAGTGCGATGCGGTAGCCTAGGTCAACCATGAAGACTTGGTTTTTCTCCTTGAAATAGTCATTCTTGAATACGCGGGTGAGACCGATGTTATAGCGTACGCCAAGAATGATATTCTCATACTCGAAGGAGAGACCTATGGGTATGGAGAAATCCACTTTTTTCAATGCATCGTCTGCCTCTTCAGCAGTATAATTCTTACCTAAGTCATTGCCGGTGAGAAAGCCTAGTTGTCCACCTATGCGGAAGGCGAAATTGTCGATGACATAGAAATTGGCCATCAACGGCACGTTGATGTAATGAAGGCTTATCTCAGCTTCATCGAGTTCAGAGTCCGTTCCCTGACGAGCATACTGGAAACCTAACTCCACACCGAGATTGTCGAGTGCCATATATTCCACGCTCGCCCCTGCAGTGAAGCCTGGTGAAAACTGTGCTTTATAGGAACGTGTATCCAAGCCGTCGCTACCAAATACTTCATGATTGGAGAGTTTGGCAAAGTCGACACCGATACGGGGGATGAACGACAGAGAGCCTTGCCCCACCGACTGTGCGTGGGCAGAAAGCATCGTAGTTACAAAGATGAAAGAGAAAAGTATTTTTTTCATGAGTTTGTATTATTGGTTTTTGAACTTTCTATTACTGATGTTTACAATGAATTGCCATCAACGACTTATGAATGACCATGAATTGTGCTTAATTCAATTCACGACGAATCGGTAGCCCACGGTGAAGGTGAAGAAGGAGTTGCGCCAGTCGTAATCGCTGTGGATCTTTGTTATGCCGAGGTTGTAACGCGCGTCAAGGATGACATTCTCAAATTCGTATGACAGCCCGATGGGAATGGAGATGTCGAATGACTTCAAGTCATTCCATTTAGTCTCTTTATCTTCCGTTTCTCCATACGTCTTTGCCCCCTCCTCGTCAATGGTGACGGGTGTCGATTCTTGTTTCAACCTGCCGTCGAGCAGGAAGGCTATTTGCAAACCCGTCTTCAGAGCCAATCCCGGTAGCACATAGGCATTCAGCATGACGGGAACATTGAGGTAATGGAGGTCCATACGCAGGTTGGCCACCCCTTCCGCCGTACCATCCTCATTGTCGACCATGAAATCGGGATATTTCGTTCCCTGCATGGAATAAAGCAGTGCGGCAGAAGCACTGAAGACCTCGGTCGCTTGGTATTCCATCTGCACACCACCCGTGAATCCAGGTTTGTAGTTGGAGCTGATAGAGCCGAAATGGTCGACAAGCCTCATTCCTTCCGTCCAATTGAAATCGGTGAGGTTAGCCACCGACACCCCCACGTGGGGAATGACCGACAATGTGCCTGGTTTTTCCTGTGCCTGTGCCAGTGAAAAGAACAGAACCGTGAGACAAAAAAGGAAAAGACGTTTCATAACAAGTTGTTTTATTATGAAACGTCTTTCAAACACTATTATTGTATCATCACTCCACCTTATTTGCACGTTTGCGGTCGTTGTGGTCGAGGATGGTTTTTCGCATGCGTATAGCCTTCGGTGTACATTCCACATACTCGTCGCCCTTGATGTATTCGAGCGACTCCTCGAGCGACAGCTGCACCTTCGGAATGATACGTGCCTTTTCATCGCTTCCCGAAGCACGCACATTGGTGAGTTGCTTGGCCTTGGTGACATTGATGACGAGGTCGTTGTCGTGCACATGCTCACCTACCACCTGACCGGCATACACCTCTTCGCCCGGATCGATAAAGAACTTGCCTCGGTCCTGCAGTTTGTCGATGCTATAGGCGAAGGCCGTACCCGTCTCCATGGCAATCATCGAGCCGTTGACGCGCCGTTCTATGTCACCCTTATAGGGTTGGTATTCCTTGAAACGATGTGCCATGATGGCCTCGCCCTGTGATGCGGTGAGCACATTGGTACGCAGTCCGATGATGCCACGCGACGGCATATCAAATTCGATGTTCGTTCGGTCGCCCTGCGTCTCCATCGACGTCAGTTCACCCTTGCGACGTGTCACCATGTCGATCATCTTCGAGGCGAACTCCTCAGGCACGTTGATGGTCAGTTCCTCCACCGGTTCGCAGCGTACGCCGTCGATCTCCTTGAAGATGACCTGAGGCTGTCCCACCTGCAGTTCGTAACCCTCGCGACGCATCGTCTCGATGAGGACGGAGAGGTGAAGCACACCGCGCCCGCTGACAATCCATTTGTCGGTGGAGTCCTCAAAGGGAGCCACGCGCAATGCCAGGTTCTTCTCCAACTCCTTCTGGAGACGTTCGTAGATATGTCGTGAAGTACAGTATTTTCCTTCCTTGCCGAAGAATGGTGAGTCGTTGATGGTGAAGAGCATCGACATGGTCGGTTCGTCGATGGCAATTGGCGGTAGCGGTTCGGGGTTCTCGAAATCGCAGATGGTATCACCAATCTCAAAATGGTCCAGTCCGATGAGCGCGCAGATGTCGCCACTCTGCACCTCATGGGTCTTCACGTGTCCCATACCCTCGAAAGTATGCAGTTCTTTGATACGCGTCTTTTCGAGCGAGCCGTCGCGGTGTGCCACAGTGACGTTCATCCCCTCGGTGAGCGTACCACGGTGGACACGTCCCACGGCGATGCGTCCCGTGTACGACGAATAGTCGAGCGAGGTGATGAGCATCTGCGGTGTTCCTTCAAGGATTTGCGGTGCCGGTATCACCTCGATGATTTTATCGAGCAGGTAGGTGATGTTATCTGTCGGCGTATTATAGTCTTCGCCCATCCATCCATTTTTTGCGCTGCCGTAAACCACGGGGAAATCAAGTTGGTCTTCCGTGGCGTTGAGCGAGAACATCAGGTCGAACACCATCTCATACACCTCTTCAGGGCGACAGTTCGGTTTGTCTACCTTGTTCACCACCACGATGGGCTTCAATCCTATCTGCAAAGCCTTTTGCAACACGAAGCGCGTCTGCGGCATCGGTCCCTCGAAGGCATCGACGAGCAATAGGCAACCATCGGCCATATTGAGCACACGCTCCACCTCTCCACCGAAATCGGAGTGTCCCGGAGTGTCGATGATGTTGATTTTCGTGCCCTTGTAGTTGATAGACACGTTTTTGGAGAGTATGGTGATGCCTCGCTCGCGCTCCAAATCATTGTTGTCGAGCACTTGGCTGCTGAGGTTCTGTCCTTCGCGGAAGAGGTGTCCGGCGAGCATCATCTTGTCGACGAGCGTCGTCTTTCCGTGGTCAACGTGAGCGATAATAGCGATGTTTCTGATGTCCTGCATTGTTCTTTACCTTAAAAATCGGGTGCAAAGTTACAAAAAAAGACGCAAAAATTTGTTGTTTCCCATTTTTTTTGTACCTTTGCACCCGCATTTTCAAAAAACATTAATCATTAACAAGTAGCTATGTATTTAGACCAAGCGAAAAAACAAGAGATCTTTGGCAAATACGGAAAGTCCAACACTGATACCGGTTCCGCTGAGAGCCAGATAGCATTGTTCTCATACCGTATTTCCCATCTGACGGAGCATCTTAAGAAAAACCGTAAAGATCATACTACCGCACGGGCACTGACCCAGTTGGTAGGAAAGCGCCGCGCATTGCTCAACTACCTGTACGACCGCGACATCAATCGCTATCGTGCCATCATCAAGGCCCTCGGCCTTCGCAAGTAATCGCGGTAAGATGCAAAAAAAAACAAAAACCTCCCAAAACGGGAGGTTTTTTTAAAACCTCCCCCTAGCCCCCTCCCAAGTTGTGATACCTCCCCCTACCCCCCTCCCAAGGAGGGGGAATGCTGAACACAGATAGGGAGTTATAGGGTGTCCTAGGGGAACCTCCCCCATTCCCCTTCCCAAGAGGGGGAATGGTGAACACACAGGGGGAGTTGTGGGGAATTATAGGCCTAGGTAATCCTAGGTGATCCTAGGAAGCACTAGGTTATTATAGGCATCACAAAGTTATCCTAAGGGTTTTGGTTTACTTAGGATTTCTTAGGGAATAATCAAGGATTAGTTTGTTTCTTCAATGATTTCCTTCAGGGGAATCATGACGAAATCGCGTTCGTACATGCGAGGATGAGGTATGACGAGGTCAGGGTCGTTGACAGTTATGTCGTCATATAGCAGTATGTCGATATCGATGATGCGGTCGTGGTAGACGCCGTTTTTCGATTTCCGCCGCCGTCCCATCTGCCGTTCTATGCGTTGGGTGACAGTGAGCAGTTCATGGGGTGATAGCGGAGTGAGACAACACACCGCAGCGTTGACAAAGAGGTTGTCGGAGTGGAAACCCACCGGTTCAGTGACATGAAAAGCTGATTGGCGCACCACGTGGCCAACCAGCTTTTCTATTTCGTTGACCGCCTTATGGAGATGGGCTTCCCTGTCGCCCATATTCGACCCCAAGGCCAGGTAAACGGTATGCATCGCTGCGTTGTTCGTCATCAGTCGTCGAGGATAAGCATGGCATCACCGTAACATCCGAAGCGGTATCCATTCTCCGAAGCCATGTCGTAAGCTTTCATCACGAGGTCGTATCCTCCGAAGGCACACTCCGACATGAGCAAGGTGGAGTAAGGATGGTAGAAATTACCTATCATGCAGTCGGCCAGTTTGAACTCATAGGGCGGGAATATGAATTTGTTGGTCCATCCCTCATATTCCTTGAGCAGTCCGTCGGTGCCCACCGCCGTTTCCGTGGCCTTGATGACACTCGTTCCCACGGCACACACCTTATGTCCCGCAGCCTTGGTGTCGTTGACGATACGACAAGCGTCAGCCTCGACAAACATCTGTTCGTTGTCCATCTTATGCTTCGTGAGGTCTTCCACCTCGATATTGTGGAAGTTGCCCAGCGCACAGTGCATGGTGATATATGCGAAGTTGATGCCTCGAATCTCCATACGCTTCATCAGCTCTCGGCTGAAATGCAGTCCTGAAGCGGGTGCCGTGACGGCCCCCTCATTCTTGGCATATATACACTGGAAAGCCTCCATATCTTCGGTATTGGCCTCCCTCCTGTCGACGATATAATGTGGCAGTGGTGCCGCCCCCAGTGCATACAGCTCACGTTTGAACTCATCGTGCGGACAGTCGTATAGGAATCGCAGTGTGCGTCCTCGGCTTGTGGTGTTGTCGATCACCTCTGCCACCATGGTACCGCTGTCGTCGAAGAACAGTTTGTTGCCTATACGTATTTTGCGCGCCGGCTCCACCAACACGTCCCACAGGCGCATCTCCTCGTTGAGCTCGCGTAGCAGGAACACCTCAATCTTGGCGTCGGTGCGTTCCTTGGTGCCATAGAGACGTGCCGGAAACACCTTGGTGTCGTTGAACACGAAGGTATCGCCCTCTTCAAAATAATCAAGCACATTCCGGAAGTCGAGGAATATGGGGTTTCCCTCTTCATCTTTCAACGGTTCTCCCTCGTCGTCGGTCTTATACATGTCAATGCGCTGTGACTGGCGATGGATAATCATCAGTCGGCATTCGTCACGGTGGTACGTCGGATAGAGAGCGACCTGCTCTTCGTTGAGTTTGAATTTGAATTGCGACAGTTTCATATATGGTTTGTATTTTATTTTTTTCTAGGAGGTTCTAGGGGGTAGGTTTTTCTAGGGTGTTTCTATAATTTGTGCGTCGAGCCAGGCGGGGAAATCGTCGAAGGATATACAATCTTCCACCTTTACATCGCCCACCCGCGTACGTCGGAGGGCTGTGAGATAGGCACCGCTGCCCAATGCCTTGCCTATGTCGCGCGCCAGAGCCCTGATGTAGGTACCTTTACCGCAAACCACGCGAATGGTGATGCGCATGGTCTCAGCATCGAAATGCTCCAGTTCTATCTCATCGATACGCAGCACTTTAGGCTTGAGCTGTACCCCTTTTCCCTTGCGCATAAGGTCGTAGGCCCTTTTCCCATCCACCTTACATGCCGAATATTCCGGCGGCACCTGTTCTATCTCGCCCAGGAAATGCGTGAGAGTTTCGCGGACGAGCGTCTCTGTGATATGGTTGGTGGGAAAGGTTGCATCCACGGGATGTTCCATGTCGAAGCTCGGCGTGGTAGCCCCCAACTGGAGCGTTGCCCTATATTCCTTGGTATGTTGCTGCAACTGGTCAATCTGTTTCGTCGCCCTTCCCGTGCATAGGATGAGAACCCCTGTGGCCAACGGGTCGAGCGTTCCGGCATGACCTGTCTTTATACGCCGCACACCCAATTTCCTCGATATAAGATAGCGTATGTGCGCCAATGCCCCGAAGCTGGTCATGCCATAGGGCTTGTCGACAGGAATGATGGCTCCCTCGTAGAAATTCATCAGTCAACCATTACCAGTGAATGTCCTGTCAGCAGGAGCAGCAGGATAATGGCACCAACGATGATACGGTAGACACCAAAAGCCTTGAAACCATATTTCGTAAGGAAAGCCACGAACCATTTCATGGCCAGCAATGCCACGATGAACGCCACCACACATCCCAGAGCCAGCATCGACAGGTTGCTGCCCGTGGCCCAGTCGGTATTCGCATCTTCGGCGAAGAACACCTCTATCACGTCGAGAGCGGTCGCCGCCGCCATCGTGGGCACAGCCAGGAAGAATGAGAATTCCGCCGCCGCCTTCCGAGTGAGTTTCTGCGCCATACCTCCCACGATAGTGGCCATGGAGCGCGACACGCCTGGAATCATAGCGATGCATTGGAAGAGACCTATATTGAACGCCTTGCGCTCGGTGAGTTTCGTCTTCTCGCTGCCACGGTTGAAGATACGGTCGCAGAAGAGCATGAACACGCCACCCAGCACGAGCATGATGGCCACCACCTGTACGCTCTCCAGGAAACGGTCGATAAGTCCCGTCTTCTTGGCTACCAGTCCGATGACCGCCGCGGGAATGAAAGCCACCAGCAGTTTCCAATAGAAGTCCCATCGGTGAATGAATTTCTGCCACGCGTTGCTCCCCGCCGGTGCCGGTGTGCGGTCGAGGCGGAAGAAACGGTGCCAATAAAGACATACCACAGACAGGATGGCTCCGAACTGAATAATGATGGTGAATGCCTTGACGAAAGGAGTGCTCTCTATTCCCAGGAGGTTCTGGGTGATGATCATGTGTCCTGTGGAAGAAACGGGAAGGAACTCAGTCAATCCTTCCACGATAGCCAGGATTATTGTTTCCAGTATAGTCATTTCTTGGTTGCTTTCTTAACCTTTTTAACGTCTTGTTTTACAGTTTTTGTCACGTTTTTTGTCTCTTCTTCGGCCACAGCCTTTTCCTTCACCGTCTCCAACGCTGCCGTGCCTTCGTCTTTCGGTTTGCGCACGATGGCATAAATCATCGACACGAAACCGAGGAAACAGACCACGGGCGCCACTTTCACACGCATGGCGCTGAAAATGTCGGGATTGAACGTCTCTTCTGTTGACGGCGCGCCACTCATCAGGATAAACCCGATGACCACGATAGCCATGCCTATGGCCAACAAGATGAAGTTGACCCTATCGAAAGCATAATTTCTCTTATCCATTATTGATTTTAAGCAATAAAACCTTTTGTCCGAAACGATTAAATCTTATATAGCTCACTTGCTTTCATGCGCAGGAACTTATTCACCGAGAGCCAGCAGCAGAAAGTAGTGATGATGACGCCGAACACCAACACGGCAACGGCAGTGATCAGCAGCACCTGCGGTGTGATGACCTTCATCACGTCGGGCTCGTACTGTGACAGCACCCATACCCCAGTGCCCAACACCGCTATGGCCACGATGCCCGCCAGGAGTCCCATGCCGATGGCCCTCTTAAGGAACGGCCAACGTATGAATCCCCACGACGCACCCACCAGTTTCATCGTGTGGATGCTGAACCGTCGGGCATAGATACCCAGTCGCACGGTATTGTTGATGAGCGAGAACGACACGAAGAGCAGCAGGGCCGCCAACACGAGCAATACGAGACTCACCTTGCTGAGGAAGTTGTTCACACTGTCGACAAGATCCTGCGGATAGACAATCTCGTTCACTTTCTGGCTCTGTTTCAGTTCCTCGGAAATCCATTTCAGCGAATCGCTGTTGGCGTATTCCGCTTTTAGCTGCAGTTCTATAGATGAAAGGAAGGGGTTCTGTTCTGCAAATTCAGACGGGTCGATACCCATCTCCGCCGTCTGCTCCGCCAGCACGGAGTCCTTGGTAATGTATTGGAGCGAACTTATATAGGGTCGTTTGCTCAGTTGGTCACACAACTGCTGAGCCTCGGGCTCTGTCGTGTCGTCGGCCAGCATCATTGTCACCGTGAGATTCTCTTTCACATAGGCCGATAGATTTCGTGCTGTGAACACGGTGAACACCACCATACCCAATAATATGAGTACCAAGGCAGTACTGATGCAAGTTGTCACGAACTGCAGGCTGCCCCGGCTTCGTTTTTTGCTTTTGTTTTTTCCCATTTTCAGGATATAATACACCAAATTGGGTGCAAATATAGTAAAAAAATCATCGTTTTGCAATCCCTTTAACGACAATTAACGTGCCGCCGCCTATTAAAAGTTTGCAAATAAAGAAGGAAAAACGTAATTTTGCATAAATTACGCTGCGGCTCGGAAGAACTCAAATAAATTGGTTCTTCGCTCGCCTTGCAGTCATTTTGCATAAATTACGCTGCGGCTCGGAAGAACTCAAATAAATTTGGTTCTTCGCTCGCCTTGCAGTCATTTTGCCAAAACAACAAACAACCAATATGAGCACCATCATCTACACTTCACCCATCTTTGGGCCTGTTCACAGTCGCCGGTTGGGCGTTTCGTTGGGTATCAACTTGATGCCCGGCGATGGAAAAATATGCACTTTCGACTGTATCTACTGCGAATGTGGGTTCAATGCCGACCACAGGCCCCACACTCCCCGTCCCACGCGCGAAGAGGTGGCCACCGCCCTCGAACGACAGTTGCAGAAGATGCGACACGAGGGCCCGCATCCCGACGTGCTCACCTTCGCCGGCAACGGCGAGCCCACCTGCCATCCGCAGTTTGCCGACATCATCGCCGACACGGTGGCACTTCGTGACCGTTTTTTCCCTGAAGCGAAGATCTCGGTGCTGAGCAACGGCACGCAGCTGCACCGTCAAGAGATTCGAGAGGCCCTGATGCTCGTCGACAACAACATCCAGAAACTCGACACAGTGGACAACGACTACATTCGTCGTGTGGACCGTCCCATCAATCCCCGTTACGATTCCTCCGACGTGGTGGAGCAGATGGCCATGATGAAAGGCCATGTCATCGTGCAAACGATGTTCATGTCAGGCACATCACATGGCATAAGCGTTGACAACACAGGCGATGCGTATGTACTGCCCTGGATTGACGCTCTCTTGCGCATACAGCCCTCACAGGTAATGATTTACACCATCGACCGCGAGACTCCCGACCACGACCTGCGCAAGGCTTCCCCGTCGGTGCTCGACAGCATCGCCGAACAGGTGAGGGCCGCCGGGCTGACATGCAGCGTGTCGTATTGAGGAGCAAGGGGCAAGGAGCAAGAGAAAAGACTAAATCATTGAAAAAAACATAAGAACCTTAAGCCATTACTAGTTGAGATGATAGAGACATTGACCAACGACCAACTACAGATAGATTACCTTCCCAGTCTTAATTATGCCATGAGTGTCAACGGCAAACGTTGTATAGAGAGACTGGAGATTACGAACAACGATGACAGCGACTGGCGCGACGTCACAGTGAGCGTGTCGGGCGACATGTTGGTGCCTTCCAGCGAGACGACCAACATCATCCCGGGCGGCAAGACCGTCAGTTTCGCACAACTCGACATCCAGCCCGACGTTGACCAGCTTCGCCAACTCACAGAGTCCGTCGACACACAGTTCACCGTCAGCCTCAACATCGGCGGCCAGGAAGTGATGGTGAAGCGCTACCCCTTGAGGCTAATGGCCTTCAACGAATGGCCCGGTATGGGTATCATGCCCGAGTTGCTCGCCTCGTTCGTCACGCCCAACGCACCCGAACTGGCTCCTATCAAGGTTCATGCCGCCAGCCATCTGGAACGGCTCACCGGACAGTCGTCGCTTGACGATTACCAGACGCAGGACCCCAACCGCGTCCGTGCGCAAGTGGCGTCCATCTATGAGGCATTACGCCAAGAGAGCCTCGTTTATTGCACGGTGCCCGCCAGTTTCGAGACCACCGGCCAACGCATACGACTGGCAGAAGAGATACTCACTTCACATATGGGCAACTGCCTCGACACCACCCTGCTCTATGCCTCGTGCCTTGAGTCGTGCGGCCTTCATCCCCTCGTTGTCATCACGAAAGGCCACGCCTTTGTGGCCTGCTGGCTCATCGACAATTATTACCCGCAGATGGTGGGCGATGATGTGTCGTTCCTCACCAAGACCATCGCCGACGGCATCAACGAGATGGTGGTGGTGGAGACCACCTGCATCACACAGAACGGTGTTGACTTCGAGAATGCCGTGAAGCTGGCCGAAGACAAGTTATACAAGACTCCCGAGCAATTCGTCGCCTTCGTCGACATCCACCGTTGCCGTCTGAACGGTGTACGTCCCCTACCCCTCCGTGTGAACGGGCAATGGATAACCGACGGGTTAGAACATGACACAATCACCCATGACATACGCCAGCAGACACGTCTCGATGTGGTGCCCGAAGGACCGCAAGGCGCCGCCACACGCCAACAGATATGGGAGCGCAAGTTGCTCGACTTCTCGCTGCGCAACAACCTTCTCAACCTGCGCGTGGGCAAGAAACTCATTCCCTTCATATCCTTCGACATCGACCTGTTGGAAGATCACTTGCAAGCAGGTGAAGACTATCGCATCACCCCCGCTCCCACGAAGCGGCAACTGACAGCCGATGAATACGGCATCTACAATTCGAAAGCCCATCGCGACGAGTTGGAGCAACTAGTGACGGAAAACCTCAAGCATAACGAGCTGGTGTCGTACCTTACCGACAACGACCTTCTCGAGGCACTCAAGGGTCTGTACCGCGCCTCGCGCACCGCCTTGGAAGAGAATGGCGCCAACAGCCTGTTTCTCGTGCTCGGCGTGCTGAAATGGTTTGAGACGCCCAAGAGCATCCGTCCACGTTTCGCTCCCCTCATCCTGCTGCCCGTGGACATTATCCGCAAGAGCGGCAACAACTATATCATACGCACCCGCGATGAAGACGTGACGTTCAACACCACGCTGGTGGAGATGCTCCGCCAGCAGCACGACATCAACTTGTCGGGGCTCATGCCATTGCCCACCGACGAGAGCGGCATCGACGTGAGGACGGTGTTCGCCACCATCCGTGCCCTTCTCAAGGACCATCCCCGTTGGGATGTGGTGGAGGAAGCGATGCTCGGTCTGTTCTCGTTCAGCAAGTTCGTGATGTGGAACGATATCCACAACAATGCCGAAAAGATGCGTCAGAGCGCCGTCATTGAGAGTCTTCTGCAGAAGCGGCTCGTTGACGTGGGCAACATCACCCCCACCGATACGCGCAACATCGACCAAACCGTCAGCCCCGGCAGTTATGCCATCCCCGTGGATGTCGACTCATCGCAGCTCGAGGCCGTCATCGAGTCGGGCGAGGGACGCAGTTTCATCCTCTATGGTCCTCCAGGCACCGGCAAGAGCCAGACCATCACCAATATGATTGCCAACGCCCTCTACCACGACAAGCGCGTGCTGTTCGTGGCCGAGAAGATGGCCGCCTTGCAGGTGGTTCAGAAAAGGTTGGAGAAAATCGGCCTCGGTCCCTTCTCGCTGGAACTGCACTCGAACAAGGTGACGCGCGCCCACCTGTTGCAACAGTTGCAACAAGCCCTCGACCTCACCCGCATCAAGTCGCCCGATGAATACGAGGCGGAGTCGCAAGCCCTGTTCGACCAGCGGCGCCAGTTGGTGGAGATGATGGAACTGCTTCACACCCCCCGCGCGTCGGGACTGTCGCTCTACGACATCATCACCCGTTACCTTAGCATCGACAGCGACGATGTCCTTGCCCCCGCCGAGGGATATATGGACGGGCTCACCGTACAGCGTCTCAACGACGACGAGCAGTTGGTGCGCCAGCTCGATGTCGTGTTCGCCGTCACGGGCCATCCCTCCGACCATCCCCTGAGCGGACTGAACACCACCGATGTGAGTACCGTCGCCAAGCAGCGCACCATGGATTCGCTCATCAAGATACAACCCGAGCTGGATGCCGTGAAGCATAGTGTGGAGGCCCTCTCCACGGAATGTCATGTGGATGTTCCGCATACCCTCTCCGGCACGGTATGGGCATGGCAATTCGTCAACACCGTGCGCCAGATACCCGTCCTCAATGCCGCATTGCTCGACATTGCCGCCAACCCTGCCGTCGAAAGCCAATGGCGGCAGGTTGTTGCCACGGGCATACGCCGCGACGAACTTTTCCAAGCCATCACGCAGCACTACTTGGTGGAGATTGTGCAGCGTGACCCCATGCAATTACGCGGTGAATGGCAAGCCGCCTGCGACAAATGGTTTATCCCCAAGTTCTTCGCCAAGCGCAAGTTTGTTAAACAAATGAAGATATACCGTCCCGACATCTCGGAGGCCCATGTGCAGCCATTGCTTGACCAGCTGTATGAATACCGTCAGCACGCCGTGGCCGTCGACCAGATGACAAATGACCTCCAGGCATTGTTCGGGCCTCTCGCCCGTCGTGGCGCAGAGCAGTGGCTCCCCATCACCCAGACCCTCGACGATGCCCCCAAGGTGCTGCAGTTGCTGAACATCTACCGTCGTCAGGATGGATTTGCCTCCAATGCCTTCAATGTGGAGGCGGTGCGCCATACCGACATCACCCCCATCGAGCGCATGCAGCAGGCTTTGGCAACCATGGGTGATGTGTGCACCCTCGACCCCACCCTCTCCCTCGACGAGATGGTGGCAAAGATGCCACAGTGGCTCGCCCATCTCGACAAGATGCGCGACTGGACACAATGGTGTCTGCGGAAGAACCAACTCGACGACCGCCAGTTGTCGCAGGTTTCCGAGTTCATCGAAAAGGGGCGCCACACTAGCGACGAGGCCGCCGATGCCATGCTCAAGGGTACGTTCCACCGCATGGGCACAGACATCATCGATGGCGATAGCCACTTGCAGCTGTTCAACGGACTCATCTTCGAAGACGCTATCCAACGTTACCGTGATATGGCCAAGCGTTTCCAGGAGTTGACGAAGAAAGCCCTCTACTGCCGGTTGGCCTCGCACATCCCCTCGCAGACCTTCCAAGCCTCGACCAATTCGGAAATGGGCATCCTGAAGCGTTACATCGCCTCGGGCGGTCGCGGCACCACCATACGCCATATCATCGACCAAGTGCCCACGCTCTTACCCAAGCTCTGTCCATGTATGCTGATGAGTCCGCTCTCTGTGGCACAGTTCATCGACCTCGACCAGGAGAAGTTCGACATTGTGGTGTTCGACGAGGCATCACAGATGCCCACCAGCGAAGCCATCGGCGCCATCGCCCGCGGCAAGGCCCTTATCGTGGTGGGCGACCCGAAGCAGATGCCTCCAACCAGTTTCTTCGCCGTGCAGCAGACCGATGAGAGCGACGCTGAGAACGACGACATGGAGAGCATCCTCGACGACTGCATCACCCTCTCGTTGCCAGCACATTACCTCACATGGCACTACCGCAGCCGTCACGAGAGTCTCATCGCCTTCAGCAATTCACAGTACTACGACGGGCGGCTGTACACCTTCCCTTCTGTCGACGACCGCTTGTCGAAGGTGCGTTTCATCTCCATCGACGGCACCTACGATATGGGCAAGACACGTTGCAACCGCAGCGAGGCCGAAGCCATCGTCAAGGAGACGCTGCGACGGTTGGCCGACCCCGAACTGTCGAAACTGAGCATCGGCATCGTATCATTCAGCAAGGTCCAACAAGACCTCATTGAGGACATCCTCACCGATGAGCTGGCGAAGAAGCCCGAACTGGAGGCCAAGGCCTACGACAGCACCGAGCCTATCTTCATCAAAAACCTCGAGAACGTGCAGGGCGACGAGCGCGACGTCATCCTTTTCTCCATCGGTTACGGCCCTGACAAACGTGGCCACGTGTCAATGAACTTCGGACCGTTGAACAACCAAGGCGGCGAACGACGCTTGAACGTGGCGGTGAGTCGCGCCCGTTACGAGATGATGGTGTTCAGCACCCTGCAGCCCGAACAGATCGACCTGAACCGCAGCCGCGCCAAGGGCGTGGAAGGACTGAAACGCTTCCTCGAATTCGCCAAGAACGGACGCATCGCCGTAAGCACCACCCAAGTGGCCCAGGAACGCGGTCTCGACCTGGCCGACGACATCGCCAAGGAGATACGGAAGATGGGCTATGAGGTGGACACCCATGTGGGCCGCAGCAATTTCAAGGTCGACGTTGCCGTCATCGACCCCGACAACACCGACAGTTACCTGCTCGGTATCCTCTGTGACGGACGCAACTATTACGAGACAAAGACCGAGCGCGATCGCGAGATCACGCAACCCGGCGTGCTGCGCGGCTTAGGGTGGAACCTGCTCCGCATATGGTCGGTTGACTGGTTCATCAACCGCGACAAAGACCTGGAACGCATACGCCAGCGCCTCGACGAGTTGAAGAGCGAAGGAGGAGCCATTGCCTTGGAAACCGCCAATGCCGCTCCCGCGCCGAAGATTGCCACGCTGATGCCCTTCGCCGTGGGCGAGGACGAAATTATCAGCGACATGACCAATGAGCACGAGAAGCAGTATCAAGTTGGCAACTACCGTATGATGAGCACTTATTCCACGTTCGTTGATCTGAAACGCAAGAAGATGCAGGGTGTCATCCAGTCCATAGTCGATGCCGAACAGCCCATCACCTTGAGTCTCATCTGCAAACGCATATCTTCCATCTACGGCATTCCGCGCATCACACCCCAGATACGCCAGTATATTGAAGGAGAGGTTTGCCTATACACTTACCGCGACCCCTCGTCACCTGCTGACAACCCCTATTATTGGAGTAACGCCGTCACCGCCATCAATTTTGTCGATTATCGCCAGGCCGCCGGGCGCGAAGCCGACGAAATACCCGTGATTGAGGTACGCAACCTGCTTGCCTATGCCATCGAGCAGCAAGTATCGACACCTAACGATGCCGCCTTGCGCTCACAAGTGGCGAAGGTTTTAGGTTTCACCCGCCGCACGAAGAAACTCGACGATCTTGTCGACCTCGCCGTGCGCCAACTCATCGTTTGCGGCAAGGTGACCGAACACGAGGGCGTGCTGAGCGCGGCAACTGATGGAAATTGAAGGAGTTCGTTTCACAAAACATGAAACACAAAACAAACAATTATCCGCCGTAACAGGTTTTCCAAGTTACGGCGGATTTTTGTGATATGTGAATGATGGATGTAGGAAGATGGAGATTATTTCGGCAAAACGCTGGCCGCATCGCCCTTGGGGGTAACGCCCTGATAGACGCAGGGAGCCACGCCATCGTTCTCAAACACCCATACGTCGCGTTCGAGATATTGATTGATGCCATCCGCTTGTCCTTGAGCTGTGGCACGGCTGTAGTAACTGCCTTCGCAAAGGCGATAGACGGTCTTTCCATCTTGCGTGAAACGGAAGATACACGACCCATCGAGTGCATCGGGGAGTGTTCGGGTGGCGTTTTTCGCCTCATTGAGGTCATTGTAGCTGCCTATGACCACATAATAGACTTTCCTTCCCGCTTGCTGTGGTTTTTCCAATCCTTCCAAACGAGCGTAGTTACCATGGACGAAGCCCACCACACCCTCGTATCTCACTTGGTGCCATTGGCCTGTGGATCCCAGGTATTCTGCACCCTTGCCATCAGTGAGCAGACGACCGAGTATTTTAGAAGACGCATTGGGTTGTTCACGGATATTGAGGAAACCGTCGGCAGAGACAGAGTAAACCATCGGGCGTGACGATGAAGCCTCCGGGGCTGATGTCATTTCCCCGTTCGTCTGTTCTTCCGTGGAGGAAGCCGCAACATCTTCGGCTTCCGTCTTAGAATCCGCCGAACCCTTGTTCACCTGTCCTTGCGGTTGTTCCCCTTTGTCCGGCTGCTGGCTCTTGTTGTCTTTGCAGCCGGAAATTAGGGCAGCAACCAACAAAGTGCAAAAAATCAGTTTTTTCTTCATCATTGAAACTGTTTTAATGGTTAAATAAGTATGGATATCATTTAATCAAGTTGCCAAGAATATCACGGGTAATCTCACGAGTGATGGTACGCGTGGCGGCGGTGGTGGCGTTCTTCACCACTTTTTCCTTCGCCGACTTCTTGCTCTTCGACTCCTTGCCCGTTACCTTGCTGGTGACGAAAGCACCTACGATAGCTGCCACGATGGAGGTGACGGCAGTCATGATGGCCTTGAGCACCTTGCTGAAGACCCCCTTTTTCTTTTTGCCGCCTTTGCTCTTCTCTTTCTCCTTCTCTTCCTCTTCAGCAGCTTTCTCCGCCTCCTTTGCAGCCTGTTCCGCTTCCTTCATAAGTACCTCATAAGCACTCTCCCGGTCGACCATCATATCGTATTTGCCCATGATGCGACTGCCACGGATGATGGCAACACGCTGGTCAACGGTAATGGCACCAATCTGCGACAGTGGGAAGAGAATCTTCGCCCGTTCCACCACCGAGGGAGCACCTTTCTCATCGAGGAAGCTGACGAGTGCCTCACCCGTCTCCAACTGCATGATGGCCTCGTCGGTCTTGAACGAAGGGTTGGCACGGAAGGTGTCGGCGGCTGTCTTCACCGCTTTCTGGTCTTTCGGCGTGTAGGCGCGCAGGGCGTGCTGAACACGGTTGCCCAACTGTCCGAGGATATTCTCCGGAATGTCGGTTGGGCTCTGCGTGATGAAGTAGATACCCACGCCTTTGGAACGAATGAGGCGTATCACCTGTTCAATCTTGTCGAGCAAAGCCTTTGACGTGCCTTCGAAAAGCATATGTGCCTCATCGAAGAAGAACACCAGTTTGGGCAACTCTTGGTCGCCCACTTCAGGCAATGTGGAATAGAGCTCGCTCATAAGCCACAGCAGGAAGGTGGAATAGAGCTTCGGCTGCATCATTAATTTGTCGGCCGCCAGCACATTCATCACACCTTTTCCCCCTTCGGTCTGCATGAGGTCGTAGATATCGAACGCCGGTTCACCGAAGAACTGGTCGGCCCCTTGGCTCTCCAGTTGCAATAGCGCGCGTTGGATGGCACCTACGGAAGCCGAGGATATATTGCCATATTTGGTCGTATATTCCGAAGCGTGTTGCGACACATAGTCGAGCGTCGACCGCAAATCCTTGAGGTCGAGGATGAGCAGTCCGCGCTCATCGGCAATGCGGAATACAATGTTCAGCACGCCATCCTGTGTCTCATTGAGCTGGAGCAGACGAGATATGAGTTGCGGTCCCATCTGCGAGATGGTGGTGCGCATGGGATGTCCCTGTTCGCCGTAGACATCGAAGAATCGTACGGGACAGCTCTGGAACTGCGGGTTTTCGATGCCGAACTCCGGCAGTCGTTTCTCGATGAACTTACTCATCTGTCCCACCTGTGAGATACCCGAGAGGTCGCCTTTCATGTCGGCCATGAAACAAGGGACGCCTGCCTGGCAGAACGATTCCGCCATCACCTGTAGGGTTACCGTCTTTCCCGTACCCGTGGCACCAGCTATCAGTCCGTGGCGGTTGGCCATTTTACCGATGATACTCAACGCCCCAGCCTCGCAGTGGGCGATGTATAGTCCGTGTTCTCTGTCGTACATATTTGGATTGTTTTGGTTATTGTCGTTATTAGATAAAAATAGTAACGAATGCAAATGTACGATTTTTTTGGAAATTATAAAAATATAAAAAATAAAAAATGAAAAAAGGGAGGATGAGAGATGGAGGGTGAGGCTAAACCACAAATAAATCGGGACATCCGTGAAGGACATCCCGATTTGGCATATACGGGAAATGATTTCCCGATGATAACGAGAGGTAGGTTATTCCGTGAATCCTGTGTGGCGCTGGCCATACACATGATAATGGTGGTAGCCGTAAGCAGCGGGATAGGGATCATCGGAGAAGGAGATATCAAACTCGATGGTGTCCCATGGTTTGCCATGGAGGTTCAGTCCTCCGTTCTCCACGATTTTACCGTTGCTGATGGTAGCGGTGCCCGGCACCTCTAGTTTGTACTGTCCGTCATGATAGACCACTTCTACTGCGGAGAAAGTGCCTGCAGCATAATTGATGTCGGCAAGGAACTTGAAGTTGTGATTTCCTATGTTTTTGCCACCACGGTCATCAATCCACATTTTCGTACTGCTGTTATCAGCGGTATTGTAGGTGTAGACGGAAACGACCCCATCTTCGAAGGGATCTTCAAAGACCACCTCACCATTCTCATCCACCGCATCGGACTGTACATCCCAATAGCCACACATCTTTTCGATGGCGGTGCCACCGGGTTTTTCGTCGGTTTCAGTGTCACAAGCCGTGAATCCCATAGCGAGCAGCACACTCATGGCTGCTGAAATAAAATATTTTCTCATAATCATTCTTCTGTTTCAGGTACTATAACTACTTCGATAAGATATAATCCAGCATATTCCACCGCCCATGAGATAGCTCCTGTCTCTGGGTCGTAAGTGCCTGGGTATGCCACGTCGAAAGAGTCTTGCCAGCCAGGAACCAAGCCATCCAGCGGAATAATCTCGTTGTTGGCCGTAAGTTGGATGACACCTTCCATGGCATAATCGCTGCCATAGCCTACATATTGGTCGTAGAGGCCGCCAATAAGGTCACTGACATTGAACAATCCCGGCAATACCTGTTCTACTTTAATGGACATACCAATAAGAGGTAACTTGCCACCGGATGAGAAGATGTTGCAAATCGTACCTGTCGTAGTGACATAATCACCCGAAAGGTCGGTCGTCACATTGGGATCGAAGACAGCCACGGTGCGTGTGACAGATTTCTCAAATCCGTCAGCATTGACTATGGAATAAGTGATATAATAGAATCCAGCCACATTGGTGTCAATCTCATCCAATCCTGTGGTGACGATTTGCGAAGTGACGTCAACACCTCCCATGGTGGCCGTACACCCAGCATCTACATAGGGATCACCGAGATTCACCTCAGTAAACTCATTGCCCAACATGGTGAATTTGGGATATGTCGTGAGCACAGAATCGGTGAGTGCGTCATTATCGTCATTGCACGCTGTGAATCCGAGCAGGACTGCGCAGAGTGTCATTGTATATAATAATGCTTTTTTCATCGTTATAATCATTTATGGTTATTATTTAGCGTCCCAGAATACCCTTTCATTCAAGGTCTTTGCAGGAGGAGTATTGGGGTTGAGCGAACGAGCGATGCTTGGATAAGGCACACGTTTTGCCAATCCACCTGCAACGATGTGGTTAACAGCCGGTTCAATCATATCACCCGGAGTATAGACTGTACCATCGGAGAAGATTTCCTCAGCGGAAGCACTTGAGAGTGCCGGCACGTCAGTACGTCGGATTTCCGACCATGCCTCCATGTGGTCGCACATGAAGAGCGCCACCCATTTCTGCTTATAGATGAGATTAAGTTGGTTGGTCGTACCACTTTGTGCATCCCAAGAAGTACGTGTCGAGGCGAGGAAATCCTCAGCGCCTTCAATTCCTTTCAAGGCGAAGTCAGCCATTACGCCTGCTTCGTATGCCTCTTTGGCAGCAGAAGCGTTGTTGTTGAATCTCAACTGCACCTCAGCGATGAGGAACTGCAATTCGCTCTGTGTAAAGAGATAAGTAGGAGCTGCGCGCATCACTTTGTAATTCACCAGGCTCACAAAATCATTGTTGTAACCAGAACTGATGCCAAGCCAGTCGCCAGTAGTCGTCTTGGCACCGGGAATCTGTCCGACGTATCCACCTGTCTCTTCACTGGGAAGCAATGCGTATGCGATACGCGGGTCGTTGGTGATTCTCATGTAACTGACAATTGGGTATGCAGCGCAATGGTTGATGGTACCGAGGCTGTAATAACTGTCGTACCATGGGTTATACTGTCCCGAAGCATTGGAATAAACATCCCATGCCACATCTCCCGTGAAGAACTTATTGGAAGCGACCAATGCTTTCACCTTGTTGGTATAATCGGCAGCGTTGACACCACCGTCAATCAGACGGAGATACATACGCAGACGTAGAGCGTTGGCATATCCGCGCCATTGGTTCAAGTCTTTGTTGAGCATGGGATCAGTGAGCGTCATGTCGGCGTTATTGAGTTTCGCCTCAGCCTCATCGAGTTCCCTGAGCACTCCCTCGTAGATGGTCTGTCCATCATCCCATTTAGGCATGGCATTGTCGATGCCTTGCAACGCTTCGGTATAGGGAGCGTCGCTCAGGTTGTCCACCAACAGTTGGAATGCCTGTGTGCGCATGACAGCACAAGCGAAAGCGTCGGAAGTGTTGTCGATTTTTTCCAGTATCTCATTGATGTCGGTGAGTGCACCAGCGTAGAGGTTTCTGTAGCAACGCACGAAGAGGTCGGAGCCCTCATCGAGATTGAGTTCTGCCAAATCATTATACTGGTTGGCCGTCGGTGCTTGCTCAAAATACTGTGCGAAGAAACCGCTATAGTTGAACATTTGGTCACCCACACAGTCGGCTATGGAATTTTCGACGGCCGGGAAGAGAAGGTCGGCTGTCACATCCGAGTCGGCAGGATAGTTGGGGTTGTCGTTGATATCGAGGTCGCAACTTGCCATAGCGAGAACGCCCGCCGTCATATATAGAAATATCTTTTTCATCGTCATAGAGATTAAAATTTTACATTCAAGTTGAAACCAAATTTACGTGAGCTGGGGTTGGTGGAATACTCACCGAAGTTTCCTTCAAGGTCATTACCGAACGATGTCGTTTCCGGATCGATGAAGGTATTGCTCTTCGGAGTCCACAAGAAGAGGTTATTGCCGAACAACGACACTGACACGCCTGTGAGGAATGTCTTTGCGAGCCACTGTTTAGGCAAATCCCAAGTGAGTACCACGTTACGCAGTTTCAGGTAGGTCTTATCTACGAGGAAAGCAGCATCCATCTCCTCTCCACCATTGTTCCAGAAGTTGAAGATTTGGGTCGGATTGAGCGGAGTGGTGTTGGTCTGATAAGAAAGCACGTTTCCATCATCGTCAGTAACAGCAGTGACAGAGTTGGGCACGATCCATGGGTTACGGTCGTTGTATGCTGTCTGAATGGCATTACCCACGAAATACTGGATATCCTTTGTACGCGAGAACATCAATCCACCCTTACGGTAGTCGAAGTTGACGGCCAACGAAACGCCTTTGTATCTCAAAGTAGTGCCGAAGCCCATCATGTATTTGTGGTTCATTGAGCCGATGACCACCAAGTCATTAGTTGCGACGGGGATACCATTCTTATTGACAACGATATGTCCCTCGGGGTCTTTCTGCGAAGTATATGCCTTGAAGATACCGAGTTCCTCACCTTCGATGGCATAGAGACCCGTTCCACCTGTAAATCCGTAAATCTGGGCCT
The DNA here is from genome assembly GCA_017538105.1 of Prevotella sp. GTDB lineage: Bacteria > Bacteroidota > Bacteroidia > Bacteroidales > Bacteroidaceae > Prevotella. Next base: position 26,603 of record JAFYJN010000058.1, on the reverse strand, counting down.
CACCTCCAAGTTCATCAGGCAGGTCAAGCACCTTGTTCTTATTCTTGGTGAAGTTCCAAGAGAGATCCCATTGGAAGTCGCGAATCTTAACGGGTGTCACGTTGATCAGCAACTCGATACCCTGGTTACGCACCTTACCGAGGTTGGTGTTCATGGCTGTGTAACCTGAAGCGGGATCCATGTTCAGCGAGAATATCTGCTTATCGGTATTACGGTTGTAGTAAGAGAAGTCGAACGAGAAGCGGTTCTGGAAGAACGCCATGTTCAGACCGACCTCAAACTCGGTTGACATCTCAGGGCTGAGGGTGTTGCTACCCAGCACATTGCCCATGGTGAACGCGTTGGTACCCGTCTTGGTGAAGGGGAAGCTACTGGAACCCCAACCCGACGAGTTGCTACCAGCCTGTGCATAAACCGATTGGGTCATATAGACGTTGGCGTCGTTACCGGTCTTACCCCATGCAGCGCGCAATTTACCGAAAGTGACGTATTTCTTGATGTCGTCATTAAGAAGTTCGGTGAAAATCCAGCTGGCGGTGATGCCAGGGTAGAAGAACGAGCGGTTGCCTTTCGGCAGTGTTGACGACCAGTCGTTACGGGCAGTCAGCGTCAGATAGAGCATATTGCGCCATGCCAATTCAGTCTGTGCATAGATACCAACGAGGCGGCGTTTGCTCAGGTAAGTTTCAACAGTAGGTATTTCCGACGAGTTGCTCAGGTCGTACCAAGTGGGGATGGTGAGGTTGTCAACCGAAGCGTAGAGATAGGAGTATTTGCGCTCGTTGCCGTTGAAACCCGCCACAGCGTTGAGGTGCAGTTCGTCGATGAGATCTTTGTCGAAGGTGACCATGAGGTCGTGGTTGATTTCGCGCTGGCGAGTGGTCTGCTGACTTACTCCACCCGTCTCACCTGTCAAATCCGTTCCGTTGGCGGTACCAGCGAAGAGTTTCTCCAGGTTGGGCTGTCCGGTGTTGCGATGTCCTGTTTGCGTGTCAAGACCGAAGCGGTATGTCAGGCGGAAATACTTCAGGAAATCGTAGTCGAATTGCAACTTACCATAGAAACGTGAACCCTCATAGTTGTTGAGATAGTTCTCCAGAATGTAATAAGGATTGGTCACGCCATAAGGAGTGTAATAGTAACCCGGAGTATTGAAGGGGTTACTGAGGTCTTGCATCTCAGCAATACTGATGTCGCGCGGAGTCTGCATAATGGCGTTGTACATAGAACTTGTCTTTTGACCCGTTGTCACGAAGTCGTTGGAGTTCCATGCGTAGTTGACCGACATGCTAAGGGTCACGTCTTTGATCTTGTGGCTTGCGCGGCCAGCGAAGGTGTACTTGCGATAACTGTCGGCATCGGTAGGAATGATACCATCTTCCTTGATTTGTGAAAGCGAGAGGAAGAATGTGGAAGCATCGGTAGCGCCGGTGAGCGACACGCTATTGTTGTAGCGGAAACCCGTATCGAAGAAATCCTGCATGTTGGAGGGTATGGCCACGAACGACTTCATGTTCTGCTGATAGTCATAAACCTGACCGTAACGCAGGATGGCGCCATCGAATTTCGGACCCCATGAGCCGTTCTCAATCTCAGTATGGTTGCCGTACCAACCCATACCGAATTCATTCTGCTGCTGTGGCAGGCGTAGCACGCTTTCCCACTGCAGGCCACCGTTATACTCGATACCGATACCCTGTGACTGTTTCTGTCCAGACTTCGTGGTGATAAGGATGACACCGTTAGCGGCGCGGCTACCATAGAGAGCGGTAGCTGCAGCACCTTTTAGCACTGTCATACTTTCCACGTCGTCGGGGTTGACCGCCCCGGCACCGTTACCGAAGTCGAAGCCGCTGTTCAAGCCGTCGGAGCTGTAAACCGCCGTGTTGACCATCGGCACACCGTCGATGACATAGAGCGGCTGGTTGCTACCACTCAGCGAGCTGATACCACGGATAATGACCGCGTTAGAGGCACCCGGGTCGGAAGATGTGCTCGAAATGGACACACCCGCCATCTTACCGGCGAGACTCGACATGACATCGTTGGTACGAGCCTGTGCGATTTCCTCTCCCAAGACTTGAGTGGCCGAATAGCCTATAGCCTTGGCTGAACGTTTGATACCGAGAGCCGTGACCACCACTTCGTCGAGCAGATTGTCGTCGGCCACCAACCGAATGGTCATTCCATTACGCGCGCGCACTGTCTGTGTAGCGTATCCGAGGTATGACACCTGCAATTCGGCATTGCTGTTGGGCACATTCAGAGTAAAGTTACCATTGGAGTCGGTCACTGTTCCCTGTTGTGTGCCCACAACGCGAATTGTGGCTCCAACGATGGGATCTCCCTCCTCCTGCGTCACCACAGTACCAGTGATGCTCGTTTGCGCCCACGCCATTCCCACACTGAGGAACAGCATGGCGAGAAGAATTGTTAAACTTTTTTTCATAAACACTCGTTATATTAATATTAAATTATGTTAGTTTCTGCATCATTCCCAGAGACATCATTCACGTCTCTAAAACGCTTTGTAGGTGTGTTTTAAGTGTAATCAATACACATTAATCGCTTATCGTACCTATGTATTTTTGATTTGAATTGTAATATGCAAATATAAAAAAAAGCGCGCCAAAAAAAAGAAAACAAAAATAAAAATTAAATAATTTTAACAAGCAACTTCTTTAAATGTATATTTTTGCAAGAAATATGCATTGTTCTATATACAATTCATGCGATGGCATCCTGGAATCCCATCGCATGAGTTGTTAAACTATCAGTATGGTATAGTGGTCACATCTTTCCGACAATGCCCGCCTTGGTGGTTTTGAGAAACTCTATGATACGCTGTATTTCAGGGCTGTCGGGTACCTGGTCGCGTATTTGCAGCATACTATCGTAGACGCTCTGCTGGCCGAGGAACACCAGACGGTAAGCATTGGCAATATGTTTTTGTATCTTCTCGTCGATGCCGTAGTGGGTGAGCATGGTGTTGTTGACACCCTGGTAGCGCACAGGCACACCTCCAGCCACCACAAATGGGGGCACATCCTTGGAGAATGCCGAGCCAGCGGTCACCATGGACCCGTCACCTACGCGCGTTTTGGCGTTTTCGATGACGCCCGACGAGAAAATCACGCCATTGCCAATCTCGCAGTCTCCCGCTATCTTAGTGCCGTAACCGAAGACGCAGGCATTGCCCACCTTCGTATCGTGCGAGATATGAGCGCCCTCCATGAGGAAGTTATCGTTGCCAATCACCGTTTTCCCACCTGTATGTGTGGCACGGTTGATGACCACGTTTTCGCGGATGATGTTGTTGTCGCCAATGATGAGCTCACTCTTCTCGCCCTTGAAATCGAAGTCCTGCGGCAGGGCACCGATGACCGACCCCTGATGAATCTTGTTTCGCTTTCCAATTCGCGAGCCGTTAAGGATGCTCACGAAGGGAAAGATGATGCATCCATCACCAATCTCCACATCGCCTTCGATATATACGAATGGGAAAATCTTGCAATTGTCGCCTATTTTCGCCTTTGGATCGATTTCGGCTCTTGGACTTATATCGTTCATGGTTATTCTTTTTTAATAGGATAATCTAGGAATATCTCAGACCGTTTAGGGGTTTCAATGGTAACTATTCGTTATTTTCCACCGCCTCCGAGGGCTGTCCAGAGACTGACCACGGCCTGCATCTTATAGAAGTCGTCGGTTACCTTGGAAATTTGTGCATTGAGCAATGACTGCTGAGCGCCGATGACCTCGAGGTAGGTGCTCGACGAACTGGCGAACAACATTCGTGTATGCTCCACATTTTTCTCCAGCACCTCTATCTGATGCGCCTCCAGTTCAGCTTTCTCGGCCGACGAGTGGTACTGCACCAGTGCATTGCTCACCTCGCTTCCTGCCTGGAGCACTGCGTGCTGCCATGTGTTGAACGCCTGTTGCTCCTGTGCCTCGGCCACGCGCAGACCCGCCGTGAGCTGTCCCCGCATGAAAATGGGCTGCACCAATGATCCTACGATGGACAACAGCCACTTACCTGGGTTGACAATTGCCCCTCCCCCGCTGTTGGTGAAGGTTCCCGAGGGAGAGATGGTGATGGAGGGATAGAAGCGGCTGCGAGCCGTTTCCACGTTATAGAAGCATGACGCCAGTTGCATCTCCGCCGCATGCACGTCGGCGCGGTTGGCCAACAGTTGGAAGCCTATGCCCGTGCTGAACTCCGAAGGCAGCGACTGGTCCTCAAGTTTTCCGCGTTCGATGGTCTGTGCCGGTTGTCCGATGAGCAACGATAGCGAGTTTTCAACCTCACGTATCTGTCGTTTCATATCGGTTGACTGTGTCAACACTGAGTAGTAGTTCGCCTCTGCACTCTGCACACTCGTCGAGCGAGCCCTTCCCAAGTCCATCTGCAGTTTCATCATGTCCCATGTGTCCTTGGTAAGCGACGTCATGTCGTTAAGAATCTGCTGCTGCTTGTCGAGCATCAGTAATGTGTAATACATGTTGGCGATGGCCGCGATGATGTTCGACTGCACCACCACCTGATAATCTTTCGTGGCGAGGAGTGTCACTTGTGCGCTGCGTTTCTGCGAAAGGAGGTTGCCGAAGAGGTCGACGCTCCATGATGCGGCGATGGGCAGTTGGTACGTCTTTGCCGCCCCGTTGCCGTCCCACCATCCGATGGTTCCCTGCGGCGAGAATGTGAACTGTGGCAAGAAGGCCAGTTTTGACGCCTTCAGTTGCGCCTCTGCCATCTGCACGTTGAGCGCCGCATTGAGCAGATCAGTATTGTGTTCCAGTCCCTCCTCGATGAGATGGCACAAATACGGGTCCGTGAAGAGACTTCGCCACGGCAGGTTGCCGAATGACGCCGTATCGGTGGCCACGAGCGTGTCGGTGAGCGACACGTTGTCGCGGAATATGCCCGACGTGTTCACATCCGGCCGTTCATATTTTTGGTACAGTCCGCAGCTGGCGAAGAGCGCAGCCGCCGCGACCATACATACGAATGATAGTTTTTTCATTGATTATCTGTTTTGCGGGCGGGAAAGCGATCCCGCCCCTACGTGTTATTCTTCTACTTTATATTCTTCGATGGGCTGGTGAGCATACTGGGCCAATTCGGCAGCCACCTCCTCGTTCACCTCCTCCTCAAACTGCATGGGCTTGAACTTCTCCTGCAATGACTGGAAGATAACGAATAGTGCCGGCACCACGAATATCTGGCACAGCGTACCAACGAGCATACCGCCGATGGCGGCATAACCCAGTGTATTGTTGCCGTGGGCACCCACGCCGAAGGGCCAAAGCATCGGCAACAGACCGATAATCAAGGCCAGAGAGGTCATCAGGATAGGACGCAGACGGGCACCTGCGCCCAACACGCCTGCCCATGATATGGCCATACCTGTCTCGCGGCGTTCGAGCGCGAACTGCACGATAAGGATGGCGTTCTTCGCCAACAGACCGATGAGCATGATGAGCGAAATCTGCATGTAGATATCGTTATTATGCCCTGTTATTTTCGTGAAGAAGAAAGCACCCGCCAAACCGAATGGGATGGAGAGGATAACCGCCAACGGCAACAGGTAGCTCTCATACTGAGCCGATAGAATGAGGTAGACAAACACGATACAAAGCACGAAGATAAGCGCCGTGGAGTTGCTCGACTCAGCCTCAGAACGAGTCAGTCCCGAGAATTCGTATGCATATCCCTGTGGCAGGTTTGCGGCAGCCACTTCCCTTACGGCCTTGATGGCCTCACCAGTGGAGTAACCCTCTGCCACTGTAGCCGTCACATTGATACTCGTGTATAGGTTGAAGCGGTTGATGTTCGAGGGGCCATATACACGTTTGAGTGTACAGAACTCGGTCACCGGTGTCATGCCCGACGGAGTGCGCACGAAGATATTGTTGATACTCTCGGGACTTTGACGACTTTCCACCTCGCCTTGAATCATCACACGGTATAGTTTACCATAGGAGTTGAAGTTCGAGGCATAGAGACCACCATAGTAGCCTTGCAGCGTGGTGAGCACGGTGTTAGGTGCGATGCCCGCCTGTTTACACTTCGCCACATCGATATCCACCATATACTGCGGATACGATGGGTTGTAGGATGTCTGCGCCGTCTGTATCTCCGGCCGTTTGTTCAGTTCGGCCAGATAATCCTTCGTTACCTGGAAGAATCGATTCAGGTCACCGCCCGTTCGGTCCTGCATAACGAGCGAGATACCACTGTTGGCCGAGAATCCCGGAATCATTGGTGGCGAGAAGGCCAGCACCTGAGCATCCTTGATGGAAGCCGTTTGCTTGTAAATCATACCCAACACGGCCATGGAACCCTCGGTGATACCACGTTCAGAGAACGGTTTCAGTTTGATAATGAATGTGGCCTGGTCGGAGCCCTGTCCTGCGATGAAGTTATAGCCTTGTATCTGCTCGCGGCTCTGAATGGCCGTGTTCGTTGCCAGCATGGCATCCACCTCGTCAATAATCTGACGGGTACGTGCCACACTCGTCGCGGGCGGCATGGAGATGGTACAGAACAGGGTACCTGTATCCTCGTCGGGCACAAGACCCGTCTTCGTAGTGTTCATGGTCCAGAGTAGTCCGGCGATGCCCGCTACGACAAGGATACCCACGAGTAAAGGTTTGCGCACCAGTTTCTCCACCCTATTCTTATACTTACCTTGAATCTTGTTATACGAGGTGTTGAACGACGTATGGAAACGTTCCATGAGGCCCATCTTACGTTCCTTGCCTTCCTTGTCTTTCGGTTTGAGGAAGATGGCGCACAATGCCGGCGACAGCGTCAAGGCATTCAATGCCGAGATGAAGATTGACACCGCCATGGTGACGCCGAACTCTCTGTAGAAGGTTCCCGAAGTGCCACCGATGAACGACACGGGGATGAACACCGATGCCATGACGAGGGTGATGGAGATGATGGCGCCCGATATCTCGCTCATGGCATCAATAGAAGCCGTGAGCGCACTCTTGTAACCCTGGTCGAGCTTGGCGTGCACCGCCTCGACCACCACGATGGCATCATCGACCACGATGGCGATGGCCAAGAGGAGGGCCGACAGGGTGAGCAGGTTGATGGAGAATCCGAACACCTTCAGGAAGAAGAACGTACCAATAAGCGACACAGGCACGGCAATCATCGGGATGAGCGTCGAGCGGAAGTCCTGCAAGAAGATATACACCACGAGGAACACCAGAAGAAGGGTGATGAGCAATGTCTTCACCACCTCCTCAATAGAGGCGTATAGGAACTCCGTCACGTCATAGTTGATTCGGTATTCCAATCCCGGTGGGAAATTCTTCGACTGCTCTTCCAACACCTCTTTCACCTGTTTGGCAATCTCGTTGGCGTTGGAGCCGGCAATCTGCTGCACCATACCCATACACGAGGGTTGGTTGTTGTTGCGCATCGACACCGAGTACTGCAATCCTCCCAACTCAACCTTCGCAACGTCTTTAAGGCGGAGAGTCTGTCCGTTGACATCGCTGCGGATAATGATGTCGCCATATTCCTCTGCCGTCTTCAAACGGCCTTTGTAGCGCATCACATATTCGTAGGCCACGTCGCTACGTTCGCCGAACGAACCCGGGGCAGCCTCAATATTCTGTTCCGCCAGTGCCGTTGAGATGTCGGAGGGAATCAGGTTGTACTGCTTCATGACCTCTGGCTTGAGCCAGATACGCATGGAGTAAGTCTTCATACCCGGGCTCTGAATATCACCCACACCGGGGATACGTTTCAGTGCCGGTACGATATTGATATTGGCATAGTTGGTGATGAACTCATCATCGTAACGTCCATCGGGAGAGGTGATGGTGTACATCATCACCTGCGAGGTCTGTCTCTTAAGCACCGTCACACCAACACGTGTCACCTCGGCGGGCAGCAAGCCCTGTGCTTGAGCCACACGGTTTTGCACATTCACGGCGCACATATCGGCATTGGTTCCCTGCTTGAACTGTATGGAGATGTTGGCCGAGCCTTGGTTGGTGGCCGACGACGTCATATAAGTCATGTTCTCCACACCGTTGATACTTTCCTCGAGGGGTGCAAGCACCGAGTTTTTCACCGTCTCAGCATCAGCACCTTGGTATGAGGTGAAGACCGATACAGTAGGCGGTGCGATGTCAGGGTACTGCTCGATGGGCAGTGTAGCCAGTCCGATGAATCCCAGTATGACGATGACCACCGAGATGACCGTCGAGAGAACAGGCCTTTTGATGAAATTGGTTATATTCATTTTTTCTAAGGAGTTTGGGAGTTTAGGAGTTAAGGAGTTTGGACATTGGTCAGCGGGGTAATCTCTTGTCCCCTTTTTCCTTGCCCCTTAATACTTATTTACTGAACACCTCTTTGAGTTTCTTGGCATCGCCTTGGGCCTCGCCCAATTTCTCCGCCTCTTTCATTTTTTTCTCATATTGTTCAGGAGTGATGGGTACGATGTCCATCTTGTCGGTGAGTTTGGTGATACCGTTGGTCACGTATTTGTCGCCCACCTTCAATCCTGTCCTCACCACATAATTCTTGCCGTCGTTTTGCGGGTCTACGGTAATCTCGGTATAGTTCACCTTGTTATCCTTGCCCACGACATATACGAAATGCTTGTCTTGCACCTCCACCACGCACTGCTGCGGTATGACAATGGCGCTGGCGTTATCGCGCGGCACGACGATGGAGCCCGAGCCACCACTCTTAAGCAGTCGTTCGGGGTTGGGGAATTGCGCAATCATCGACACGGCACCCGTGGCGGGATCGATCACTCCACTCGCTTTGGTTACCCTTCCGTCGTGTGCATAAATGGTTCCATCCGCCAGTTGTAATTTCACTGCCGGGAAACTTGCCACGGCCGAGCCCGCCGATTTGGTCAGCTGCAACATGTCCTTCTCGTTCATCGAGAAATACACTTCCATGGTGCTGATGTTCGACACGGTGGTCAGTGCTGGTTGCGACGAGGCACTCACCAATGCGCCCACCTTATATGGCAGGTTGCCGACGACACCGCTGGCGGGGCTCTTCACATAACAGAAACTGAGGTTCTCGCGTGCCGATGCCAGACCGGCCTGAGCCTGTTGTAGGCCCGCCTTGGCTTGGTTCACCTGTGCCTGGGCACTCTCGTAGTTGTTTTTCGCCGACTGCAATTCGAAGTCGCCGATGACATTGTTCTTATGCAACTGCTGACTGTTCTCGTAAGTCAGTTTCATGGTGTTGAGTTGTGCTGTTGCCGTGTTCACGGCGGCCTGTGCCTGCGTCACGGCAGCCTGTGCCTGGCGGACGGCAGCTTGATACGTCTCGTTGTCGATGACGAACAGCAGTTGGCCGGCACCCACCGACTGTCCTTCCTGCACGCACACTCGAGTGATGAATCCCGAAGCCTTCGGTCGGATTTCCACATCCTGAATACCTTTGATGGTGGCTGGGTAAGTCGTCTGGCTGGAAGCGCTCTGCGCCTCCACGGTCGTTACCGGGAACTCATTATCACCAAAATTCATGCTACCACCTCCGCCACATGCCACAAGCATACTGGCAGTAGCGGCCATCATCCATAGTTTGTTAATTTTCATACCTTTTATATTATTTTTGTTTTCTCTAGAAAGGAGTAGGTTATCTTGGGTTTTTTATGCTATCCTAGGGCGATTCAATGTTCCCCGGTTTTCCTATGCTTTTGAAAACTCTTTCCTTTGAAATAGTTTTTAATATGCAAAGTTACCACCAATATTTCAGCAAGCAGCTATGAAAGGTTAATATTTAACAAATATTATCAACCCTTTGCAGCGGCATTTTGGGGTTTTGCCGGTACGTCCTGAGGTTCTGCAGCAGCATCTTGAACTGCTATTCCCATCTCCTTGGCTTTCTCCATGAGTAGCCGCATGAGCGGCTCCCGCTCATTTTCCACTTGGTTGTCGAGCACCTTGTCCTTGAGGTAACCTTTCAACTCACCCACCTCTTTCGAAGGCTTGAGGTTGAACATCTGCATGATTTCGTTGCCGTCGATACAGGGTTGGAGCAGTCGTTTGTAATCTTTCTCTTTCAGTTCGGCGAGTTTTTCCCTGACGATTCTGAAATTGTCGAGGAAACGCTGTTTCTTGACCATGTTTTTGCTGGTGATATCCGCCTCGCAGAGCAGCATCAGGTCATCGATGTCGTCGCCAGCATCGTTGAGCAGTCGCCTGACGGCACTGTCGGTCACCTCATCGTCGGCGATGGCGATAGGCCGCATGTGCAGGTCGACCAGTTTTCTCACGTAAGTCATCTTCACGTCGAGCGGAAGTTTTAGTCGCCGGAAGATGTCGGGCACCATGCGTGCTCCGATATTGTTATGGCTATGGAAGGTCCAGCCTACGAGGTTGTCCCACCGTTTGCTTTTGGGTTTTCCGATGTCGTGCAACAGTGCCGCCCATCGGAGCCATATGTTATCGGATTTGGCGCACACATTATCGAGCACCTCAAGTGTATGGTAGAAATTGTTTTTGTGCGCCCTGCCATTGCGTTGTTCCACGACATCGAGGTTCTGTAGTTCAGGCAACACCAACTGCAACAAGCCGCATCGCTGTAAATCAACGAAGCCCTTGCTGGGTGTGGGAGTGAGCATAATTTTGTTAAGTTCGTCGCTGATACGCTCTGCACTGATGATTTTGATGCGTTCTGCATTGCGCTCCAAGGCATCGAAAGTTTCTTCGTCGATGAGAAAATTCAGTTGTGTGGCGAATCGCACACAGCGCATCATGCGTAGCGGGTCGTCGCTGAAGGTGATGTCGGGATCAAGAGGTGTGCGAATGATGCCGTCCTCTAAATCAGCCAGACCGTCGAAGGGATCGACCAATTCTCCGAAACGTCCCTTGTTCAGGCATATCGCCATGGCATTGATGGTGAAATCGCGACGGTTCTGATCGTCCTCGAGCGTGCCGTCCTCTACAATAGGCTTGCGGGAATCCCGCTGGTAGCTCTCACGACGGGCACCCACGAATTCCACTTCCAGTCCTTGGCATTTGACCTGTGCCGTTCCGAAATTGCGGAACACAGAAAGATGCGACTTCTTGCCCAGACGACGGTGCAGTTCCGAGGCCACCATTATGCCACTTCCCACCACCACCACGTCGATGTCCTGTGACGGTCGTTCGAGGAAGAGGTCGCGCACAAAGCCTCCCACCACATAACATTCAAGGCCGAGGTCATCGGCCACATCTGAGATCTGGTGGAAAATGGGTTGGTCTAATAACTGTTTTAAATCATCGTCGGAGAGAAGCCTCATGGCGCATACACATACATTTTGCGTGCAAAAGTAATGAAAAATTGAAAGATGAAAGAATGAAAAGATGAAAAAAAGGGGAATGAGGCGATAAAAACAAGGGTTATCTGATGTTTCCTCCTTTTTGCACCGTTTTTTCATAAAGAAAACTTAATTCTTTCTCCCATCTTACTTATTATTCAAGCTTTTTATGTACTTTTGCAGTCGAATTTGCAAATTTAATTATGTGTAACAACCCGTCAAAGACCGAAGAACAGTTCAAGGTGGCCTTGTCGCGCTGCCGAGATTTGTTCGAGAAAAAGCTGCGCGACTATGGCGCCTCGTGGCGCATCCTGCGCAGCAGTTCGCTCACCGACCAGTTGTTCATCAAGGCCAAACGCATCCGTTCATTGGAAATGGGCATTGAATCGATGGTGGGTGAAGGCATATTGCCCGAGTTCATCGCCTTGGTGAACTATGGCATCGTGGGTCTCATCCAATTGGAGAAAGGCTGTGTCGACAGCGTTGACATCACCTTCGACGAGGCGATGTCGCTTTACGACCACTACGCCGACACCACCCTCCAACTGATGCTCAAGAAGAACAACGACTATGCCGAGGCGTGGCGGGGCATGCGTGTCACCAGCTACACTGACTTCATCCTTACCAAGCTGCAACGCATCAAGGAGATAGAAGACCACGGCGGCACCACGCTGGTGAGCGAAGGCATCGACGCCAATTATATGGACATCATCAACTATGCCGTATTTGGCATCATTAAGCTGAGTGAGCAAACAGCGTGAAGAATATGAAGAGCATATTGGTCAACGTGTGCCGCTTCATCGTGGCCCCCACGTTTATCTTCTCAGGATTCGTGAAGGCCGTCGATCCCCTGGGCACGCAATATAAGATACAAGACTACCTAGAGGCCTTGGGCATGGGCGACTCCCTACCCGATTGGGTTACGTTGGGCATGTCGGTTGCGTTGGTGGCCTTGGAGTTCATCTTGGGTGTGCTCCTTCTCTTCGCCATCCATCGGCGCACGGTGTCGAAAATCATCGTCGCCTTCCTCGTTGTCATGACGGGCATCACACTGTGGCTTGCTGTAGCCAATCCCGTGAGCGACTGTGGCTGTTTCGGCGATGCCGTGCACCTGACCAACTGGCAGACCTTCGGCAAGAACGTCATCCTGCTGGTCATGGCAGTGATTATTATGCTGTGGCCGCTGAAGATGCTGCGCTTCATCTCAAAGACCAACCAATGGATTGTCATCAACTACACGGTGCTGTTCATCCTGGCCACGAGCGCGTGGTGTCTATACACGCTACCCATATTCGATTTCCGTCCCTATCATGTGGGGGCCGACATAAGGGCGGGCATGGAGATTCCCGAGGGCGAGAAGCCACCGCAGTACGAGACCACGTTCATCCTGGAGAAAGACGGTGAGCAGAAAGAGTTCACTCTCGACAACTACCCCGACTCCACATGGACATTCATCGACAGCAAAACGGTGATGACCGAGGAGGGTTATGTGCCGCCGATACACGACTTCGTGCTGGAGACCGTCGACGAGGGCATCGACATCACAGACTCTTTGCTCTCCGCCGAGGGTTATACGTTCCTACTGATATCGCCATCGCTCGAACATGCCAACGACAGCTATTTTGGAGTCATAGACCAGATCCACGAATACGCCAAGACGCACGGCTACGGATTCTATGGTGTGACGGCGAGCGGCGAAGAGGCCATCAGCCGTTGGCGTTCCCTCACAGGAGCGGAATATCCGTTCTGCAATGCCGACCGCACGATGCTGAAGACGGTCATCCGTAGCAATCCTGGACTGTTGCTGCTGAAGCAAGGGGTAGTCATCAGGAAATGGAGCCACAACCAGTTGCCCGAACTCGACGAGAAGAGCCTTCCTTTGGAACAACATGAGTTGGGCACCATTCCCGCCAACACGGCACCACGGAAAATCGCCGCCATTCTGCTGTGGTTCGCCCTACCCCTTCTGCTGCTCACTTTGGCCGACCGTCTCTGGGCTTGGACCCGTTGGCTCAAGCGCAAGAAAAAGGTAAAGAGCGAGGAGCAAGAAGCAGAAAGTGAGGAGCAAGAAGCAAATATTGAGGAGCAAGGAACAGGGAACAAGGAGCAAGAAAATAGTTTGGAAACATAGAATAGTCTAAAAGAAAAAAAGAAACAACCAATCATTTAAAATATAACAACAATGAGAAAGAAAATCGTAGCAGGCAACTGGAAAATGAACATGAACCTGCAAGACGGCATCGCACTTGCCAGAGAACTCAATGAACAACTGACCGCCGACAAACCCAACTGCGACGTGGTGATTTGCACCCCGTTCATCCACTTGGCCAGCGTGGCCCAGGTGCTCGATCCCACCCTCATCGGTCTGGGTGCCGAGAACTGCGCCGACAAGGAGAAAGGCGCTTACACCGGCGAGGTGTCAGCCGAAATGGTTAAGAGCACTGGAGCCCAATATGTCATCCTCGGCCACTCCGAGCGCCGCGGTTACTATGCCGAGACCCCCGAAATCCTAAAGGAGAAAGTGCTGCTCGCCTTGAAGAACGACCTGAAGGTGATCTTCTGCATCGGTGAGAGCCTCGAGGAGCGTGAGGAAGGCAAGCAGAACGAGGTGGTGAAGGCCGAGCTCGAAGGCAGCGTGTTCAACCTCGACGAGGCCGACTTCCGCAAGATTGTCATCGCCTACGAGCCTATCTGGGCCATCGGCACCGGCAAGACAGCCACCAGCGACCAAGCCGAAGAGATCCACGCCTATATCCGCAGCATCATCGCCGAGCGTTACGGCAAGGCCGTGGCCGACGACACCACCATCCTCTATGGTGGCAGCTGCAAGGCCAGCAACGCTCCCGAGTTGTTCGCCAAGGAAGACATCGACGGTGGACTCATCGGCGGCGCCTCACTCAAAGCGGCCGACTTCAAAGGCATCATCGACGCCTGGAAATAGAAGAAAGAAAAACAAAAACACCAAAACATGAGAAGGATAATCTTCATCATGGCGCTTTCACTTGCTTGCCTAATCGCTTCTGCCCAGAACAACAATGAGCAGAAGCAAGGCAATGTGAGTGTGACACAAAGTGACGACATCAGCAACCTGGTCAATGGTCCCAAAAAACAGGAGACGACACAAGAAGGTACGGGCCAGAAAGACAACGGCGCCACACAGACTGATGCCACTACGCACGAAGGTTCCGAGAGCACCGGCGAGCACCACGAAAGTGCCTCGAGCGAATCGAATGGTGACAAGCCGCGTGAGAGGCCGCGTGAGCAACGCGAGAAGGAGAAGGAAGACAAGACGAAGATTCCCTCCGAGCGCGACTACCTCGATCGCTCGGGCGGACCTGCCGACACAAGCAAGAAAGTGGTCAAAGGTGGCCGGAAGGTATGGGGTTACCGCGTGCAGGTGTTCGGTGGTGGCAGCACCCGCGCCGACCGCCAGAAAGCCGAACAGATAGGCAAAGAGTTGAAAGAGAAGATGCCGAGCCAACCCGTGTTCGTTCATTTCATCTCACCACGATGGACCTGCCGCGTGGGTAATTTCCGCAAGGCCGACCATGCCAACACGCTGCTTAAGACGGTGAAGAAACTGGGTTACAAACAGGCCTGCATCGTCAAGACCGTAGTAGTGGTGCGAAGGTGACACCCCCTCTCCCAGAGAGGGAGCATAATATGATGGGAGCATAGTTAGAACAATCCTATAATTTAGAATGAATCCAGAGATAGAATTTCGTGAGGGTCTGGAAGAGTTGACCACCTGTTACCGACAGATTATTCCGCTCCTTGGCGAAGACCCTGAGCGCGAGGGACTGCAGAAGACACCCCTACGCGTGGCGAAAGCCATGCAGGTGCTCACCCGAGGTTATACGCAAGACCCCCACAAGGTGCTTACCGACGCACTCTTCGCAGAGAAATACAACCAGATGGTAATCGTGAAGGACATTGACATCTTCTCGCTCTGCGAGCACCACATGTTGCCATTCTACGGCAAGTGTCACGTGGCCTATATCCCCAACGGCTTCATCACGGGGCTGAGCAAGATAGCGCGTGTCGTGGACATCTACAGTCACCGTCTGCAGGTGCAGGAACGGCTCACCCAGCAGATCAAGGACTGCATCCAAGAGACGCTGCATCCCTTGGGCGTGATGGTGGTTATCGAGGCAAAGCACATGTGCATGCAAATGCGCGGTGTGGAGAAACAGAATGCCATCACCACCACCAGCGACTTCAGCGGCGCCTTCAACCAAGCCAAGACACGCCAGGAATTCATGAACCTGCTCCGCGGCGAATCGAAGAGGATTTAAGGGGTGAGAAGTGAGTAAGAGGTGAGAGGTGAGAAGTGAGAAGTGATGGGTGAGAGAATCGTTAGGAAAAACCTAGAAAATCTTAGGCAAGCCTAGGATAGCCCAGGGATGCCTAAAACCAAAACATAAACAACAAATAATAACAATGAGAACAACAAAGCTTTACCTGTATGCCTTGGCCTTCGGCCTGATGTCATTAGTCGGTTTCACATCTTGTCTCGACGACGACGACAACCAGAACAACAACAACCAATACCGCGAAATGACCACTTTGGAGAAAGAGATCGCTATTACCAAAGCAGCGGGCTTTTACAGCGGCAAGTTCTTTTTTTACAATGTAGAAAACAAACTTGATTCCGTGGCAACGGATGTATCCATTACCGCCAGCGACTCGGTGTTCACCACAATAATACCTAAGGAGCCTCTGAATGCGTTTATTCATCAATTCTCTCTTCCCGAAGAGAAGCTTGCCATATTCGACCAGGCACCCTCACCAGAGTTAAAGGGCATACTCCATCCCTACTGGAACCAATATTTGGAAGCATATTTTTACACGTTCATCTATACTTACGTGAATAACACCGTGACGTTGTCTTTCGATGTCGATGAAACACCACATACCGTCGAATACAAATTCAAAGACATCCTCTATGGCTCATATGGTGAGGAATACGTTCGTTATGCCCAATGGGACAACAATACTTTTGCATGCAATGTGTTGCTTGAATCTATCCAGTTGGACGATACGCTCTTCCCCATCAACTCATGCATGAGCCTCTCTGTAAAGAAATAGTAAGAAACAACATAAGATATTAAGAGTGACGAGCACCCTTCCGGCTTCCCACGGAAGGGTGAATCAGTCAGCAGGGTATTTATCTTAACTAAAAACCATTTAACACATGAAGCTGATATCCTGGAACGTCAATGGTCTGAGAGCCTGCATGGGCAAAGGGTTTGAAGACACTTTCCACCAGTTGGATGCCGACTTCTTCTGTTTGCAAGAGACGAAGATGCAGGCTGGACAGCTCGACCTGCATTTCGAAGGCTACGAGTCGTATTGGAACTACGCCGAGAAAAAAGGCTATTCCGGCACGGCCATCTTCACCAAGCACCATCCCCTGTCGGTGAGTTACGGCATGGGCATCGAACAGCACGACCACGAGGGACGCGTCATCACGTTGGAGATGGACGCCTTCTACCTCGTGACGGTCTATGTGCCTAATTCTCAGGATGAATTGCGCCGCCTGGACTACCGTATGCAGTGGGAAAGCGACTTCCTGGCCTACCTGCAAAAACTCGATGAGAAGAAACCAGTCATCATCTGCGGTGACCTGAATGTGGCACACCAGGAGATAGACTTGAAGAACCCGAAGACCAACCGCCGTAATGCCGGTTTCACCGACGAGGAACGCGAGCGGTTCACCATCTGGCTCGGCAGCGGCTTCACCGACACTTTCCGTTGGCTCCATCCCACCGACGTGGTTTATTCGTGGTGGTCGTACCGTTTCAAGGCCCGCGAGAAGAACGCCGGGTGGCGCATCGACTACTTTGTAGTGTCGGACCGACTGCGCGACAGCATCCAAGGAGCAACCATCCACACCGAAATCATGGGCAGTGACCACTGTCCCGTGGAGCTGGAGATTAAGGGGTGAAGTATGAGGGGGCAAGGAGCAAGAGAATAGTTAGGAAAGCCTAGGAAAATTTAGGGAAACCTAGGAGCTCCATGGAAAACCAATAACTAAATAATTACAGCCATGAAAATAAAAGTATTTTTGATAGTTTTGGCGGCTTTGGCGGCCTTCTCATGTACTGTCTCCGAGCAGACAAGGCGGAGCCGAGCAGAGAAAAGAGCTGTGTTGGCTCAGACCATACGCCAGCAGGTTGATAATCAGCAATATGAGATAATAGTGCGGCAGGCATTTCCCCTAGGCGGCACTCCAATCATGCTCACAACCCCCTATTCACTGACCGTCATCGGCGATTCCATCAATTCCTATCTTCCTTATTTTGGCCGGGCATGGAACGTGCCTTACGGCGGTGGCAAAGCCCTTAACTTCACGGGACATATCCGTGACTACCATTCTTCGTGGGTCAGCGACCAGCAGGTGCGCATCGCCCTGATTGTAGAGAACGATGAAGATATATATCAGTATGATGTGGATATCTTCCTCAACGGTGCGGCCTATATCAATGTGTCATCGCGCAACCGCCAAACCATCGGCTTTTCAGGAGAAGTCAATGAAAACCCGAAATTCTAAGGGACAAAAAGAACTGAGGTAGATAAAGGATTACCAAAGAAATCCTAAGAAAGGCTGAGAGGAACTGGGAATCACCAGTGGCTGAATAGTTCGAATCCGAACCTCAATCCGAAGGAGTCGTATTTTCCCTCGCTGAAAGCCGTGAATACTCCGAAGGAGAAAAGACGGTTAGTGAAGCTGTATCCCAATTCCTCATAGTGTTTGAGCCTTTCCGCTTTCAACACGCTCACATACATCCTTTCCTTCTCAATGAAATGGCCTATCCATGGCACCCACGAGAGAGCGAGCAGCGGCGACTCATAGGTGATGTTCGACCGCAAGTAATATCTTGACGTGTTGTACATCTTCCTGCTCAGCAGTTCAAAGTTACCCGACCACTCATCATTCCAACTGCCAGGGATATTGTTCTCACGGAAATTGGTGTAGTCCACGAAGTTGTACTTGTCGATGGCGGTACTGTAGAATCCCCCACCCGCCCTCAGCGACAGGAAGCGCATACATGGAAGGTCGAGGATATAAGACATGTCGAACTCCCATCGTTCATAGTTGTTGTCCGACTTGAACATCCCCTTGATGCCACGTTCATAATCAGCGGTGATGATGGGTCCCCGCCATCCCAATGGCCGTAGTTGCAATTCTATGTTGGGCGAGAATGAATGATACCTCGACTGCAGTCCCACCTCATGGTACGCCTCCTTGTTCAGCGCTCCCCGACGGTGAAAGACCGCCCCGAGCGACACCCCCACATGGTCGGAAATGTCGTAATGTCCTTTGATTTGGAAGTACGAATCCTTAAAATCCTCGATGTCTTTCCCCTCCATCCATTGGTCTACCTGTGCCAAGTCCAACACATGCTGTGCCACGAGGCTGTTGGAGATGCGGTCGCCGAAACCGAATTCAAACGTTACGAACCCACCATGCGCCTTGTCGAAGGTATAGGTCACCGGCATGTAGAAATAAAACTGTCTCTGCTTGAAGGAATAGCCCAGTTTGACACGAGTATTGATGTCCTGGTTGTCATTGAAAGTGTAGGCTCCCCTCGCATCAAAGCGGTAGGTCACCCCCCTTCGGTCAGAATAACCCATATACAAGGGATTGAAGAGCGGCGATGTGCGGAACGACCCACGGTTGTCCATGCCGAAGTTTCCTTTGATGCGGTTGACGACATTGTCGCCAATGATGTCCCATAGCACATCTTTCACGAAATTGGGTTTCGACGGTTTTTCCTGTTTCCGTTCCTCTTCCTTTTTTTTCATGCGCGCCTCGTATTGGGCATATATCTCTTTTTGCTCTTCCGTCAGGCTATCGGGCCTCACCGTCGCCATCAGAGCCGGATCATGGCTGTCGACAAGTGTGTCGGGGATGACGCCGGGAAGGTTGAAGATGGCCTGATGCCTTGCCGTCAACCTGTTTCCCAACAGGGAGAAGCGGGCAATGAGCGTACATTGTTTTGGAATGAGCGACAGCAGCCCCTCATCGCCCATGATCACATCGATGTTGAAATGTATCATGTCGTATTCACCCTCGAGCATCGTCGTTATCACCCGTCCCGTCCGAGTGCACACCAACGCTTGTCCTTTCACCGTCTGTGTATTGAATGTCCGGGGTCTGATTGTCACCAGAGCCGTTTCGTTGGGATATATTATCACCCTGTATTTATAGAAGAACCTGTTGTGGTAATGGAAGGGCGACAATATGTTTTCGTTGATGATGGTCTCTTGGTATAGGTTGGGGGTGAGATAAGGCATGAGGTTGGGCATCGTTTTCCGATAGCGCTTGATGGTGCTTATCTGTATATGTCGGTTGCTTGTTATCACCTTCCCGTCGAAGAATGAGACGGTGCTGAACGACTCGCTGAGAAAAGAGCGTTCATCGCCATAAGAGACATGGTATAACGTGGGGACGCACATCAGCAATGGGTTACGCTTTTCGATATTGAACTGGTGCCTGACATACACATTCGACCATAGGCTGTCCTGCGTGAGTCCCATGGAGTCATGGTAATGAAACATCCGCAGCAGCACCTGGCGCTCTTCGGACGAATCTCTTGCCCATGTCCATGATGGCGCCAAGGCAACTATCATCAGGAAGACAACGGTTATGCGTATGACTTGTCTTTTCATTTCCACAAAAGTACGGAAAAACGCGAGCAGCGCAAAATAATCTCTTGTTTTTTTATCCTCTGTGGCTCACTCTTTTTCGTTATTATTCAAGATTCAGCGAAAAAAAATGTATCTTTGCAGCATAATAGTAATGAAAAAGACAAAAACGACTTGCCAATTATCATCATTATGAAACGGAACCTCATTATCCTATTACTAACACTGTGTGCCGGCCATCTCGCGGCACAGACGCGTCGAGCCATCCCCCGCGACGCTGCTCTGGAAGCGAAAATAGAAAAGACACTCTCGAAGATGACCCTTGACGAGAAAGTGGGTCAGATGCTTGAACTGAACCTCGACGTGATGGGTCGCATGAATGCCATCAACCCCCAAGTTGACCGCTCCAAGATTCGCCAAGCCCTACAACAATTTGGAAGGACCGACGACGAGATAGCGAAGGTGCTCCAACTCTCCGACCAGGAAATCATCGACAGGCTGTCACCCATGGGTTTCGACATCTACACGGGCGACACGAAACTGGAATGGAAACTGAACGAGCAGATGCTCGACACCATCATCTCGAAATGGAAGGTAGGCTCCGTGCTCAACGCCCCGGGCACCCGTGCCCCCAGCGTAGCACAGTGGCAGCAATGGATTCCGCTGATTCAAAAGCTATCGATGAAATACATCGGCATCCCCGACATCTACGGACTGGACAATAACCACGGCGTTACCTATGTGCAGGGCGGCACATTGTTCCCCCAGCCCATCAACCTCGCCGCCTCGTTCAACACCGAGCTGGCCCGCACGGGAGCGGAGATAACCGCCTATGAGAGTCGTGCCGCCAACTGTCCGTGGGTTTACAACCCTGTGGTGGATATGTGCCGCGACCCCCGCTGGCCCCGTATCTACGAAAGTTTCGGTGAGGATGCCATCGTCAATGCCCGCATGGTGGAAGCGGAGATACGCGGTTACCAAGGCGACGACCCCAACCACATCGACCCCTACCATGTGGCCACGAGCGTGAAGCATTATTTCGCCTACGGAGCGCCCTTCTCCGGCAAGGACCGCACGCCGGCTTACCTGTCGCCGCAACTGCTGCGCGAGAAATATTTCGAACCGTTCCGTGCCGCCGCCATGGCAGGAGCTCTGACGATGATGGTCAACTCGGCCAGCGTGAACGGCATGCCCCTGCACGCCAGTTACGAATACCTGACGCAATGGCTGAAGGAAGACCTGCATTGGGACGGCATGTTGGTGACCGACTGGGCCGACATCAACAACCTGTACACCCGTGAGCATGTGGCAAAAGACAAGAAAGATGCCATCCGCATCGCCATCAATGCTGGCATCGACATGAGCATGGATCCGTACAGTGTCGATTTCTGTATCCTGCTCAAGGAACTGGTGAACGAGGGCAAGGTGTCGATGGAACGCATCGACGATGCCGTACGCCGTATCCTTCGCGTAAAATACCGTCTGGGACTGTTCGACCAGCCGAATACCGGCGGCAAGGGCTATGAGAAATTCGGTTCGCAGGAGTTTGCCGACAAGGCGCTCCGTGCCGCCGAGGAGACCGAGGTGCTGCTCAAGAACGAGGGTGGCCTGCTTCCTCTGGCCAAAGGAAAGAAGATTCTGCTTACCGGTCCCAACGCCAACCAGATGCGCTGTCTGAACGGAGGCTGGAGCTATACTTGGCAAGGATCCAAAGCCGAAGACTTGGCCGAGCGTTACAACACCATCTACGAAGCGTTGTGCAACAAATACGGCAAGGAGAACATCATCCTCGAACAAGGTGTGACGTATAACGAGACAGGCGCATACTGGCAGGAGAACGAGCCACAGATAGACCGTGCCGTGAATGCCGCCGCACAGGCCGACGTCATCATCGCCTGTATCGGTGAGAACTCCTATACCGAGACGCCCGGCAACCTGACCGATCTATGGCTGTCGGAGAACCAGCGCAATTTGGTGAAGGCACTGGCCCAGACCGGCAAGCCCATCATCATGGTACTCAACGAAGGTCGCCCACGCCTCATCGCCGACATCGAACCGCTGGCACAGGCTGTGGTTGACATCCTGCTGCCGGGCAACTACGGCGGTGACGCCCTGGCTAACCTGCTGGCCGGCGATGCCAATTTCTCTGCCAAGATGCCTTACACCTATCCGAAAGAGATTAACACACTCATCACCTACGATTATAAAGTGAGCGAGCAAGTGTCGACCATGGCAGGAGCCTACGACTACGACGCCAAGGTGACACAGCAATGGCCCTTCGGCTATGGTCTTAGCTACACCACATTCGCCTATGGCAACCTGCGGGTGGACAAGAGCCGATTCTCCGCCAACGACATGCTCACAGTGAGTGTCGATGTGACGAACACAGGCAACAAAGTGGGTAAGGAAGCTGTGCTCCTATACAGCAGCGACCTCATCGCCTCGCTCACACCCGACAGCCGCCGTCTGCGCGACTTCAAAAAGGTGACACTCCAGCCGGGCGAACGACAGACTGTGACGTTCCAATTGCCCGCCAGCAGCATGGCCTTCGTCGGTGCCGATGGCAAATGGGTGATTGAGGAAGGTGAGTTCGTCCTCTCCGTAGGCGGACAGACCACCAAGGTGGAATGCACCGAGACGAAGAAATGGGAGACACCGAATATTTGACTTAACAGACATGAATAGCGACAGTCGCCGAGGATTATATCTCGGCGACTGTTGGTTTATTGATTTTAAGAACTATTAACGTTGCCATTTGCAATGTTTATGAAGAAGGCGTGTATATGATAGTGAAAGGTAAAAAGGTAAAAGAGTAAAAAGGTAAAAGGGTAAAAAGGTAAAAGAGTAAAAAGGTAAAAGAGTAAAAAGGTAAAAGAGTAAAAAGTAAAAGGGTAAAAAAGTAAAAGGGTAAAAGGGTAAAAAAGTAAAAGGGTAAAGGGGTAAGGGGTAAAAAACAAAAAGATAGTAATGGGAGATATCACTGTTTATCCTGCTAAGAAACGGATGGTCGTGGCGTTGATTGTAGTCATCGTGTTGACGGCTTTGTTTTTTATTTTGGCGCTTTGTGCCCCATCGCGCATAGCGCCCCTATCATGGGTCTTCATAGCCATGCCCTGTCTCATCCCGGTATGCAGGGCAGTTTATCTGCTCTACAAATATCGTCCCTATCTGTTTATCACTAACGAGGGTATCAGGGTTAACAGCAAAGAGCCGTGGGAAGTGCGTTTTTCCGATGTAGAGCAGTTCATCCCCATCAGCCACAGGGGTTATCAGCTTATAGGCATACGCTACAAGAAAAATACCCCATACTGGAAGTCCGATGAAGAGATGGAAGAAAACAGGAAAGAACGGATGCTCTGTCAGGAGCATCCTGGTGCTCCCTACGACATAGTCGCCGAGAACCTATCAATGAGTAGAGAGGAATTGCTCGAAGTGCTCAACAAACGGCTCAACCACCCATCATGACAATAAGAAAGCATAAAACATTGAATAATAACATGACCAAACAATCCATTTATACCTGTTTTAGGGTATTTGCCTTCTCTGTATTCGCCCTCCTCGCCGTCACGGTACAGGCACAGGAAGAAAAGACAGATATGGAGTCCATTGCAGATACCTACTGGCGCAATGAATCGACAGGCGATTGGTTCATAGGCTTTGCGCCAAACCACGTTGTTTATAATAACAGGGTATGGGACATTGCTTCTCAGACAAAGGTCAAGGACACCTACACTTTGACACTTGACAATGGCACTGTCATCAAGGTTGGCAAACTCAAGAATGGCATACGTTCGATAGCCATCGATGGTGAGCAACCTGTTACTTGCAGTCCCATTACTACCGAAACTTTGCCCGACTATCCCACAAAGGATCAGCGCAAGGGCTTCGTTGACAACAACTACCAGATAGGCGATAGCGCCACCTTGATTGGCTGGATGAAAGATATGCCCGAACAAGGTTGGAAATTAGGCAGGGAAGTCGGTGTTGAGTTTGAGTATCTCTTCGCCAGACAACAAGAAGGTGTCTACGCAAAAATGGATTCGCTGGGGCGTTTCTCTCTCAAGGTACCACTGATCAACTCTTCACAGGTGTTTATCGACTGGAGGCGCAGCAGGCTTAGCAGTGTGATGGAACCGGGGAAGACTTACTTCCTACTCTGTGACTTCAAGACGAGGCAGAGGTTGTTCATGGGCGATGATGTCAGGGTACAGAACGAACTCTTAGCCTACCCCCATCAATTTGCCAACGACCGCATTGAAAACATGGAGTCAGGGACGATGGACGCCATGCTGTTCAAGGATTATACTGATAGCCTTCGTTTGTCACGTATGGCCGAACTACAGGAGCGCACCCGCCAACACCCCAACCTCTCACAGCGCTATATCGACTACCTGACGGGTTACTATCTGACGGGACAAGGCGAGTCGATGATGCAGGCACGATTTCACATACCTGGTCGGGAGGTTCCTCAGGAATACATGGACTATGTAGGTCAACTTTGGCAGCAGAAAGAGAAACCATATACCCTTTATCGTGACTTCTCAACATTTATGCGCGACTACATAGACCAGTTGGATGAAAAGCGGCAATTAGACTTGGCCGATCAGACTGTCAGGGCTGTGAGACGTTTGGAACAGCAGGGCATTATCAAACTGACACCAGAGGATTCAAAACTGCTTGACAATTACATCCCTTTATCAAAAGAGATGGACCGCTTACTGAACTATGCCAAGAGCCATGAGGAGAGTTATCAGTTGATAGAGGCTTTTGAACGCAATGACACTGTAGTCAAGGCCTACCAGTTGTTTGACCGTCTGGGCGAACCACTTGAAAGAGAGCAGGCGGCTCAGAGCATCCGTTCCAACCTGGCTATGATTGATTCCGTAGGCTGCGACCAGAACCTGCGCGATATTTATCTGGCATGCTACCTTTGGAGATTTATCGACGCCGCTCGCAGTCCGCTTCCCCCATTATTGATGGAATGTGCAGAGCAGGAAATCCAGCTGCCAATAGCTCTAAGAACAGTGAAGTCGCTCAACGACAAATATACAGCCCTACAGAATCAGGATCTTGCTGGTGCTGCCAGTCTGCGTCCTTCGACGGATATTGAAAACATGAGTGACGGTGAGGCCATCCTACGCAAGATTATAGAGCCGTACAAGGGACGTATTGTTTATCTGGACATTTGGGGCACATGGTGTGGCCCTTGCAAAGTTGCACTGAAGGAGTCGCACAAGCTGAAAGAGGCTCTAAAAGAATACGACATCGTCTATCTTTATTTAGCCAACCGTAGTCCTGAAGAATCGTGGAAGAATGTCATCAAGGAGTATAACCTGACGGGAGAGAACTGCGTACACTATAATCTACCTGAAGACCAGCAGGACGCCGTTGAGCACTACCTTCATGTGAATGCCTACCCAACCTATAAACTGATTGACAGGCAGGGTAATATCCATGACTTCGACTGGCTCCGCGCAAACGACGCGAACCATCTTAAAGAAGCCATTGACAAATTGAGCAAATAAAATGCTGAGACCACATGGTCTCAGCATTTTTATGAAAAGAAAAACAACGTTGTTTATTCTCCCATCATGCCTTCCAGACCCAGGGCCTGAAGCACGCTCTGGAGAAAATCGTTGTCCTGCGAGATTTTGGCACCTACGTCATTGGCTTCGACAAGTTTTTCAAACTCCTCCATCTGCTGAGCCAGTCCGGCATACTTCTCCTGTATCGCCGATGCCTCCTGTTGCAGTTTCATCAAGGCGGCCATATCGCTCGACTCACTCATCGTCTTCGCTTTCTTCGTCAGGGCACCCACTTCTTTGATCATCGGAGCCATGGTACTCATGGCCTGACGGAATGCGTCTTTCCATTGGTCGGCGGTCCATGACGCGCCCTCACTCTTGGCTTTCTCAATCAACTCTGTCAGGTCACCCACAGTAGGAGTTTCCTGTGTCGACACTTCGGTTTGCGCCATTGATTGGAGAGAAAAGAGACTGGCTCCCACCAGGAGCAGCAGTCCCATCATTAATTTCTTCATATCTGTACGTATTAAAATGTGAATAATATGCTGCAAATATACAACAAAATTCTGAAATATATCACTGTATTGCCTCTGCAGGTATCAATGAATAGTCAAACATCACCTCGGAATGGTTGTTCCATTCCAGTTCTTTCTTCACTACCTCTCCCGTTGTGCGGTCAATCGTCTCGCGGTATATTTTGGAGATACGGTAGAATTTTCCGTTCTCTTCCTGATGGAAATGATGCCCCTCCTCAACGAGACGATATGTGTATGGGAATACTTCTGTCGTACGCAATTCAGCGTGAAGGTCATCCCCATCGCACCAAGTACACAATTGCACAGGTTGGGGAGTGTCGTTTCTGAAACGATAATCGACAAAATTATAATTCACCGAAGTGCCAGCAGCATAGGGAATACGTACACCTCCTGGATCAGGAGCCAATGCATCGGAGTGGTGGTGTATCTCGGTGATGGTCATCGGACTATGAAGGATCAGCAGGTTGAGCGTGTTAGCCAAATTGCAAAGTCCACCGCCCACGCCCGACACCAATTTGCCGTTGATGATCACGCGACCTTCTGAGAAACCATGCCTTTTCGAAGTCTTTCCCACCAAACGCCAGAACGAG
>JAFYJN010000057.1 GCA_017538105.1 Prevotella sp. | reverse complement strand
GGAGGCGCTTTTTCTCCCATCGGCGACGTCACTACCATCATGCTTTGGATCAAGGGTGTCATCACCACGCAAGGTGTGCTCTCCGAGATCTTCGTTCCTTCGCTCGTTTCGATGCTCGTGCCTGCCTTCATTCTGCAATACCAACTGCATGGCAAGTTCGACAAGTCGCAGAATGTCGCCAAAGCCGAAGTAAGCGAGTTCACAAAGACCCAGCGTCGCATCATCTTCTGGCTGGGCGTGGGCGGTCTCTGCTTCGTTCCCATCTTCAAGACCATCACCCATCTGCCTCCGTTCATGGGCATTCTGCTCGTGCTCGGCATCTTGTGGACAGTGACCGAGATCTTCTATCACAACACCTCTGAAGACGACACGATGGCAAAGCGTGTGAGCAAGATCCTCACGAAGATCGACCTCTCCACCATCCTGTTCTTCCTCGGCATTCTGATGGCTGTGGCTGTTCTGCAGGAGATTGGCGTGCTGGCTGCTCTTGGCGAGGGACTCAACCAAGCCTTCTCGGGCAACTACTACGTCATCAACGGCATCATAGGTGTGCTTTCATCGATTGTCGACAATGTGCCTCTCGTGGCAGGTTGCATGGGTATGTATCCCGTGGCTGCCGAGGGTGCGATGGCTGTCGATGGCATCTTCTGGCAGCTGTTGGCCTACTGTGCTGGTGTGGGTGGCTCTATGCTCATCATCGGCAGTGCTGCAGGTGTGGTTGTCATGGGATTGGAGAAGATCACCTTCGGCTGGTACATGAAGAAGATCACGTGGATTGCCTTCGTGGGTTATCTGGCTGGTATCCTGTGCTATTGGTGCATGGATTCCTTCATCCTGCGCTAATCGTTTTTCCTGACGGAAATCATCAATTCATTAAGAATATGTGGGCGAGGAACTATCTTGGTTTCCTCGCCCATTTCTTTTTCCATTTGTTGTCTTAGGAAATCAATTAGATAGCTATCGAACTGATGAAATTATCAGAGGGTTTCCATTCTATGTATTTTGCTTTAGTACCATCAGAAAGCCCTTGCAACTTATAAGTATCTGAATAGAAGTGCAAATAGTATGTTTCACCATTTGACAAAGTCACAGTAAATTTATCCGTATCAACTTGATATGTTAGTTTCTCAGGATTATCTGTCTCGCCATTGTTATAATAACACCAATTTGGGTATCCGTCGAAATCCGTCCAACTACCAGGATAGTTTCCTTGTTTCTTTAATATTTCGGCACTCTCCTTACGGCCAACATAGTATTTAAGTACAGTGTGATCTTTATTGAATACCAAAACACTCATTGGCAAGTAAAAATAATTATCTTCAGTCTCATAATGTCCGGTGCTTCCAAGACCAGCATCTCCTGGAACATAGATCATTATAGGTACGTTGATAATGTCATTAGTGAAATCACATTGTCTTAAAGTTCCCTCAATTCGGCTAAATGAATCTTTGGTAACTTCTTCCTTGTCATCATCTCCACAGGAAACCAAACCTGCAAAGAATATGGCTGCCACAAGTGTGGCCCAACACCAAGATAAATATTCTTTTTTCATTTTGCTTATAGATTTTGATTAGTAATAAAATAGAATTCTGTAATAGCTGCAGCAAAGATAGTAACTTTCTATTAAACTTCCAAAAATTTCTTTTATGAAATGGTCAAATCTTTGCTTACCCTCAACCATCTTCGAACTTCTCTGTGAGTTCCTTCTTAATGTCCACGATGTGCACCCCACGGGCAAGGATGGTGCCGTCGGGGGCGAAGAGGATGACATGGGGGATTTCATGAATGTTGTACGCCTCGGTGGCGATCTCCTGCGTATTGATGATTTGCGGGTAAGGAACACCGTCATTCTTGATGGCCTCCAACGATGCATCGGGCTTGTCCCACGCTGCAATGCCTATCACTTCCAACCCCTTGTCCTTATATTTGTTGTAGGTGGCAATGATATTCGGAATCTCCATCCTACAGGGGCCGCACCACGATGCCCAGAAATCCACGAGTACATACTTGCCACGACCTACGTAGTCGGAAAGACGAGTGGTCTTGCCATCGTACTCTACGGTGAAGTCCACGAACTTTTCACCGACGGCAGGGCTATAGAACCTTTCTTGTGGCTCCATATTAAGGTCCATCGCACTGAGCCCGAGTCTCATTTCATACTGTACATTGCCAGCCTTGATGCGCGGACTCAGCAAATCGAGCCATGAGGCGACTTTTGTTCGTTCGACATGACTTAACACCACTGCAATGGATTGCATCCCAATTATGTCATCGTTGTGGCGGCTGAGTGTGCTGCTCATCAGACTGTCGAGACGTTGTTGTTTTGCCGAATCGCCATGAAGCAATTGAACAGCGGCGTTTACAAAATCCCCGAATTCTTTGTTGAGCGGAGTGTTTGGAGCCTTGTATTCCTCCTTTTCGGGGTTGAAGTGGATGCAGTGTGTCCCATCCTCTATGATGAACACCGGCGAAACAATCTCAGGTTCTTCTTTGTCCTTTGTGATAGACATCAGGTAAAAAGAGCCTGGCTCATCGAGTGTACCCTCTGTCGGAATCAGTTTTCCGTCCACAATCTCAAGGGTGTCTATGGGAGCATTCACCATGTGCATGGCTGTCATGCTTTGGAAGAGCAACAGCTTTGTGTTCAATGTGGAGTCGCCGATTGTTCCTTCCAATCGGTAGTGCACCTGCCCCTGTCCCGCCATTGAGACGAGGACGAGCAGAGAGGCTAAGAGGAGGCGAGCACAGCTCTGAAATGCAGTGATGTTGGCAATTTTATTCATGTTGTATCTTCCTTTATATTACAGAGCAAAGATACAAAGAATTTCTGGAACCTCCAAATTTCGCCTCCGCTAGCTCGTGAAAATTTGTTAATATTTCGATTGAATGAGAGAAAAGTTTAAGCTTGCTTGAACTTGGCCGAATGTGAGAAATATCGGCGATAGCCAACATCAATTGGACGCTATATAACTATTAATTTTCAACAATGCAAAACGAGAGCGCAAACTTTTGGAGAAAAACATAAGGTCCACAAAATCAGGGGGAAACACCAAAACGTTACATTGTTACATTGTTACAATGTTACAATAAGGAGGTTCCGAGTTTCCGAGATGAAATTTGAGTTTTAAATTGACAAATTTGATGGGTATTTTTTAATGGAGTATAATAATAATAATTTTATTATAATATATAATATTATAATATTATATATTATAATAACTCATAGTAGAGGGGTGCGATTTGCATATGTGGAAGGTGCTTAATGTAACAATGTAACAATGTAACATTGTAACAATTTGCTGTCTTTTCCTGATGTCTTTTCCTGATTTTGGTTGACAGTTTTTGCTCTTTTTCCTGATGTGGTTGACAGACGTTTTCCTGAACGAGTTGACACTTTACTGGAATCGTTGACATCTTTCCTGAAAAGGTT
>JAFYJN010000056.1 GCA_017538105.1 Prevotella sp. | reverse complement strand
TGACAATGGCTCGCGACTATGCACGTGCAAAGGGATTCAAGGGTACGTTCCTGATTGAGCCGAAGCCTATGGAGCCCAGCAAGCACCAGTATGACGTTGATACTGAGACCGTCATTGGATTCCTCAAGGCTCATGGCCTGGACAAGGACTTCAAGGTGAACATCGAGGTCAACCACGCTACATTGGCTGGTCACACCTTCGAGCACGAGTTGGCTTGTGCTGTTGACGCTGGTATGCTTGGTTCTATCGACGCTAACCGTGGTGATGCTCAGAATGGTTGGGATACCGACCAGTTCCCCATTGACAACTTCGAACTGACACAGGCCATGTTGGAAATCATCCGCAATGGTGGTCTGGGTAATGGTGGAACCAACTTCGATGCTAAGATTCGTCGTAATTCTACTGATCTCGAGGATCTGTTCATCGCTCACATCAGTGGTATGGATGCAATGGCTCGCGCCTTGATGAATGCTGCTGCTATCTTGGAAGAGAGCGAACTGCCTGCCATGAAGAAGGCTCGCTATGCAAGCTTCGACAGCGGTATTGGTAAGGACTTCGAGGATGGCAAATTGACCTTCGAGCAGGCTTACGAGTATGGTAAGAAGGTTGAGGAACCCAAGCAGATCTCTGGCAAGCAGGAGAAGTACGAGACCATCGTGGCTCTCTATTGCAAGTAATCGATTATCGATTAAATAATAATAAGGTGGTGCGCTAGTTTATGAAATTGGCGCACCTCTTTTTTTTGCGTTTTGCGAAAGTTTTTCTGTTAGTTTTTGTGGTTTTCTTCTTTTTTTTGTATGTTTGCAGTCAAATAAAAGCAAACATGAGAAAAACTATTCTATCCTTTTTGTTTATGTTGCCGATGGTGGTGTCGGCGCAATATAGGTCTGAGGTGTGGAGTCCAGACAATGGCGATGGAACCTATACCAATCCCGTAATCAATGCTGACTATTCTGACCCCGACGTGATATGCGTGGGCGATGATTATTATCTGACGGCTTCATCTTTCCAGTGTATTCCGGGACTTCCCATCTTACATTCAAAGGATTTGGTGAATTGGGAAATAATTGGTCATGCGCTGAAGGAATTGAAACCTCGCGAAGTATTTGACACTCCACAACATGGTATGGGTGTGTGGGCTCCCAGCATACGTTATCACAATGGCGAGTTCTACATCTATTGGGGCGACCCCGATTACGGCGTGTTTATGGTGAAAACGAAAGACCCAGCAGGAGAGTGGGAGGAACCTATCTGTGTGATCCCTGGAAAAGGTATGATTGACACTACACCCTTGTGGGACGACGACGGACGATGTTATCTTGTTAACGCATGGGCCAATAGCCGAAGCCGTTTTGCTTCGGTGCTAACAGTGCGTGAGTTGAATGCTGAAGGGACAAAAGCCATCACAAACCCAGTGATAGTTTTCGATGGCAATGGAACAGAGAATCGTACATGTGAGGGACCGAAGTTCTATAAACGAGATGGGTGGTATTGGATAATGTGCCCTGCCGGTGGAGTGCCCACGGGTTTTCAGTTAGCTATGCGTTCGAAATCGCCATACGGTCCTTATGAATATAAAAAGGTGTTGGCACAAGGCTCAACCAACGTGAATGGTCCTCACCAAGGCGGATGGGTACACACTGCGCAGGGGGAAGACTGGTTCATGCATTTTCAGGACAAGGAAGCATACGGTCGAGTGGTGCATCTGCAACCTATCACATGGAAAGACAACTGGCCTGTTATGGGCAAGGTTCCAGCCAAAGGATATTGTGGCGAGCCTGTCACAACTTATCGCAAGCCGAAGAGCACATCTAAAACCATTGTGAATCCCGTGGAGAGTGATGAGTTCAATGCACCAACCTTGGGGAAACAATGGCAATGGCAAGCAAATTATGACCAGAAGTTCGGAATGCCTACTGCATTTGGAACAATGCGCATCTATACGTACAAGTTAGATGATGCTTCTTTCAGTCTTTTGAATGTGCCGAACATGTTGCTACAAAAAACGCCTGCGGATAGTTTTGTTGCTACGACTAAGATTCGCATGACGGCAAAAGATCAGAATCAGTTGGGTGGACTCATCATGATGGGGCTTGACTATAGCGCGCTTGTCGTCAAAAGAGTGGAGGATGAATTCCATTTGCTTCAACTGACCAATTCAGCCGACAAACGTAAAACACATGGGGAGGAGCTTATAGCCACGCTCAAACCTACCGAAAGCGATAAGATTGATTATCAGCCGGCAATTCATGAAACGATTTACCTACGGATGGTGGTTGATAATGGTAAATGTAGGTTCTTCTATAGTCTCAATGGGAAGACATACAAAGAGGCTGGCACAGAGTTTCAGATGAAAGAAGGTAAATGGATTGGGGCGAAAATCGGACTCATTGCTGTAGAGCCTGCTGGGAATACCAATAGAGGATGGGTGGATGTCGATTGGTTCCGTGTGACGAAATAAATTTTGAAATATCTTTACACAAAATAAGAGCTGTCTTTTTGTCGTCTCAAAGGATAGCTCTTATGCCTCAAAAGCATAGCTTTCGTTCATCAAAACGATATCTTTGACAAAACTAAAAGCATGCTTTGGTTTTTGATATTGCAACTACTTGATAATCAATAGTATAAAAATTGGATTCTTCGCAAAAAGCACTCTCAATGCGAAGAATCCGATTTGAAAAATGTTTACATGTTATGCTTGGCGCTTGCCCCACAGTTTGGTCATGTCTTCCAGAGTCTTGCCTTTGGTTTCGGGCACCAGACGGGCCACGAAGATGGCAGCAATGACGCAGATGACACCATAGAGACCATAGGTGAACCAATGGCCGAAGTCATCACCTTCGGTGAGGTGCATGTTGAACATAGGCACGAAGGTAGAAGAAACGATGAAGTTGGAGATCCACTGTGCTGCCACAGCGATAGCCACTGCTGCGCCACGGATGGTGTTGGGGAAGATCTCGGCGATAAGCACCCAGCAAATGGGACCCCATGAGAACATGAAGCAAGCCGAGTAGATGAGTAGTGAGGCTGCGGTGATCATCTCCATACCAGCATGTCCGAATGTAAGAGCCACGCCAAAAGCGCCAAGGGCCATACCTAATGAACCCCAGATGAGCAGCGGCTTACGCCCCCACTTCTCGACAGTGAAGATGGCCACCAATGTGAACGAGATGTTGATGATACCCATGAAGACCGTCAGCATCATCGGGTCGTTCATACCCATATCACCGAAGATACGTGGAGCGTAGTAGAGCACGGCGTTGATACCCACAGCCTGCTGGAACACGCTGAGCATGATACCGATAAAGATACACATGGCACCATAGGTAAGCAGCTTCTCGGTCTTCACCACCATGGTGTCCTTGATGTCCTGCAGAATCTGAGCGGCCTTGCTGCTGCCATTAATCTTTGACAGGATGCCCAGAGCTTTCTGGTCTTTACCAATGCTCACAAGATAACGCGGAGTTTCGGGTACGAAGCAAATGAGAAGTGCAAAGAGTCCTGCAGGCACGGCCTCAGATCCGAACATATAGCGCCAACCTGTGGTGACTGTCCATTGAGCTGCGGGGTTGATGGCAGCAATGCCCTTACCCATTTCTTCCACCAGCGGCTGGATGTGGTCGCCGAGGATGAAGAAGTTGACGAAATAGACTACCAACTGACCAAAGATGATGGCAAACTGGTTCCAAGAGACGAGCATGCCTCGGATGTTTGAGGGAGCCACCTCACCGATATACATCGGACAGATGGCAGAGGCCAGACCTACGCCGATACCACCGATGACACGGTAGAAGTTGAACATGATGAGCAGCGAGTAGGTGGGTTCGCCATAGTTGAAGAACAGGAACTCAGGATTCATCGAACCCAGGGCTGAGATGAAGAAGAGGATACCTGCGATGATAAGTGACTTCTTACGGCCGAGGTTCGTAGCGAGGAAACCAGAGAGGGCTGAGCCGATGATACAACCTATAAGGGCTGAGGCAGAGGTAAAGCCGTGCCAGCCATCGGTATAGGCAAAGTCTTTGGCTTCCATGAAAAACGCCTG
Source organism: Prevotella sp. (assembly GCA_017538105.1). Taxonomy (GTDB): domain Bacteria; phylum Bacteroidota; class Bacteroidia; order Bacteroidales; family Bacteroidaceae; genus Prevotella. The sequence continues at coordinate 208 of JAFYJN010000056.1, read as the reverse complement.
GAGACCTTTTTCGGCACCAGAGATGACGGCTGTGTCATAGCCGAAGAGCAAGCCGCCCAATACGGCGACCATCACGATAGAGATAAGATAGGCTCTTGAGCCAGTTTCATTTTGTTGCATAATGTTTAATTGATTTTTATGATTGTTTTTTGTAAGTCGTTATCGTCACTACTTCCACCCACCATCAACTCGTAGCGGCCGCTCACGG
>JAFYJN010000055.1 GCA_017538105.1 Prevotella sp. | reverse complement strand
GCAGCCCTGTTGCTCGTTCCTGCCACGGCTGGTGCGCAAAACCTGAAGCGCCCTGCTGCTCCAACACCCCTCGACGTCTGCGAACGAACCGTCAAAGACCTTCTCTACTATCCATTCGCATGCATCAATGCCGAACTCACCACGCTCGAAGAAGCCCAACGGCAGGTCACCTCGGCATTCGGAACCTGTGAGATGGTGAACGGCGGATCTGGAATCCACAACGGCGACAATTTCAACTTCACCTACCGCAAAGTGCCCATCGGAGTAGCCTATTTCGACCATTACGACAACCGCATGTGGTACGCCTTCTATTTCGACACCAAGGCCGAAGCCGACCGTTTCTACTCGCTCCTTACAGCCGACATCAAGAAAGCGGGAATCCCCCTCGTGGCCGACAAGATCTATGGGGGCTTGTCCAACCGCAAGCAGCCTGTGTCCATCTTCAAGTGGGTGTATGTGCATACTGCCGACAAAGTGAAGGAAGCCAATAGTTCCAACATCAATCGCCCCGAAACCGTCGGCAAATACTACGTGGAACTCGGAGTCTATAAACGGCGCCTTCGCAAGTAAAAACGTAGAAACAAATGGGAAAAGGAACGAAAAAACATGACAAATTTTTGTCGACTTTTCCGTTCAATCTAGAAAAGAAAATGGAATGAGAAAACGACTATTCCGCTCCTATTTCCTTATTTTCCACACCCGAAATTGTCACATGTGGCATCTGAGGCCCTCATACCTATGCTTTGACCCGCTCACATGTGGCATCTGACGCCCTCAAATGCCACATCTGACAAGCTCATTGCATAGCTTTGACCGTCTCATTGCATAGCTTTGACAATTCCATTGTTTGTAAAGAAAACGGAACTTATTGGTTATCAACAATTTCCGAAAATGCTCATTTTCCGCGTATTTGCCCACGAAGAATTTTTTTCTCAGAAAACAAGCCTTCTCGTGGCACTAGATTTCAGAATTATCTTTACAGAAGAAAGTAATCCTAAGTAGTGGTATTTATCTACACCTCGGTCTCATTATGGTTACAAAATGGTCTCACAATTGTTCCAATAAGTAGTGAAAAATGGCATTTGTTACCTCCATTTTCTGCAACATGACATGCCGTTTGACCACAATGTGCCTCCAAATGAGGTTATGATGTTGAATTTCAAAACCACATAAATGTGTGCAAAGGATAGGGTAAAATATCGAAACTAGCGTCTCAAGCACGTTTTTTGAGGCCTTTTAGAGGAAAAAACAACAAGTTTTTGTCCTTTTTGCTGGTGTTGAATCAAGGGTGCAGATTGCTCAATGAATCATATCCTGTTGATAATCAGCCTTTTAGCTAGACTGAATCGGTTGCATATTCCAATATTCCAATTATTCCAATTAAATTTCGGAGGTGTCCAATTTCTGTTATTATATATATAACTACTTATATATAAATTAGTTATATAGTATATAGAAGGGAAATTTTGTCTTACAACACCTTAATTGGAAACTGGAATAACTGGAATTGGAATGACTCGGTTGTGATTACTTACTTGCTGTTTCGTATCGAGTTCCCTTTCGTTCTGCTTAGCTTTTAATTAATCGCGACCTTCTTCTACAAGGCCTTTGTTTTGCATCAACAACAACTTTTCGGCTGATTGTTTGGAAGTTTCCCGAAAATCATCTATCTTTGCAATCGAAGATTGCGAAGTTCGGCTGCGCCTCTGCAAAGAATATATTCTCTGCCCTCGGCTTGCACGAGCTTTGCACCCGAAGAAATTGATGGAAAGACGTCTATACATCATCGCAGGTTGTAACGGAGCTGGGAAGACAACCGCTTCTTACACCATTCTTCCCGAAATCTTTCAATGCAAAGAATTCGTGAATGCCGATGAGATTGCACGGGGGTTGTCGCCATTCAATCCGGAGAATGTTGCTATTGAGGCAGGCAGGTTGATGCTCTCGCGCATCGAAGAGCTTTTGCGTCGAGGAGACTCTTTTTCCATTGAGACCACATTGGCCACGAAGTCTTATGTGAACCTTGTGTATCGTGCTCAGAAAGCGGGTTACCGCGTCCATCTCATATTCTTCTGGTTGGAATCGCCTGAGTTGGCCATGCAACGTGTGGCAGAGCGTGTGAGGAATGGAGGACATGGAATCCCCACGGCAACCATCAAACGCCGATACGCCGCAGGAATCCGCAACCTGCTCAGGTTGTATATTCCAATAGTTGACACATGGTCAATTTATGATAACAGTAATACTCCAAGAGAACAAGTGGCATATGGTATCGGTAATGAAGTGTGCCATATCTTGAACAATAAAACATTTAAAATCTTAGAAGGTTATGTCAAATAGTGAATTGCAATCGTACATTGTGAAGTTGAATGATGGTCTGCTGTTAGCAGAAAAGCGGATGTTGCAAGAGAAGGCACTTCACGACGAGACCATTGTTGTCATGGGAGAAGACAATACCATCAAGTATATTCCTGCCAAGGAAGTAATTGCCGAGCATGCCGAGTTCCAATAGAGATTTACGCCTCGGCATTGAGGTATAACAAAATAAATATACCAACCTCTAAAACCGATGATTGCCTATGGGCTAAGATAGATATCGATGCGAATGCATCAAAGACATATAGGATGAAGCGTCCACTTTGATTCTTGTTCTAGAAAATTCGGCAAAAATTTAAAGAACTATCAAGATTGAAGTAAGGATGCTCACGCCGCTAGGCGTGGGCTTTTACTCGTTGAAGATAGTTGGGTCTTTGCCGATACCTCTAGAACGTAGACGAAGTAACAAGTCCACGTTTTTTTATTGTCCCTTCTTGATAGTATTAATCCTAAACAAATAACAAGAAACTATGTTTATCTTTTTAACCCCAAAACAATTAAAGCCTATAGTTGACTCCTATCTCAAAAAACAATCTGAGTGTAGTCTCACAGATGGATTTAATAAACTTCGTGAGATTCGTGACAATTATTTGAGGACAGGCGATACTGACGACCTTCGCTATTTGTTGGCATTGTGCCTGCGATGCCGGCATGGTTGGCGTATGCCATGGGAGAGTACGAAACAAGCAGTGAAAGCCCTCCTGGACAGTAAGATCTTGGAAAAGAAGTTTGGTAATTTCGAGAGTCTTTATTATGAAATAAAAATACTATTCCGTAATATCCCATTTGCGTGTGGTGATCTTACGCTTTATGACACGGCCGTTAACATAGGTCAATTACTGAATCCTATTGTTGAACCAAAGGATTATGTCTATCTTGCTGCAGGAGCCCGAGAAGGTGCAGGATACATTTTCGACAATGATGACGTTTGCAGGAAAATGCCGACAAGTGTCTTCGCTGGTTTGTTTCCTGGAGTTCCTAATGTAGACTTGGAAAACATGCTTTGCATCTATAAGAATCTTTTCAAGAAACTTGCTGAGGGCAATACTCTTACTCCTCAAGAAATAGAAGATGCATACAATCCACATTGTTTCAATCCTAGTTCAAAAAAAGTATATATCGAACATCTTAATAACTGAGAAAAAAATAACTAACAATAAAAATCAAATAACTATGAAACAAAGAATATTCGTGATGCTGGCAGCGATGCTGCTGAGTATTGGCGCGTTTGCACAAAGTGGCAACCAACCCTTGAAAGGAGATGTGAATGAAGACGGAAGAGTTGATGTTGCAGACGTAGTTGCAATTGTCGACATCATTCTGAAGGGTGGTTCTACACCTCAACCAACAACTTATTATTGGTATGTTGATCAAACACAACCTGAATCAACAAATAATGTTACAACAGTAACTGGTGCTAATCCAGGATGGCATGAAATAGGAACATCAATTGGTACATATACATTTGCAGATCCATTATATAATTCTGAATCTAATCCAATTGCATCTAATCCAAGTGCAAACGCTGCCTGGTATGTTGCTGTTCCATCAACTTCATCATTAGGTGTTTATGATTCTGTTGATAGAAATGAAGTAACTAATGGCAACTGGACAACAGAACAACCAATAACAGTAACAGGAATAACTTATAATGTTTATAAATCTGTTGGAACATATAGAAAGTTTAATGTATGGTGGGTTCACTAAAAAAAATAGAAAAAATATTTTATAAAATATAAATATGGCAAAACATCGATATAATGATCCTAATGGAATAACTTTTACCAATTTGGAATCAAATCCTTCTCCTAAAAAATCAATAAGTGGAAAACTATTTTATGGAAATAATGATTTTGCAAATGCAAATGAAGATGGTATAGAACCAGTGGTCAATGCAGTTGAAATTGACTGGAATGGTGCTAAACCAGGAATTGGTTAAGGAACAATCATTGCGCTAATGGCGATATGTTCAAGCGCAAGTGAAGATATAAATAAAAAAAGGCCACTGGACTCATGCGAGTTTGGTGGCAGTTTTTTTAGATATATAGATAAGAGATATGAGATAATGAGATAATAGATAAAGATGTTTAAGGTGGGAGCAAAGGAAAAAACAAATAAATATATTTGGCATTTCACTCGGTTTGCACTATCTTTGTCGCCATGAAACGATGGACGATGATTGGGATGCTGACTGCTTGGGCGGTTGGTGCGCTGGCGACAACCGATTCGTTGGGTGTCGTCAGGTTGAACAAACAACGACATTTCAAGCAGGAGGTGCCGGCAGGGAACTATAGCGGACTGACGCCGATAGGAGAGGGACGCTACGCTGTTGTGAGCGACAAGTCGGCCACGGATGGCTTCTTCGTGTTCGAGATTGTGGTGGATAGTGTGAGTGGAAAGGTGGAGCGCGTGCGCAATCTGGGTTTCCGTACGGATGGCGCGAAGAATCGAGACACAGAGGCGATTGTCTTTCTGCCGCAGACGCAGACGCTGATGTTGGCGGGCGAGGCCGACGGGAAGGTGGTGGAATACGACCTGCAGGGACGCCGCACTGGGCGCGTGCTCGACGTGGGAGCGACGCTGAAGGGCTGGACGGGCAATTACGGACTGGAGTCGCTGGCTTATAACGAGAAGACGGGATTGATGTGGGCGTGCGCGGAGAGTACGCTGAAGGAGGATGGCGAGCGCTCGACGAGTGTGAATGGCGTGCGCAACAGGATTCGTCTGCAGAGCTTCGACGCGGCGTTGAACCCATGCGAGCAATATGCCTATCTGACCGATGCCCCGAAGGCTAAGAAGCGGAGCCGCCAATATGCTCATGGCGTGAGCGAACTGCTGGCGTTGGACGATGGGAGTCTGCTGGTGTTGGAGCGCGAGGTATTTGTGGCGAAGCGGAAGATAGGTTCGTTCGTTATCAATAAAATCTATCGTGTGAAGCCCGATAAGTCGCTATCCATCAACGCAAATGAATCGCTTGGTGAAAGTGTTTCTTATGTTGAGAAACAGTTGGTAGCATCGTGGAAAACCAACATCTCGTTGTTCGGTAGGAAGTTGGCGAATTTCGAAGGAATGTGCCTGGGACCTCGCACGACGGACGGCATGCAGACCATCATCTTGGTGGCGGACTCGCAAGACCAATATGGGGGTATTCTGCGCGATTGGTTCAAGACGATTCTGATTCCAAGAGGTAAGTGGTAAGAGGTTAGTGGTAAGCAAATAATTTATTTTTCCTCCAATAGTTTTTCCAGGCGGAAGAGCTCGTCGCGGTATTGGGCGGCTTGCAGAAATTCGAATGCCTCGGAGGCCTTGTTCATGAGGCGACGTGTGTTCTCGATGCTTTGTTCGAGTTGCTCGCGCGACATGCGTTGCTCCACAGGGTCGGCGGCGATGGCTCCTTGTGTGTTGGTTTCGCCAAAGGGTGCATACACGCCACGTTGAAGTTCGCGGCGGTCGGGCGAGAGTTCGTCCTTCGAGGTGGTGAAGGTCTGCTTGATGTCCTTCGTGATTTGTGTAGGCGTGATGCCGTGCTCCTCGTTGTATTTCAGCTGTTTGCTTCTGCGTCGCAGGGTCTCGTCGATGGTCTTCTGCATGCTCTCCGTGATGCTGTCGGCATACATGATGACCTTTCCGTTGACGTTTCGGGCGGCTCGTCCTGCTGTCTGCGTGAGACTTCGATGGCTACGCAGGAACCCTTCCTTGTCGGCATCGAGGATGGCCACGAGCGACACCTCGGGGAGGTCGAGTCCTTCGCGCAACAGATTGACGCCCACGAGCACATCGAACTCTCCAGCGCGCAATCCGGCCATGATCTTCACGCGGTCGAGGGTCGCCACGTCGCTATGGATGTAGTTGGCTCGGACGCCGTGGTTCAGCAGGTATTCGGTCATTTCCTCCGCCATGCGTTTGGTGAGGGTGGTGACGAGTACGCGCTCGTTTCGATGGCTTCGTGTCTGTATCTCGTCGAGTAGGTCGTCAATCTGGTTCTCGCTGGGTCGCACCTCGATCTCTGGGTCGAGCAGTCCTGTGGGGCGTATGACCTGTTCCACCACCACGCCCTCGGCCTCCATGAGCTCGTAGTCGGCGGGTGTTGCCGACACGTAGATGACTTGATGCACCATCTCGTTGAACTCCTCGAAGCGCAGGGGGCGGTTGTCGAAGGCGGCAGGCAGGCGGAATCCATATTCCACGAGGTTCTGCTTGCGCGCGCGGTCGCCTCCATACATGGCGTTGAT
>JAFYJN010000054.1 GCA_017538105.1 Prevotella sp. | reverse complement strand
TTGGCTAAATTTTACACAACAACAAAAAAAATAAAAAAACCGCCCAGGAATCACTTCCTCTGTTTAAAGATGATTTTCAGATGCCAGCAGAGGAAGAGGCCGCACAAGAATCCCAGCTGGAACCAGCAGTGGAACCCGTTCAGAAGCCAGTTGAAGAAGAGCAAATGGCCATCAATGATACTGTAGCAGAGGCCACACCTGTTCCCGCTCCCAAAAAACGTGGTCGTAAACCAAAGAAAGTAGTTGAAGAAGAAACTGCCGCTGAACCCAAGACTGGCGATGGCTTAACAGAAGAGTTTGTTGATAAAGAAAACACTGTGGAACAGGCCGACAAACCAGCCGAAGAAACCGAAAACGACACTATTGATGTTCCTGAGGCGATGTTTGACAATCCTGCTTCAGCTGACGAGTCAACCGGCAATCTTTTAGAACAATTACAGGCAAAGGTTAACAACCATGAACAGGTTGAGACACCTGAATATCCAGATGGCATTTGGGCTGGCGACCCAGCTGATGGCACCGACTTTATTACCGTCATTGATCTTCCCATAGAGGACCAAGGTGCCCTACCCGACTACGACATATTCGACAACCCCACGTCTCCTGTGGCTCCTGCCGAACAGTCCTTGATTGCCGCTCCACAAAACAAACAGGGATACGATTTTGCTGATCTTATCAGTTGCAACGGCGTATTGGAAATCATGCCTGACGGTTATGGATTCCTTCGCTCAAGCGACTATAACTATTTATCATCGCCTGACGACGTCTATGTTTCTGCCAACCAGGTGAAACAATATGGGCTGAAGACGGGCGACGTGGTAGAATGTCGCATCCGTCCGCCTCGTGAAGGCGAAAAATATTTCCCATTGACAAGCATCGACAAAATCAATGGGCGTGATCCATCAGAAGTGCGCGACCGCATCTCCTTTGAACACCTAACGCCCCTATTCCCAGACGAGAAATTCACATTGTGCGGCGATCCTAAGACGGAAAACCTATCCACGCGTGTCGTCGACCTGTTTTCACCAATCGGGAAAGGACAACGTGCTCTTATAGTTGCCCAGCCCAAAACGGGTAAGACAATTTTGATGAAAGATATTGCCAACGCCATCGCAGCCAACCATCCCGAAGCTTATCTGATGATGCTGCTGATAGACGAACGTCCTGAAGAGGTTACCGACATGGCACGTACGGTGAATGCTGAAGTGATTGCTTCTACGTTCGACGAGCCAGCAGAACGTCATGTCAAGATAGCCGGCATCGTACTCGAGAAAGCCAAGCGCATGGTGGAATGTGGTCACGATGTCGTAATCTTCCTCGACTCCATCACTCGCCTTGCGCGCGCCTACAACACCGTATCGCCAGCCAGCGGAAAAGTACTTACAGGTGGTGTCGATGCCAATGCCCTGCAGAAGCCAAAACGTTTCTTCGGTGCTGCACGTAACATTGAAGGCGGTGGTTCATTGACCATTATTGCCACTGCGCTTATCGATACTGGCTCGAAGATGGACGAAGTGATTTTCGAAGAGTTCAAAGGTACTGGAAATATGGAACTCCAACTTGAAAGAAGCCTTAGCAACAAACGTATCTTCCCGTCAGTGAACCTGGTGGCATCGAGTACCCGACGTGACGACCTGTTGCACAACAAACTTACGCTTGACAAGATGTGGATTCTTCGCAAGCATATTGCCGACATGAACGCCATGGAAGCGATGAACACTATCCATGACCGTTTGCAGACTGCCAAGAGCATTGAAGAATTCCTAATGGGAATGAATTCGTAATAAAAATCACATAGAAAAAGGAGATAAAAGGCTTCGCGTCCATTATCTCCTTTTTTTGTATTTTTACTTTTTTACATTTTTCACCGCATCGAGCATCATGACACGCTGACACTCATCGATGCCATTTGAAGAGAGCAATAGCATTTCTTTGTTGAATTCTTCCTGCAACAATGACAGGCCTTTATTGTTCGGAACGAGGCCAACAAATTTCAAGAACGATTCAAGAGCTTGTGCCACATGACCCGTTATCCATTGACAATAGCCTGCATTAAGAAAATCATCTTTCACAACATCGGCAGCAGATGTTAGTGTTTCATATTCTTGAAGAGCCTGTTCCTTTTTCTCATTGTGCATCAGACACCATGCCAGCAAACGACGAACATTATTATCGTCAGGATGCTCGTATTTGAGTTGGAATGCGTGTTTTATTGCCTCTTCATAGCGATTCTCCTGAATTAGACAGAGGGCAAGGTTCAATCTGTATGACTTGCTGTTGGGTTTGGCTTCGACCAATAATTGATAATGCTCAGCCGCCTCTCCGTAATGATTCAACCGAACCAGTGTCTTGGCCAGTCCTTGCCTGGCACTCTCCACATCCGGCCTAGCGTCGAGGACGGTGTAAAACGACTCCTTGGCCTTGTCGTATTCATGATTGTGATAATAGGCCCACGCCTTCAACAATGCATGTTGTGGCGATACACTGTTGGAATGAACAGCCAACAATTGTTGCATGGCTCTGTAGCGTTTCCTTTTCAACAAGAATTTGGCTAAGGAAATGACCTCATCTTCGTGGAGTATTCCTCGAAAAGCATTGTCTCCTAGGAACAATTCGTCCGTCTTGTTAAATTCTTTCTCTGTACTGAAAGGATTACGGAAAGCATTTTTGTCGGAATAGAGTTTATGGAAACGGTAAAGATCCTGCAAATACATTCTTCTTATATATGCCGATGTCTGTTTTTCTTCATCTGACATGGTAGGACCCAAGGCCTCTTGGTTGTCGAGCATCTCCTTCAAATTGTCGGGCAGTCTGTCTATCACAGTCTTCATAGCCAACGCAAATGAATACTTGTCGCTATCGCAGAACGGGCCATGGTCGAAGAGTACCTGCATAAACTTGCTGTCTTTCATTTTTTCAACACTTATCTTGATGTCGGGATGTTGAATATAGAATGGCGAGAACCAATTTGAAACTGTTTGGAAAAAAGCAAACCGTTTCATTTGTGCAAATCCTCCGAAATAGATGTCCGATCCTGCCTTTTGCATCTCCATCATTTTTTGATAGTTCCGCTCCATCTCTTCCATAGCCTCCTCTCCGGCATGAGGGTTAAGGATATCCTGCATCGGATCGTCCTCTTTTTCGGTAATGCCGAAAGGAGTGATGTTAAACCCGTTATTCTTGATGATGTTGGGCATTATTTCACGCTGTATCTCTTCATGGTCATTTTCCGCGTCCATGCAGAAATAGATTTGCATTTGCAGCTCGGTGAGTTGTTGATGTGCTTGCTCGTCAAATGCCATTTCTTTCAGCTTATCCGTTACCTCTGGGAAAAGGTCCGTTACCATTATCTTTGTCAAAGCCCATCCAACGAGAGCTCTTTGCCTTAGCCTGTCGTCATGCGCTTTTTGGTAGATTTCTATCAAAGTGAGCCATTTTTGGGGATCAAAGAAATTGTGTATCGACAATTGTATGGCACTGGTAAGAACCAAAGCGTCGTTGATATGTGTGTTTGAGGAAAGGATGAGATGAGCAAAGAAACATCTTGTTTCTTCATTCCATTGTCGCTCCGTAAGTAGCATTCCGAACAATGCCGTAATGAAGTCATGGTGCTCCTCGTATATTTTCGCTTCTTGCTGTTTTCCAGCCTCACCCATCAGTTCGTTAATGGCAAGGTCAGAAGTGAAATCCTCCACCTTTTTCTTTATTGTCTCATTGTCGCCACGATATTTATCCCCCTTTGTAGCGGCATAGCCAAATGCAGTACAATTCTTGATATGGAAAGCCAGATCAGCATTGTTGACACATCGCCATGCCTTCCTGAGCAACTTGAAGAACAACTGGTTTCGTTGTGAATCTTCAAACCCTTGTCCAAAATAATTCAACATCAACGTATAGTCGCTCTCTATAGCCTCCAATTCCGTCGACAAGGAGAACAGTTGGTTGGAAGCCATCTGCGATCTCATCATATGCAATGCATCGCCCAATTGTTTGTTGGCAATCAACAGGCGTACGGGGTTGAAAATCTCATAGTTCATATCGATGTCAATATCAATCGTTCCAATTCACCGCTTGAGCCCTGCTCTTTTGAGCATCTGTTGGAGCATGAGCATGTATGAAAACGGTTTTAGGCAATGCCTTTACCGTTTTGTCTGACACATGGCAGTATTTCTGTATTACGTCGGAATAGTGGGTCACGCCGTGGCTGTTGATGGAGTCGCATGCCATGTTATAGACCGTTATAAAATCTTCTATTTGCTTTTTCCTCGTTGCATCGTTCCAAGTCTTTGCGAGAGTAAGCAGGCAACCAAATTGCCATCCCTGACGCTGTGTATCGTATAGAACAAGGTGTTTGTCAAGTCTTCCTTCCGTAGCCTGAGGTTCAGGTAACCACATGGCATCCATCTCATTGTTGAGGAGCATCTTAAGCCGTATGTTCACATCGTTGATCTGTATACTGAACACCTTGTTCTTTGGTTTCACGCTGTCAATCACATGACGACAGAGGAAATCCGTGGCTGAGAATCTTGTCATAGCCACCATCTTGTCACCAAGTTGTTTGAGGTCAGTAATACGCGCCAGACGGTTGGTAATCAGTTGCCAATGGATGTTGGTAGTTGTCACATAATGCACATCCTTACCCTCCTTTCTCATCTTTTCACCACGCATCAAATCAGATGCAATTAACTGAGCCTTGTCATTGAGCAAGGCTTCCTGGCAATCCATTTGTGCCATCATGGCCATGAGCGAGATGTTTGCTTTATTCTTAGCATACATCCCCCTTTCTTGCGCCACGAAAATGGGCAGGCAGTCGAGGGTAGGTGTTGTTGCCACAGCAAGCGCATCCCGCCCCTGTTGGTGTTGTGTATCCTTTCCTTTGTCTTCTCCCCCACCGCATGCGCATAAGAGCAAAAAAGCAAATGAAAGGCATAACCATTTTTTCTGATACATGGTGCAAAAGTACGAAATAAAGATGAATATGAAAAGTATTATCTCAAAAATAGGCGGCACCTCGACAAAAAAACAAACAAGTTTCTTTTGTTTTGTTCTCGGTTTGCACTATTTTTGCAAAAACAAAACACAAACCCTTATGAAACTATTTAAAATGATTTGCATGGCCACTTTATTGACGGGATGCAACACCGCCATGGATATTGAACAACAGGTAGACGAATTATACGAAAAGATGTCACAGGAAGAGCGCATTGCTCAATTGCGTAGTATGTATATGGATGATCTTTTCGATAATCAAGGACAGCTGGACACCGCCAAGTGCCGTCAATTGATTCCCAATGGCATTGGCCATTTCTCGCAATATTGCAGTCAAAAGCCTTTGGAACCTGACGTACTACGTGACCGTGTAGCCGCAGTACAGGACTGGCTGACAAACAATACTCCGAATGGCATTCCCGCCCTTTTCCATGAAGAAGTACTCTCGGGTGTAAACACCCGCGGAGCTACCATTTATCCCCAACAGATAGGACAGGCCTGTTCCTTCAATCCCGAATTGGCCGAGTTGAAAACTCGTCAAACGGGTATTTCTATGCGTAAGATGGGCGGTGTGTTGTCGCTCTCACCGATGGTTGATGTTTGCCGCACGCCCAGTTTCAACCGTTTGGAAGAGTCATATGGAGAAGACGGCTATTTATCAGCAGTGATGGGTGTCGCCTTTGTAAACGGTTTACAGCAAGGTGACCTAAAGAAAGGTGTCGGAGCCTGTTCCAAACATTATCTGGGTTATGGCGGTGGCGGCGATGCCGAGGAGAAAGAGTTGATGGAAGAAATACTCTTTCCTCATGAGGCGATGATTCGTCTGGCAGGCAGCAAAGTTGTCATGCCTGGCTATCATGCCATGGCCGGAAGTAATGGGGACTCTGTCAACTGTGTGGCCAACAGCAAGATTTTGAACGACATTCTTCGTGATTATCTTGGATTTGATGGGATGGTGGTCAGCGATTATACCGCCATCGACCAGTTGCCCGGCATCACCGAAACGGTGGACAAAGCCGCTATGGCCATCAATGGCGGTTGCGATGTTGATTTTCCGCATGGTGCCAATTATCAGTCATTACCTCAAGCCCTCGAACAAGGGAAAGTGAAGCAGGAAGTGTTGGAACGCGCTGTCAAGGATGTTCTTCGCCATAAGTTCCGTGCTGGTCTGTTCGACAAGGATGCATACTTGTATAGCAAGGAGAAGATTGAGTTAGACACACCCGAAGAGCGTCAGACCGCATACGACATCGCTACCCAATCGATTGTTTTGTTGGAAAACAACGGCATCCTTCCCCTCAGCAATGACACCTCAAAACTCAACATCCTCTTGACCGGTCCTAACGCCAATTCCATGTGGGCGATGTGCGGTGACTACTCTTTTCCTGCTATGACCTATTTTTGGAAGAAGGTGGAGAACGACCTCGACCATCCCCATGTCATTACATTATTAGAGGGTATGAAGGGGCACAAACCCGAAGGCTTCAATATTATGTATTCTCGTGGTTGTGACTGGACAGAAGAAATTGAAACCAAGTTCGCCAAGGGTGGTGACGAGCGCGCATGGGAATATGAGATTCTGCACCGCAAGGTTGATTCGGGCGAGAAAGCCGACAAGGCTGAAGCTCTTAATATGGCCAAGGATTGTGACGTGATTATTGCAGCCGTTGGCGAAAATGTGATGCTTTGCGGTGAGAACCGCGACCGTCAGGGTTTACGTTTGCCTGGCAAGCAGGAGCAGTATGTGCAAGAATTACTGAATACGGGCAAGCCTGTCATTTTGGTCATTTTCGGTGGTCGTGCCCAGATTGTATCGGGTATCGCCGAGCGTTGCGCCGCCGTTATCCAAGCATGGTATCCTGGTGAGGAAGGCGGTAATGCCGTTGCCGACATTCTCTATGGCAAGGTGTCTCCATCGGCCAAGTTGTCAGTAAGCTATCCTAACACTGAGGTTTACGAACCCATCTGTTATAACCGTTCCATCGAGAAAGATTCCCGTGTACAGTGGCCTTTCGGCTATGGATTGAGCTACACCACTTTTGAATACAGTAATCTGAAGATAGACCAAGAAGCCTCCACCACATCTGAAAGCATCGTCATGACATTTGACGTGAAAAATACCGGCAAGGTAGCTGCCGATGAGATAGTGCAGGTGTACCTATCCCCCACATCCGATAATCAGCATATTCGTCCTATCCAATTACAAGGTTTTGCCCGCGTATCACTTCATCCAGGTGAGACGAAGGCCGTGAAGATGAAACTCTATACCGAGCAATTCGGTTTCTACAGTCATGAGGGACAACGACAGTGGAATATAGCCCCTGGCACATTCATTGTCAAGGTTGGAGCCTCTTCTACTGACATTCGTCTGCAACAAGAGGTATCGTTGAAAGGCGAGACGGTGGTCAAGTCTTTGCGAGAAAAATATTTCTCGGTAAGATTAGATTAATAAATTATTGATAATATTTTAAACATAAAGACATGTCAATCTCGCTGTATGCCAAACACATATGAAGCGAGATTGACTTTTTTTGAAAAAAGTATGAATTTCTTGCAATGTTTTTGCGAAAGGTGTGTATATACAAGTAGAGGATGCTTAACGAGACGAACGAACTGATACGCGGATTGTGCCGACAGCGCCGGCAGGCACAAGAGCGGCTTCTCCAACTGTATGGTGATATAGTTTTTGGCCAGGTGTCGAGAATCGTTCCGCGACAGGAGGATGCTGAAGAGGTGTATCAAGACGTGTTCGTGAAAGCATTCCGCTATATCCGCTCGTATGACCTGTCAAAAGCATCTCTTGCCACTTGGCTGAGCAGAATAGCCTATCACGAGTCGCTGAATTACATGCGTCACAACAAGTCGCCCATCCTCTACATCGACGACCGCGAGGTTGATTTCGAGCGAATCAGTGAAGAAGCCGTCACACAGGTCATGGAGGATTCTGACGAGCAGACCACCCAACTGTTGGAACGTGCGTTAGACCACCTGTCTCCTGAAGAACAAGCCATAATCGGTATGTTCTATTTCGACGAGAAGAGCATCAAGGAAATCAGCTACATCACCGACACACTACCCTCCACAATCGGTTCGCAATTAAGCCGGACAAGAAAGAAACTGTACCATATCATCAAACAAATACAATAATGAACGACAACGAAATCATAAACCATCAACAAAAGGACACGAGTCTCCGTCAAGCCCTGGCAAATCGTGAAGGGCGACGCCCCGTCATGCCCTCCGACCTGAACGAACGGGTGATGGCAAGGGTGGCAGATGATGGGCACCGCAAACAAGTCGTTCGTCGTTGGATATCAGCTGCAGCCTGTCTGTTGGTGGTTGCCGGCATTGGTGTTACGCTGTTGTTTGATAAGAAAGGCGGTGGTGTTGACCAGGTTACTGCAAAGGTGGAAAACGTTAGTGCCCCCAATCCCTCCACCACAAAGGAGGAAAAAGAGGAAACTGCCCCCTCGACCCAGGAAAAGAAGGAGAGAGGAATGACCTCCTCTGGCTCCTCCAAGAGAGAAATAGATTTCTCTGAGAAAACATCATCTACTCCTGTTAAGGTTTGGAAAAAAGAAAGTTCTCCAGGCCCATCCTCTGTCAATGAAAGGGATGGAGTCAACCCAAAGAATGGGAGAAGGCAGGAATATGAGATACCTGTTACTACACCTTATTCAATGACGAAGGGCGATGTTGGTTATTTACGGTATGCTTCGGCCACGAAGAACGACAGTGTCGCATACCGTGCGCCAAGTCTGTTTGACGACTTCATCGCTAAGATGGCCGATTATAACGGGGTGGAACGAGTAAGCCTTGATTGTGGAGACATCAGAGATGGTGATATCGTCAATGGAAATGGCAAAAAGAGCAAAGGTACTGTTGGCCGCGGCGGCAAAGAAAATGACAACGAAAGAAAGGTTGTAAGTGCGGCCTATGTCTTCACTGAGAACAACGAAGTTGATGTATTTGGTCGTCTTCTACAAATGGCCTGTTGGTATGACAACAAGAGTCCCGGCTATCTGCTCAACATATCCCGTCAACAATTCTTCTTCTGCCTGAATGACGAGCGTAAAGGAGAGAAGTATTTATGGACAGCGGAGCGGATTGACGGAAACCGAATATTGGTCTTCTGCACCCATTCACCCATGGAAGTAAGTGTATCTTCTGCCTGTTATCAGGAATACAAAGAGCATTTGAATATTAGAACATTAAAAAACTAAGAGATATGAGTCAATTTACAAGTTCAATGACCACACCTACTCCCTATTATATAATAAAGGGTATAAAGGGATCTAAAATGGTATTATTAAGTATGCTGATGCTGTTTTGCATGAGTCATCATGTAAATGTTCAAGCTCAGATACAGGGACAACAGCCAAGCGCGACGTTGGTGTACACAACAGTCAGTCCTGATGGTGGCAGAATTTTGGCCAAAGGATCCGTTGGCTTGTTGCCTCTACCCCAAGTGAGCATAGACCCGCTCACCAAAGAAGAGACTGCGGTTTGGATTCCCACAAACAATGCATGGATAAAAGACTCTGTTTGTGCGGATGAAGTCCATTTGGCAGAACATCTAGAACGATATTTCCCAAACACCCCCTTCGACCCCAATCTCCTTCGATTAATAGAGCAAAATGGGCCCGACTACCATAATCCATGGGAAGACTATGTGCCCTTTAGTTGGATGCTGAGTGAGGAAGGCGGTGAAACAGTGCTGCATTGCTACATTAAGATGCCTGCCGACATCGTTACACGCTTTTGGCTTGCCTCAGAGGAAACCTGTCTGGTTGACCGTGAGACAGGCACCCAATACCGCATCCGTCGCACCGAGCCCGAATGCACGCGAAAACACCTTTCTTTTAAAGCACCCAAAGATTCCATTCTCGACTTTCGCATTTACTTTCCTCCCCTTGCTGAATCAACGAGAGAGGTGACTATCTTCGGCGTTCCCGGATGGGGCCTTGTAGGCAATCCCATCACCGTGAGACCTCATTTTGAAGGTCGAATTAACTATTACGATACTATTCCACGCCTGCGCCGCCCCCGTCTTCTACATGAACACCTTAGCGAAGATGCTCCTTACGACAAACAGAACTGGAACACGTGGAAGGTCTATACAGATGCCCATCTCATCAAGCCGTTGGCCGACAACACCATGGCCATTTGGCAGACCCCCGAAGCCACTTATATGGCCATTGCCTATGAGCAGAATTGGACCCGTGAATATTTCGGATGGGAACCAGGGGCCATGTTAGTGGACGAATCGGGGATGCAATATCACCTTCGTGAGGTACAGGGTGTTCCCAAGGATGAAGTATTCTTCATGGAAGGCAATGCCGGCGATTACATTGCCTATATGATGGTATTCGATCCCGTGCCTCTTGACAAGCCTACCATCAGTTATATCGAACCCAGCGGTGAGCCCTTCAACGCTTGGGGCGCCAATTGGAACGGTCTTGTGCTTCCTAACCTTGATGTGGAAGCATTGAGAAAAAATCAACCATTGTTCAATTACCATCCGAGGGATGTGGTGAAATAATACCCATCCCCGCCCCCAGGGATGAAAACCCATTAATACCCCCTCCAAAAGGAGGGAGACAATAAACATATAATAAAAGTTATGAGAATTCAAACAATTATAATACTGATACTCTTGTTATTCGCACTATCAATCCATGCCCAGACAGACAGCACACAAGTGAAGGAGGAACAAAAAGTAAATGAGAACTTGTTGGTAGATATTTTGCCAATTTCCGGTTGTATTCAACAAAAATCATAAAACTAGTTTTAGATTTTCACCTTCTTCAATCAATTTAACAATCCAGCTGATAGAAATTCTTTTGGTATATTCTATTTTTGTAGCTGAAGTTATCCGAATAGCATTTATTATGTACAAGAATACATTCATCACCATCCTTTTCGCTCTTATAGCAGTGGCAGGACATGCTCAGCAAGCATCACAAGGTGATAAGGAAGGCGGCAAGAAGAAAAAAGAAAAGACTATCAGTTTGATGGGTTATGCATCGGACTCGTTCACAAAAGCCCGCGTACCCAAGGACAGCCTGAAGGTTTATTTGCTAAGTGCCATCGACTCCGTGGTCGTCGATACAGCTGACGTGTGGGAGTCGTGGAACTATACCGGCATCAATAGCACTGGCTACGACTTCACCATTCCGGCCCATCCGGCAAAGTACATCATCAAAGCCACACATCCCGACTACGAGACTACCTACAAGAACTACGAGGTGAAAAAGATAGGCAGGAACCGCTATTTTGAATTACCAGCATTGCGTATGCGTCGGCTGCGTCGCGACTACGACAAGGAAGGAGGCTACCTCGACGAGGTGGTGGTGACAGCCACAAAGGTGAAGATGGTGTACAAGGGTGACACCATCGTATATAACGCCGATGCCTTCAACATACCCGAAGGATCTATGCTCGATGCATTGATTAAGCAGTTGCCCGGCGTGGAACTGAAAGAGAACGGCGAAATTTACGTCAATGGCAAGAAGATAGACAACCTGACGTTGAACGGCGCCGACTTTTTCAAGGGAAAGAACAAGATGATGCTGGAGAATCTACCCTATTACACCGTAAAGAATGTGGAGGTATTCAACAAGTCGACACCACGGAGCCAATTCACCGGTCGTGATGTGGAGCAAAAAGAATACACCATGGACGTGGTGTTGAAACGTGAGTACCATGTTGGTGGCACAGCCTATGTGGAAGGAGGATATGGTACCGACAATCGCTACCGTGGCAAGGGTTTTGGAATGCGCTATAGTGACCATAGCCGTGCCATCCTCTTTGGTGGAGCAAACAATCTAAACGAGTATATCGACTTCGACCGGGAAGGAAATGATCGAAGTCGCACCGAGGCCAGTGGTGACCGTGACGTGCGTCAGACGGGCGGTGCATGGTCATTGCACGCATCGGAAGACCGTGCTACGAACACGTTGGAATATGACCTGAAGTGGGAGGACACTCACAGCGAGAGCCGTCAGCAGTCAGAAAACTATCTTGCCGGTGCCAGCACCTTTGGTAAGAGCAACAGTGAGTTCGACAACCTTCCTTTCTCGTTCAATACCCGCAACACCTTCATGTTGCAGAAACCCTTTTTCATGTATTCGTGGTTAGACGTACGATACAACCATGGTCACAACAAAAGCGAAAGCGAATCGCTGACCGCCCGTGACGTGCTTTTCGGCGACAGCATCAACCTGAACAGGAGCCGTAACCGCAGCAAGAGCGACCAGATGAATTTCAGTTTTCAAAACCAGGTTAGCGTGAAGTTGCCATGGGGTGACATGTTGGAGTTACGGGTTAACCTACATAGCCAACGCACATGGAACAGCCGTTCGTTCTCTCAGGATAGTTATACGTTTTATAATACGGGAGTCATTGACCAACGCAACCAATACCACAACAGTCCCAGTAAGGGGTTCAGTGCCATCGGCAGAATGGGTTACGGAATCCAGTTGACGGAGCATTTTACCCTTCAGCCTTTCGTGGGTATAAACTATGATTTCAGCAACAACGACAATAACCGTTACCGACTAGACTGGTTAGGTGCGGACTGGGTTGTCGGCGGTCCCCACCCAATGGGCACACTGCCCACACCCGATGTTTTGGATACAGCTCTTGACCATACCAATTCATCAGAGCAGGATACACGGCTGAACACCACCACCGTCGGTGCGGAAATAAACTATAGCAAGCCCATCAAAAACGGACAAGTCTATTTTCTCTTGCAGTTAACAGAGAAATACCTCCGTAACCACATGCGCTATGATAACGACATGCTCCATGCCGCCATTAACAAAAATTACCGTTCTCCACAAGCATTCTTCAATTACTACATTGCATGGGACAACTATCATAAATACATTAGCGGCTACCTAGAGAACAGCATACAATTGCCCAACATTGGACAGATGGTGGACATCACTTCCACCGCAAATCCCCTAAATATTGTAAGGGGTAATCCTGACCTGAAGCCCATGAATCTGTGGTCTGGCAATATGAGTTTCAGTTCGCGTACCGACAGCATCGACCAGAACATTAGAGTGTCACTGTTTGGCATTATACAGCACAATTCTTTCGCCAACGCCTACACCTACAATCCGTCGACAGGAGTTTACACCTCATGGACAGAGAATGTGAACGGGAACTGGCAACTCACCGGAAGTGTAGGCTATGGCCGAGCCTTGGGCAAGAAGAAATTCTGGCATATTGACGGCAGTTTCAGTACCACCATCAACCAAAGCACCGACATGACATCACTCACCGGACAGACGGATGCGCAACGTAATCGAGTAACCAGCACACGCTGGTCGTTCTCACCCAGTCTACGCTACCAGAAAGAGAAACTCAGTTTTACGCTCAAGGCCGACGGTGCGTGGCAACATCTCCACCGCAGCATTGAGGTGAGCAACTTGCCTACCAACGTCTATGACTTCAGTTATGGTGTTAATGCTAACTACCAGCTCCCTTGGAACCTGACCATCGACACCGACCTGCAGATGCACTCCCGCAGAGGCTATGCCGAGGAAGAAATGAACGACAACCGCCTATATTGGGATGCCACACTGACTAAGAGTTGGAAACAAGGGCGTTGGGTGGCTAAGGTGAAAGGCTATGACCTGTTGGGTCAGGTGACACACTGGCAGTACTACGTGAACTCTCAGGGGCGGTATGAAACATGGACGAACAATATGCGCCGTTATGTATTGTTCTCGTTAGCGTATCGGTTCAGTCTATCGCCTAAAAAGTAAAAGGATAAAAAAGTAAAAAAAGGGGATTAGAGTTGTTATTTTGTGCTTTTTTTTATAATTTCGCAGACAGAATAATGGAGAATTAAAGAGTATGGCAAAAGACAAGATAGCATACGTATGTGATAACTGCGGGCAGGAATCAGCCAAGTGGATAGGCAAATGTCCATCATGCGGTCAATGGAACACTTTTAAGGAGATTCGTGTGAGTAACGACACTGGCAGTCAAGCTGCTAAGTTAGCTGCCCAACATGTGCGCAACGCCTTGTCAGGAGGTCCCAGTGTACACAAGCTGAGTGAAATTGCCGCTAAAGGTGAACCTCGCATCGACATGTTCGACGGAGAACTGAATCGCGTTCTGGGTGGTGGTCTTGTACCCGGCAGTATCGTATTGTTGGGTGGCGAGCCCGGTATCGGCAAGAGCACATTGAGTTTGCAGACGGTGTTACGTCTTCCACATCTCCGCATCTTGTATGTGAGTGGCGAGGAGAGCGAACAACAACTGAAGATGCGCAGCGAGCGCATCGCCCATGACAGCGACGACCATGTATTGGTATTGTGCGAAAATTCGTTGGAAGCAATTTTCTCGCATATCAAGGAAGTGCAACCCGACCTAGTGGTTGTTGACTCTATCCAGACCATCTCCACTGAAGATGTGGAGAGCAGTGCAGGGAGCGTGAGCCAAGTACGCGAATGTGCCTCCGCCCTCTTACGATTCTCGAAGTCGAGTGGCATCCCCGTCATTCTCATCGGTCACATCAACAAAGAAGGCAGCATTGCCGGTCCAAAGATTCTGGAACACATCGTTGATACAGTCATTCAGTTTGAGGGCGACCAGCATTATATGTACCGCATCCTTCGGAGTATCAAGAACCGTTTTGGCAGCACCAGCGAGTTGGGAATCTACGAGATGCGGCAGGACGGATTGCGCCAGGTGAGCAACCCCTCTGAATTGCTGTTAACCCGCGAGCACGAAGGACTGTCGGGTATTGCCATCTCATCGGCCATAGAAGGCGTTCGACCTATCTTGGTGGAAACGCAAGCCTTGGTTTCCACCGCCGCTTACGGCACTCCTCAACGTGCCGCCACAGGATTCGACCAACGCCGCCTAAATATGCTGTTGGCTGTATTGGAGAAACGGGTCGGCTTCAAACTGATACAGAAAGATGTGTTCCTGAATATCGCAGGTGGCCTGCGTGTCACCGACATGGCCATGGACCTAAGCGTAATTGCAGCGGTGTTGTCGAGCAATGTCGACACCCCCATCGACAATAGTTGGTGCATGTGTGGCGAAGTGGGCTTGAGTGGTGAAGTTCGTCCCGTAAGCCGTATTGAACAACGCATCGGAGAAGCGGAAAAACTAGGTTTTTCCAACATCATTATCCCCAAATACAATGCACAAGGTCTGCCAAAGGACAAATATCACATCGGCATTCATCCCGTTCGGAAAGTGGAAGAAGCCCTACGCCTGTTGTTCGGATAAGAGCGTACCATTGTACACTTAATCAAATCTCCCTTACTCGTTCCTCTTTTTACCTTTTTACTCTTTCACCCTTTTCCTTTCAAGCGTATTCCGTAGTGTCGTTGATGCCCGCTGCCCTCAAAGCATCACGGCGTTCCAGGCATGTGGCACATCGTCCACATTGCTTTTCTCCACCGCGGTAACACGACCATGTCATCGAATAATCCACACCCAGCTGTTTTCCATGGACTGCGATATCAGTTTTGGATAAGTTCGTATAAGGAGCTAACAACCGTACACCATTAATCGTCCCTGCCTTCAAGGCATCCGACATGGCGTTGACGAAGGCAGGAGAACAGTCGGGATAGATGTCGTGGTCTCCGCCATGGTTAGCCATCATCACATAGTTGAGACGATGTGTTTCCGCCAATCCCGCAGCTATGGACAACATGATGCCGTTACGAAAAGGCACCACCGTCGATTGGATGTTTTCGTTCTTGTAATGGCCTTCGGGTATGGCATCATCGCCGTCGAACAACGAACTCTTGAAATATCGTTTCATGAAATCAAGAGGAATCACCAGATGTGGTATTCCCAAACGCTCACAGTGATACTGTGCAAAGGGAATCTCCCGATGGTTATGATTGCTGCCATAATCGAAAGAAACCGCCAATGCTATGCGTTTCTGGTACTCATAGAGTAACGTGATACTATCCATGCCTCCGCTGATGATGGCAATGCAGTCTTTTTTGATGTCTGTATTCATGATGTGAATGTTTTGCCAGAATTAAACGGCGCAAAAATATGCTTTTTTTCTTTAAAAAGGAGTCGTTTTTCGGAGAAATTAAAACCATTAGCATATAATTTTTATCTTTTTAGCTATTTCACAAGTGGTGAATAGAAATAATTGAGTTATTATCTGTATTTTTGTCAACAAAAAAAACAACAAAGTTGAACACACTCGAATGAAAATATAACTAGTTATACTTATTAACACCAATCTAGTAAACCTCTTAAAATCTATAAACTCATAAAACGCAAATCAAATGAAAATGAGACTATTTGGAATAACCTTGGCACTATTAGTGTACAGCATAAGTGTATCGGCCCAGGATTATGAGCGGTATTACAAGAATTTACCCGTTACGATGCCTCAGGTAAACACGCCTGTCATTCCCGACAGAACGGTGAAGTTGAAAGACTACGGCGCCGTAGGCGACGGTGTGAAATTGGTAACTGAGGCTTTGCAGAAAGCCATCAACGACTTAGCCAAGCAAGGAGGCGGGCATGTGGTGGTAGAGGCGGGTGTCTGGCTCACCGGTCCCATCACACTGAAAGATGGTATAGACCTGCACCTGGAACGCAATGCCGTGCTCGCTTTTTCTCCCGACAAAGTATTGGCGATGAAAAAAGACGACAAGACTGGTGAGTGGAAGAACCGTGCCGAGCCGGGTATCAGCGCATCGAAACGCCACAACATCAGCATCACCGGCGAGGGTACCATCGACGGCAACGGCGAGTGGTGGCGTCCCGTGAAGAGGAGCAAAGTGAGCGACACGGAATGGAAAGACTATTGCGATATGGGTGGTACGGTGAGTACCGACGGGCAACTGTGGTACCCTTTCGGGTTACATCATTATGACGACATTGCTCAGAGTGCTGAAGATCAGGAGCGGTTGCGTGCTCACCTGATACGTCTTACCGACTGCGAGCGCGTGCTCATCAGCGGCGTGACGGTTCAGAATTCCCCTCGTTTCCATATCGTTCCCCAACGTTGTCAAGACGTAGTGATTGACGGGGTGACGGTACGCTGCCCTTGGAACGCACAGAACGGCGATGCCATTGACATCGGCAACAGCAAGAACGTTTTGATAGTGAACAACGTGGTGGATGCCGGCGACGACGGCATCTGCATGAAAGGAGGTGCCGGTGCCACGGGTGTGAAGAACGGCCCTTGTGAGAACATTCTCATCCAAGACAACACCGTTTACCATGCTCACGGTGGGTTCGTCATCGGAAGCGAGTTCTCCGGCGGTATGAAAAATATCGTGGTGCGCCGTTGTCTGTTCAGCGGTACCGACACCGGACTGCGTTTCAAAAGTGCTGTAGGTCGTGGTGGCAAGACTGAGAACATCTACATCAGCGACATCACCATGAGTGACATCCGCGGTGAGGGAATCATCTTTGAGACGACCTATTGGAATAACCATGTGGGTGCGAAGAAAGACGATAGTAAGATAAAAATGGAATATGTACCAGATTTCGGCGACATACATATCAATAATATTGTATGCCGTGGCTGCAAGACGGCCATTTCCGCCCATGGAGAGGAAGGGATGGTACACGACGTGACAATTAGCGATGCAGTATTCTTCTATACCAAGAAAAGTACTGATATCGACGCCACCTGCGACATCAAGCTAAACAACGTCAGGTTAGAAACGTTTGAAAGGTAAAAAAGTAAAAGGGTAAAAAGGTAAAAAAGGGAGATAAAGGAAGATAGAGGAAGGTAAGGGGAGATAGAGGGAGATAGTTATAGGGAAACGATATCGACAACGGTGAGATTCTCTCCATCGACAGTGAAACGCACATCATATCCCCCGAAAGGCATACCATACACTTTTTGGGGGTCTTTTTGGTATGCCGGTCGTGGGTCGAGGGCCAATGTTTCTATGAGCGGCTGAAGAAGATTATCGGGTATTTTGTTTCGCATCGGTTCAGGAAAAATCACCTGCAGGGATGTCCACTCATTGCTGTCGACGAAGCCGCTGCGCGCCTCAGGGTAGCTGTCTGCATAAACCACATAGGGCTTGATATCATAGATTGGCGTGCCGTCCATCAAGTCGGCTCCCAAGATATGGAGCACTGGTCCCTGCTCACTCTCCCACTCTACTGACTGCAGGCGCACCGCAGACAGTCCAATAGGGTTGGGACGAAACGGTGACCGTGAAGCAAACACACCTACCGAGCGGTTTCCACCCAATCGTGGCGGTCTTACCACTGGACTCGTCGCAGCATGAGGATTAGCGGAGAATTGCCAAATCAGCCAAAGATAGTCGAATCCTTCGATGCCTCTTAGCGCATCAGCATTGCGCCATTCCTGCACGAAGACGATTTGACCAGGAATGGTGTCGATGATACCACTCTGTTTGGGTATGCCGAATTTGGAAGAAAACGGTGAGTGGAAATGAGCTATGGGATGAATGGTCATGTGGACAACGATACAACAGCCGATATAGCCAGAAATACCAATACGGTGAAACAGCCAGTGACAACAGGCGCCCATATACTGCGCACACTAGAAGGTGCTTTTTGATGACTGAAAGCCGAGAAAGCCCAATAGAGAACCAATGCGCCAATAGCACCAATCAACATACCAGCAAGTAGATCGCCCATATAATGAACACCCAGATACATACGTGAATAGCACATCAACACAGCCCATACCACCATGAGCAACGATAACCATTTGCGCCTAAACAACAAGATGATATAGGTAACCAAAGCCCATGAATTGGCAGCATGGGCAGAAGGGAAGCTGTAGTTGCCTCCCCTATAGCCGTTTACAATGTGTATAGTATCCGATATGGGGTTTTGAAGGTTGCTCGGTCTAAGACGTTCTATCTCAGGACGTATCCAATGGGCTGACACTTGGTCGCTAAAGGTGATAATGACAGCGGCCGTGAGAAGAGCCAACAGAGTGGCTTTCCATGAGTAGTTCCTAGCAATGACATAGGCCAAGCTAATATAGAAAGGCACCCACACCCACTTTCCACTATAAAGTGGCATAAAAACATCGAAAAATGGCGAATGATGGCTATTGATCTCAAGCAGCAGAGCCGTATCGAGATCTATGAGATGTTGCAACAACGAAGTGAGCGTCACAAATAATACCATTTGCTTCAAGCGATGTTCTTATGAGATGCAAAGGTACAGAAAAACGACTGCAGAACAAAAAATAACGAGCTATTTTTTCGACTCCAAGGATGTAGGATATTAAAGAATAGATAAAACAATCCCTTGCAAATCGTTGATTTGCAAGGGATTAAAGTAGTGGATAGGGGAATCGAACCCCTATGCCAAGATTGAGAATCTTGTATCCTAACCATTAGATGAATCCACCCTTTCGGTATCGAACCCCAAGCGGAAGCTGGGGGATTCGAACCCCCGGTACGGTAACCCGCACGGCAGTTTAGCAAACTGCTGGTTTCAGCCACTCACCCAAACTTCCAATCCCGGTTACATACCGTAGCATTTTCTCTAAAATGCGGTGCAAAGGTAATGGTATTTTTTTACACCTCCAAATTTTTCTTTGTATTTTTTTCAAAAAAACAAAGAGGTATTAGGTGAGTTATGGATATTATGCCGACATGTCGCCAAAACGGCCACCATACAAGAACCCACCCTCATTTTATAGTCACTTGGGTTGCCCCGTATCCATATTCCCGAAACGAAGCATCCTGGTGAGGATATTGTTTGTATTTGTAATTAAGTTCATGAATGATAGCTTGTCGTAGAACTCCTTCACCCTTGCCATGGATAAACACCAATTTCTGTCCTTTATTCTTGGCATATTGGGCAATGGTTTTCCTAAACACCTCCAATTGGTAGTTGAGGATGTCGGCGGCCGACATGCCGATTGTTGTATCGAGCAATTCTCCTACATGAAGGTCAACCACCACTACATCATCGCGTGTTGTCCTATGCGGAGTTTTGCCTTTGCTATGCGCATCATCATACCTACGGACATACCCACTTTGAGGCTTCGACATTTGGTTATCTGCCGTTTCGGGGTTTGCATACATCTCCCGTTTCAACTGATTGGCATCGACCACTAACGGCTTTGCCACCACATCGCGCACAACGATATTATATAGCAGAGAGGGAGTTTCGAAAAAATCATTTTCCACAAAAGCATGCAATTTGTAGAATTTCTTTGTATCCACCCTCAGTTGCACGTTTACTGTGGGTTTTAAAGAAAAACCTTTGTCGCGCTTATATGCAAAAGCTTGTATAGACACCCTCTCCATATCATTGAGGTCTTCATGACCAAACTCATCGACAAAGACACTGGTGTTTGGCTCGGCATCACCATTATACCACAGGTTCCAAGTATTGTTTTCCGCTTTCAACAATACATATTGTATAAAATAATTGGAATCATTGACAAGGTATGTCTCGAAACGTGTGGTAGTCATGGCCTTGATGTCAATGGGCACGAATGCCAAGTAAAGGGAGAGCGCGTCGCCCCCCTTTCGCTCATAGGCCATTTTACGGAACGTGACGGCTTTATCAGCGGGTTCGTTCTCTTGTTCAATCTGTGTGACCGGAGTAGAAGGTTTACGTGTAGTTCCTTCTGTGTGGACTTTCGCCATGTTGTAACTGTCGGTAGTGACCACCACCACATCATTGATGGCCGTTGGTATCTGGAAACCATCCTCATCCTCTACGAGGACGATATCCTTTCCTTGAAAACCAGCGATTATACCACCGCCAGTTTCGCTGAGGAATCTTACTTTATCGCCTATTTTCATTGTGTAGTATTATTTTACCATTATTCGTTTTCCTTGGCTAGGGTATGAGCAGTGAACTATCACCGTAACTCAGAAATCGGAAGTCATGTGATAACGCATAATCGTAGATGCGATGCCAATCACCGTTGACGAATGCGCTTACCAAGAGTAGTAGTGTGCTCTTCGGTTGGTGAAAATTGGTAATGAGGTTATTCACCACCTTATATTTATATCCTGGCGCGATGATAATCTGAGTCGAGGCATGGAGCACATCCATCTTGTGCCTCGTCATATAATCCACCAAGGCATTCAGTGCCACTTGTACCGTTACACTGTCTTCGGTTTCGTAAGGAATCCATTGCGACACATGCCAAGAAATATCCCCCACCCCATTATCACGCAAGAGCATGGTTCCGAGATAATACAGACTCTCGAGAGTGCGAACGCTCGTCGTGCCCACGGCCACCACATTGCCGACATTTTTCAACAGCGAGAGAATAGTGGTCTTCTTCACCGCGAAGTGTTCGGAGTGCATCTCATGATCGTTGATGGTTTCCGACTTCACTGGTTTAAACGTACCAGCACCCACATGCAAAGTGAGTTCCTCCATATAGAATCCCTTCTCTCTCAATCGTTCCAACACCTCGTTGGTGAAATGCAGCCCTGCCGTTGGAGCCGCCACCGAACCTTTTATTTTTGAATATACAGTCTGATACGTTGTCTTGTCGCTCTCTTGAGTGTCGCGTTTGAGATATGGTGGTATGGGCAACTCACCCACAGCATCCAGAATCTCGGCGAAAGTAACATCTGGGTTGTCCCATGCAAAATCCACACAATAACTGGTGTGATACTGTTCTCTTCTTTTGGCTGTCAGTGTACATTGTCCATTGTCGAGAGCCACGTTCATTCGGAGCGTTTCTCCTTTCCATTTCTTCAGGTTACCCACGATACAGAACCATGCGCAATGACCTTTGGAAACGAACATCTGCTCATATTCTTTTGGCGATGCAGGCTCTAGCAGGAACACCTCGATAAGCGCACCTGTAGCTTTCCTAAAGTGCAGTCTCGCCTGGATGACTCTCGTATTGTTGAATACCAGCAGCGACCCTTCACGCAACAGATCTGGTAAATCGCGAAACAAATATTCTCCAACTTCTCCATGACGATAATAAAGAAGTTTGGACTCATCTCTTTTCGGTAGCGGATACTTGGCTATCCGCTCATCGGCAAGCGGATAATCGTAGTCGTCAATTCTTATGTTTTTTGTATTCATCCTTCACTAAAACAACAGAGCCCTGAATAAGGCATAGATAAAACACAGCGCATAGAGACAAAGCGCCACATCGATATCGACTAGACTGAATCCCGTCTTGGTATATTGGGTGGAGATATAATTGCCCTTCGGTGCCAATCGCCTTTCCACGAAATGATAGACGGAATACACCAACAATGCCGAGAAAGCGCCCCAAATGAAACCCGAGAGCACGTCGAGCGGAAAATGCACTCCCAAATAGAGTCGTGTATACCCATTCACCAATGTCCACAACATCATCGCTACTGAAAAAAGCGTGTTTCTAACTAACAAGCAGAAAAACAGCGCCAAGCCCATGGTGTTGGCAGCATGAGCCGAAAAGAAGCTATAGTCGTTGACCGTTATTCCCTGTACCACATCCACCACATGCCCCATCTGAAGGTCATTGAGGGGTCGTGGACGTGCTACCAACGGCTTGATAATCCCCTCGTCGACTCCTTCGGTGAGCAATAGGCAGCAAAAAATAGAGATGATGATGGCCACAACCTTCGGCACCTCGTAGTTCTTCACTACCAAATAGAGCCATCCCACATACAACGGCAACCATGTCCACCCTGAAGTAAGTGTAACAATGAACCCGTCGAGGAAAAGCGAGTCACTCCCATTGAAGAGAGAGAATGCCCTCCAGTCGGCGTCAATAAAAGGTTGCCAGTCCATAACAATCAAATTTCCTCCACCTGATTAGTGAGTAACCATCCCTCACGTCCATCAGCCAACTTTACTGATATCCAATCGCTGATTGACTTGTCGATGATTTTCACCTTCGTTCCTTCGTGGATGACGAAAACCGCGGCGGCATCCGTCTTTGGTGTTTTCCTCACATTTACAGTGGGAGTAGTGACGATGGCCGTGTCACGTTCCTTTAGTTGTCGCCGCTGTTGATAGGCAAAGACATTCGACAGGATGAACAGAATCAACATAAATGCCGCCCCGAAGAACCCCACCTTTCGCAAGATGACACTTCCAGAGAAGAGGTAAACCAATACGAGAACCAACATGGTGATGATACTTCCGATAGCCAAATATGCCCATTGGTCAATGCTTTTCGAATTCACCAAAGAATGATATCCCGTCACGAAAAACATCTCCGACTCCGGTGAAATCTTGTCAATGGTTTTCGACTGTGCCAGTTGCAAATTGAAACGTATGTCCTCGTCGCCCGGCGAGAGTTTGAAAGCCCTCTCATAATTGATGATGGCCCTCGTTATGTTGTCCGTCCTGTAATAGGCATTTCCTAAATTAAAATACAAATCGGCGCTCACCCCTTTATGAAGAAGTTCCTCATAATCGTGGATTGCCTGTTGGTAGTTGCCTTTGTTGTACTCTGCATCGGCATTCTCTTTTGTGATGGCAAGAGACGAAATAGGCAGACACAAGACCATGATCAGCAACGCTGATGCGCCAGTTTTATTCTTGGTCTTGGCCGATTTGATTTCATTTTCTATTCTGGTAATTGCATTCATGGCTGAATTATACGTCTTCGACATATTACCCATGGGATCACCCGGTGCATAGCGTTCAAACTCACACTCGTCAAGTGCGCCGACGAACTCGTCGGCCACCTGTTCACTCACTCCGCGGTCGCTGAGTTCCTGCATGACATTCTCACGTGAGAGGTCTGCCACAGGCATGTTCATCTTGTCACCAACATATCCCCATAAAGCACGTAGCACCTCATCATAGAATTCACTGTTCTTACCCTCACCCATGAGTTGGTTGGCTTTCTTCAATCGGCGTATTGCTACCTTATTGGCCTTCTTTCCCCTCATCTTCCCAATGTTGGCTCTTTCTACAGCTCTCTTGTGGAATGCCATCATGAGTGCTACGAACAACATTAGTGGGATGATAATCCATATCCAATACCATGGTGACATGAAGAAATAGTCATCTAGCGAGTGCTGCTCTGTCTTTCCTGTTCGGATGGGGTATATATCTTTCACTTTCGATTCGCCATCCTCATCTACCTCATCGCCCCCTTCTCCCGGAGCCACATTCACGGTAAAAGGCTGCGTCTTCAATGTGCGGTACTGGTTAGCGCTGGTGTCATAATAAGTCATTTCAATGGGAGGGATGGTATAACTACCTTGATGACGTGGCACGATGAGTATGTCGTATACCATATTACCCTCTACACCATTAGACGTTAGTTTCGTCTTGTCGGTAACCTTCGCTTCATATTTCTCGAAGTCTTTAGGCAAATCCACTTCTGGTTGCTTGAGCAACTTCAAATTGCCGTTGCCGCCCACTACCACACGGATGTTCACAGGGTCACCCGCCTTCACTTCAGTCTTGTCGATTTGTGCGGATATATTGAAATGACCCACGCCACCTGAGAAGTTGGCTGGTCGCTGCGGTAGCGGATCCACATGCACGGTAAGACCTGGAGCAACGATGTCGCGTTTCACTTCCACATATCCCGATCCGCCATTGAGAAAAGCCTCGAAGGGGTCAACATTCCTGTTTTCCTGCACCACGATACCTTTGAAAGTGATACTTGGAATCTCAAGGGTACCTGTCATCTGTGGATACATCACATATTGGCTCCATGTCACACACCTGTACGTTCGTCCGTCAACCGATTCTGTGTGGAATGTCTTTTGCTGAGGCAGTTCCACTTCCTGAGAATGGAACCCATTGAGTTCAGGCATCTTACCCTCCAGTTGAGTGAGGTCGACCAAAGTGTACACTTTATAAGTGAGCAGAATTGGCTCCTGTTCATGAACCCTTGTTTTATTGGCAGACACCCTGATAAACAAATCACGTTGTGTGACAGGTGCTCCTGCCGCCCTGAGATGGTGTTGCTCCTCTTCATCTTGGTGGAAGCGTGTGCCTTGATGCTGCTGGGCAACTCCTGTTGCCGTCACCTTGACAGGCGCCGATGCCACATTAGCGCCACCCACGTTAAGGCGAGCCGCCGGAATGTTAAACGTTCCCGCCTTCTTTGCCATCAACATATAAGTATATGTTATGGAAGCCTGGCTTGATGCATGGCCGTTGTAAATATTGTAGCTCTGTTGTCTCGATACGCTCGGTCCGAAAACCACCTCCAAACCATCGGGCATTTCCGGCAATCTCAGCTCGCCATTTACATCGACAGTGTTGATGGAATATTCTAGACGGAAAGTCTCGCCCACCTGCACCCTACCTGGCACATTGACCGACAGTTTTTGTGCAACCGCCATCTGCAAGAAGCAAAAGACGGTAATGAAAGCTAATATATATTTGTTTCTCATCATGGTCAGTTTAGAATCTTCAATCATTGTCACCAATTCTTTTGCAGCCCCCTACGTTGTGGTTGTTGCATTGCTTTTTGCAGTCGCTGTTGGGTGTTCTTCTCGTCCTGAACCGCAGCATTTAGCAGTTGTTCTGCATTTTCGCGGCTCATCTGCTTTTGTTCGCCCTGTTGCCCCTGTTGCTTCTGGTCCTGCTTATCTTGATTCTGTTGATCTTTGTCCTGATTTTGTTTGTCCTGGTTTTGCTTGTCCTTGTCCTGATTTTGTTTGTCTTGGTTTTGTTTATCCTTATCTTGGTCTTGTTTGTCCTTGTCCTGGTTCTGCTTGTCCTTGTCCTGATTCTGTTTGTCCTTGTCCTGATTCTGTTTATCCTTATCTTGGTTTTGGTTATCCTTGTTTTTGTTCTGCTTTGGTTGGTTTTTCAGTAACTGTTGACATAGTGCCAAATTATAGCGTGTCTCGTGGTCACGCGGATTGTTGCGCAACGCTTCCTTGTAGAATTCTATGGCCTTGTCATATTCCTGATGCATCTGGAAAATGACGCCTATGTTATGATACGACATGGCTTTCCTAACCTTATTGTTTTCCGCCGCCCCAGACATCTTGAACTGCTCTATCGCCATGGAATCCTGCTGCTGCATCATCATGGCGCATCCAAGGTTATACATAGCTTGGGTGTTCTGCTCGTTGGCAGAAAGAGCTTTCTTATATTCCAGTTCAGCCTTGTCGTATTGTTCAGCCCTGTAGTATTTGTTGCCACTGCGAACATACTGTCTGTCGTTGTCGGCCCATGAGAAAACAGGAATGAACGCCAAAGCGATAACAAACAGCATCTTGCAGTATTTCGACATTTTCATATCAACCCTTTTCATTTGAAAAACTTGAATTTGTTGATGAATTTGTTTTTTCTTTCCAATATGCACACCTCTATAATGAGCAACAGAATGACGATGATGCCCACCGCCTGATATTGTTCGTCATATTCGCTGTAAATGACGGAGTTGAGTTCACCTTTCTGCATCTTGGCGATGTGCTCATCCAATTTTTCTTGTGCCTTCGACGTGTTGTCAACATGAATATATATACCCTTTCCTGCATCAGCAATCTGTTGACACATCTGTTCATTGAGCCGGGTCATCACCGTCTCACCCGTATTATCAGTCATATATCCACCTCCTTGAACAGGTATTGGTGCGCCCGCGCTGTTGCCCACGCCGAGCACAAACACCTGAATACCTTTGTCGGCGGCAGCCTTTGCCGCCTCAAGAGCACCACCCTCATGGTCTTCACCATCTGTTATGATGATGATGGCTTTACCCGTATTATCATCAGCCGTGAAGCATTTCATGGAGAGGTCTATGGCCGTGGCGATGTCGGTGCCCTGTGACGCGATGAGCGAAGGCGAGATATTCTGCATGAACATCTTAGCCGAAACATAGTCGGTGGTTATTGGCAACTGCACAAAAGCGTCACCAGCAAAAACAATCATCCCCACCTTATCATCCACAAAATGATCAACCATGTTCTCTACAATCATCTTGCACCTATCAAGTCGGGACGGTTTCACATCTTCCGCAAGCATCGAATTAGAAATATCGAGAGCTATGATAGCTTCTATGCCCTGTCGTTGTTCGGAACTAATTTTAGACCCCATCTGAGGCCTGGCCAACATCACAATGAGCAGTGCCAAGGCTGCCATGAGCAACCAGAATTTCACCATTGGGCGGTAAGAAGAGCGGTTTTCCATCATCTGTTCCACTAATTGTGGGTCACCGAACTTCCCTATGTCTTTTTTCTGTCTTCTACGGCTCACCCTCCACATCATCCATAGCAGTGGCAGGATGAGCAGCAGATAGAGAAAAATAGGATTTTCGAATCTGAACATTTTTACTTCCTTTTTTACGTCAGGGTATTCTTCTCAATATAGTCAGCCGGAGCAGCATCTCAAGCAGCAATGCCAGGATGGCGATGACGGCAAATGGTTGGTACGCGTCATTGCGCTTTGAAAATTTCTTGACGTCGAACTTTGTTTTTTCCAATGTATCGATGTCCTGATATATATGTTTCAGTTCATCTGTATTAGTAGCACGGTAGAACTTACCATCAGTTTTCCGTGCTATCTCACTTAACGTTTTAGTGTCAATTTCTACCGGCACATTGATGTACTGCACCGTGCCACCAACGGGCATAGGATAGCGAGCTACCTTGTTGGTACCAACTCCCACTGTATACACCCTAATGCCCAAACTTTTTGCTATTTCGGCAGCCGTGAGCGGCGAGATGTCACCACGGTTATTAGAACCATCAGTCAACAAAATTACCACCTTGCTTTTCGCTTTACTATCCTTCAGTCGGCTCACAGCATTCGCTAACCCCATGCCCACGGCCGTTCCGTCTTCTATGAGTCCGCGTGCTGCAATATCCGTGCGCACATTATGCAGCAAGTTGAGTAGCGACTGGTGGTCGGTAGTCATAGGACATTGAGTAAACGACTCTCCAGCAAAGATGGTAAGTCCAATATTGTCATCGGGGCGTCCCGATATAAATTCCGCCGCCACTTCTTTTGCCGCCTCCATACGATTTGGTCGCAGGTCTTCCGCCAACATACTTGTCGACACGTCCATAGCCAACATAATATCGATACCCTCTACGGTACGCGTTCCCCATGAATGGTGTGTCTGTGGTCGTGACAGAATAAGCACTAACATGGTAAAGGCTATCATTCTAAGCACCATGGGCAGATGGATAAGTCGTGTGCGCAACGACTTGCCCACACCAAGATATGCATGCGTATCACTCATACGCATGGTTGGTGTTACGTGTTTCCTATATAAGCAGTACCACAGCACATATGGAATGAGCAGCAGTAACAGCAGGAGATATTCTTTGTTGACAAATTCCATTTCTTCTTTTTCCTATTAACCCACAAGGGAATACAATTGCCAAGCCACAAAAGCAACAATTGCCAAGCCCACCACTGTGAGTAGAGCCAACAACACCCATCCAACGGTTCTTGTGCGTTGATTCACAAGTTGTTCCTTTGTGAGTTGTGGCTTAATCTGTTCCACAGTCGGTACATCCTCTCTTTTCGTACTGTCGATAAAAGCGATGGCATTGGCCAGGTTTCTGTCGTTCTCGTTGATGAGAGCCTCATGTTTTGCGAATTTAACCAAATCAGCCGTTCTGAAGAGTTCGGTCAATTCGTCAATTTTCGTTTTGTCCTCTTCTTGGTTCAAGCGGCCAATGATTTCATCAGAAGTCATCTCCATGGCATTAAAGCCAAAACGTTCTTGCAGATATACCCTCAATGTGTCGGTCAGACGCGTGTAATATTCTTTCTGGTTTTCAGAAGAAGTCATGCGCTGCTGCTTAATGATCTCTATTTCCTTCATGGCCTTCTGGTGCGGCAGTGCTTTACGCACGAATTTAATAGGCGGTATTATTGTCTTGTTATCTCTGATGCGTGTATAGACATAATATGCCAAAGCCGTCAAGATAAGCAACAGCCAAGCCATCCAGAACATCCCACTCCAATCGCTCCATCGGAATGGATTGTCCTGCACGTCTTTCGGCGGAAAAAACTGTTCCGGATGAAGAGTGTCCACTTCAAGTGTGAGCACTTTGAGAGCCAAGTTTTTGCTATTGTATTCCTTGCCATCAACCATTACCTTCATGGGAGGCAAGTAATAGATTGTGTCTTCGAATGACGTGAGCGTATAGGTACACGACAACCGTTGCATGCCGTTGTCGATGTTGGTAGTGTCCACTTCTGTCATATCCAGCACCTCAACACCAGGCGTGAGCATCTGCGTACGTTGATAGAATGGGAACACCACTTGCTGGCCATCTTTAACAGCCACCGACAAAGTAAGGTGCACTTGTTCGCCGATGAGCATCTGCATGGAATCAATGCGCGCCTCGATAGTCGGTTGCTGTGCCGCCAAGTGGAGTGCCATTCCCAATGATGTCAATATGACGAAAATTCTTTTCATTTCTTCTTTTACTTGTTTATGCCCTCATGGCAAAGAGTGCCATCAGTTTTTTCACATAGTCTTCATTCGTGGCAATGGATATATGGTCGACATTGCTTTTCGAGAATGTCTGTCTTAGTTGGACCTGACGTCCCATCCAATATGCCGTATGTGCCATTCTCAATTTCTTACTCGATGTGTCTATCACCATTTCATGACCTGTCTCGGCATCGCGCACAGTCATCAAACCTACAGCAGGCAGTTCCCTCGCTCTTTGGTCGTATATCTGTATGGCCGCAACATCATGTTTGCGGTTGCATATAGTCAGTGCATTTTCAAAATCGCCCCGTCCATAGAAATCGCTGAGGATGAAAGCCGTACATCTACGTTTCATCACTTGGGTGAGAAACTCGATGGCCATCTTCACATCTGTTTTCTTACTTTCCGGTTTAAAATCGAGCATTTCCCGAATAATGTAAAGGATATGTTTCCTGCCTTTTTTGGGAGGAATGTATTTTTCTATCTTGTCGGAAAAGAACACCACGCCAATTTTATCATTGTTCTGTATGGCACTAAAAGCCAATGTAGCCGCTATCTCTGTGGCCATATCACGTTTATTCACTTTCTGCGTACCGAAATCAAGTGATCCCGACACGTCGCAGAGCAACATAACCGTGAGTTCACGTTCTTCTTCGAATACTTTGACGAACGGTTTGTGAAAACGGGCTGTAACGTTCCAGTCAATGTCGCGCACATCATCGCCGTATTGATACTCTCTCACCTCCGAGAACACCATTCCCCTGCCTTTGTAGGCGGAATGATATTGGCCCGCGAAGATGTTTTGGCTCAATCCCCGCGTTTTGATTTCAATCTTTCGAACTTTTTTCAGTATCTCTGAAGAGTCCATCGTTTTGGTTGTTCTTGAGTGTGAAAATATGGACATCGCCCAAATGTTTTCCCTGCTAACATCTTGATGTGGGAGATGTATTTATCCGGGAGATCATTCTCAGCTAGTCATTAGCAACTCCTTAAGGTACTTCTACCTTGTTGATAATCTGACTGATGATTTCTTCGGTTGAGACATTTCCCGCTTCCGCCTCGTAGGAGAGTCCGATTCGGTGTCGCAACACATCATGAGCGACTGCCCTAACATCCTCTGGCACAACATAACCACGGCGTTTTACGAAGGCATAAGCTTTGGCAGCTTTGGCCAGATTGATGCTTGCGCGAGGCGAACCACCAAAGGTGATGAGGTCTTTGAGTTGAGGCAGTTGGTATCTGTCAGGATATCTAGTTGCGAACACAATGTCAGCGATATACTGTTCGATTTTCTCATCAAGATATACTTGCCTTACCACAGTCCTTGCATTAACAATTTCCTCGGCGGTTGTCACGGGCAGCACCTCGGGCAGTGCTCCATGCAGGTTTTCTCGAATGATGAGTTTCTCCTCCTGTATCGTTGGATAATCAATCACCACCTTGAGCATGAAACGGTCAACCTGTGCTTCAGGCAACTGATAGGTTCCTTCTTGCTCTATGGGGTTCTGTGTAGCCATGACGAGGAAGGGATCAGGAAGTTTGAAGGTATTATCGCCTATGGTCACCTGATGCTCCTGCATAGCCTCGAGCAAAGCGCTCTGCACTTTCGCCGGGGCTCGGTTGATTTCGTCAGCGAGAATGAAATTGGCGAAAACAGGTCCTTTCTTAACATGGAATTTCTCGTCTTTCTGCGAGTAAACCATGGTACCCACCACATCGGCAGGCAACAGGTCAGGTGTGAACTGTATGCGGCTGTAATCGGAGCTGATAAGCTGTGCCAGTGTTTTTATCGCCAATGTCTTTGCCAATCCGGGGACGCCTTCAAGTAAAATATGTCCGTCGGAGAGCAGCCCGATGAGCAGGGAGTCGATGAGGTGTTTTTGTCCTACAATCACTCTATCCATGCCCATTGTCAGGTTCGTGACGAAAGCGCTTTGCTGCTCAATTCTCATGTTGAGTTCTCGGATGTCGATAGTTTCTGCCATAATGATTTATGTTTTTTTGTTTGTTGTTCTTTCTTTTGAGATGCCTTTTTCTTGAAAAAGCAACGCAAAAGTACAACAAAGGCTGTGGATAAGCGAAAAAAACTGACTAAATAATATTAAAAAAGACTTTAAAAACCTACAATTTAAGAATAATTGATAGTTTGAAGTATTTTTAAGGGAAAAAGTGGGGAACGAGGGGCTGGAGACGAGAAAAAGAGAGTGCTCGGATTGTTCCGAGCACTCTTTACATTTGGCCTATTGGTGATATTCGGTCTTCATCTTTTTCCTCTCCTTTTGGATTGTTTACGTCAAGGAATTCTTTCAGCAACAACAAGGCACGGGATGTAGCTCCGGCCAAGTTCTTGTCACGTCCATTGTCTTCTTCCATTTTTAGGGTAATCACCTTGTCTTTTGAGCCACAAGCTAGCCAAATTGTGCCCACGGGTATATCTTTTGTTCCTCCACCTGGACCCGCCACCCCTGTGGCTGCCACCGCAAAGTCGGTATTGAGTGCTGCGGTCGCCCCTTTTACCATACTGATGGCCACCTCTTCGCAGACGGCTGTCTTTTCTTCTATGAGTCGTGGATCCACATGAAGCAGTCGTTCTTTCACTTCATTGGTGTAGCAGATGATACCTCCTTTGAAATAATCCGATGCTCCTGGCACTGCAATAATAGCTTCAGCAATACGACCGCCAGTACAACTCTCCGCGGTAGACAGTGTCTTGCCAGTGGAATACAGGTTTTCCTGTATTTCCCTACTTATGATTTTATTTTCAAATTCCATCTAAAACAATAATAAATGATTAAACAAATATGTTTGGTAATATGAATATGAAACAGTCTGTTGGAGTCTTCACCTAACAACATATGATAAGAATTTGTCTGTCAGGGGATTGAATATATAATTCGCAACTTTTAACTGTCGAACGTTGTCTTGGCAAAAGCCTGTGCATCAATGTCACAGAACACCCCATCGAGATATTTATAATAACCTGCTATGGCTATCATGGCCGCATTATCAGTGGTATAACTGAACTTGGGAATATATATTGTCCACCCATATCGTCTGGCATGGTTGTGGAATGCGTTTCTCAAGCCGTTATTAGCTGACACCCCTCCAGCCACCGCGACGTGGTGTATTCCCGTTGCTTTTGCGGCTTTCCGCAACTTATCCATCAATATATCTACGATGGTCTGCTCGAGGCTTGCCGCAATATCAGACATGTTTTTGTTGATGAAATCAGGATCCTCGGCTATCCAATCACGTAGTTTATAGAGAAACGATGTCTTCAGTCCGCTAAAGCTATAGTCAAAGCCTGGGATATGCGGCTTAGCGAATTGAAACGCATGTGGGTTCCCCTGTCGAGCCAACCTGTCAATAACAGGGCCTCCTGGGTATCCCAGTCCGAGAATCTTTGCACATTTATCGATTGCCTCACCTGCCGCATCATCGATTGTCTGGCCGAGGACCTCCATTCGATTATAAGCATCCACTTTTACGATCTGCGAATTGCCACCACTTACTAAAAGGCATAGAAAAGGAAACGGTGGTGCGGAGGCGTCGTCTTCGCTCTCCTTGATGAAATGTGCCATAACATGCCCTTGGAGATGATTCACATCGACAAGCGGGATGCCCAAAGCCCGAGCAAAGCCTTTGGCGAAGTTTACCCCCACGAGCAGCGATCCCATCAGTCCAGGTCCTCGTGTAAATGCCACGGCCGACAGTTGTCCATTACAAACCCCTGCCCTTTTCAATGCTTGGTCTACAACAGGCACCACGTTCAATTGATGAGCCCTAGAAGCCAATTCAGGCACGACACCACCATATTCACGATGTACGTCCTGCGAAGCCGTCACATTGCTTAAAAGCACCCCATTGCGCAGCACAGCCGCA
This sequence comes from Prevotella sp., assembly GCA_017538105.1. Classification (GTDB taxonomy): domain Bacteria; phylum Bacteroidota; class Bacteroidia; order Bacteroidales; family Bacteroidaceae; genus Prevotella. Next base: position 34,162 of record JAFYJN010000054.1, on the reverse strand, counting down.
GATGTGTCATCACAACTGCTTTCAAGTCCGAGAATGTAAATGTCTTTGTCCATCATTGTTTTCAGTACGACAATATTTCCACCCCATGTTCTGTCATGAGAAAAGTATGTTCCCATTGTGCACTTGGTAGTTCATCATCAGTGATGACCTCCCAACCATAGGGATCGCCTTCATCGATGAAAACTTTCCAAGATCCCATATTGATCATTGGCTCGATTGTGAACACCATTCCAGGCACGAGGAGCATACCATGACCTTTCTTGCCAAAGTGTGGCACATCAGGTTCCTCATGGAATTTCAGTCCGACCCCATGTCCACATAGGTCGCGCACCACCCCGTAATGATATTTTTTTGCATGTCGTTCAATGGCAAATCCTATATCACCTACAAAGCCCCATGGTTTGGCCGCCTCGGCGCCTATTTCCAAACATTCCTTGGCCACCTTTACCAATTGTTCCTTTTCCGGTGTCGTTTTGCCAATGACAAACATTCGCGAAGCATCTGCATAATAACCATCGAGAATGGTCGTAAAGTCCACATTTATAATGTCGCCCTCCTCAAGAACATCCTCCTCCTTAGGTATACCATGGCAAACTACCTCATTGATGCTTGTGCATACACTCTTGGGAAAACCTTCATATCCCAAACAAGCTGGTGTAGCACCATGACTGCGACAATACTCCATACATATCTCATCAATCTCAAGAGTGTTCATGCCAGCATGGATACGCCGCTCCACCTCATCAAGAACCCCCGTGTTCACCACACCGCTACGTCGTATTCCCTCAATCTCCTCGGCTGAGCGTATGAGATGTCGTGAGGGCACCAATTTGCCTCTCTCTTGAAAAGCCAAGATTCGTTTATCAAGTTCTGTCAGAGGCTGCCCCGGTAGGAGTCTCCAGTTCTTCTTTTTATGTTGGGCCATTGTTCACTTACGAATTTGGTATTACAAAAAGTCACTAAACCATGATGATTTATGAATTGCAATTTGTCCTATTAACAATCACGAATTCTTACCTTCATCAGTAATATAATATTGCCAGACATACGGATTGTTGGCATTGAAGATAATTACCTGATGAGCCAATTCATCAGGAAAAGATAACTCATGAACAAAACAGATAATAAACTCCTCGTCCTTTGCATTGTGCGTTGTATATTGTGTTGCCACACGTTTACCATCATATGACTCACCATCTTTCACTGTCACCTCGTAGCGTTCGCCATTGACAACGATGACGGCATCACCTATTTTAACAACCGTTCCTTCTGCATAGTCGAGGGAATCAATATATTGATAATTCTGCATATCGTACGAATACTTATATTTCACTTGGTAAGTGACATCTTGTGCCCATACGACGGCAGCGAACATCACAAAAGACAAAAATGCGGTTAGACGTTTCATATCGTATCTGTTTTACTCTTTTTCTGTTTTTAACCTTTCAAATATCGCCTGTGTCCAGTCGGCGCCATTTTCGGGACATAAAGTGAAAATTCCCAATTGTGAAGCAGCTGCCACATTTCTAGGTCCATCATCAATGAAGAGCGTATTTTCAGGTAAAATGTTTTCACTCAATAGCACTTTTCGGAAAAACAGCGGATCAGGTTTCAACATATGCAGTTCATAGCTGAGGTAAACCGCATCGAAATAATATTGAACGGGATGACCCATTCCATCAAAGCGATTGCTACCAGCCCATTCCATCATGAAAGGATTGGTATTTGAGAGCAGTATAAGTCGGAAACCATCATTTCTCAGTTTTTCCAGGGCTTTCAAATTGCGTTGCGGTACTTCACCGGCATATCCCTGCCATGCATGACAGCACTCTTCATAGGTAACAGGCCGATTTACTAACTGTCCCAATTTTGTCTGGAATTCTTCTGGCGTAATGATACCCTTTTCCACATCACCGAATATACCCTGCTGCGTATAGGCATCAAGATGCTGTTCGGCATTATCAAGTCCGATGGCCTTGAAACGCCTAATGGCCTTGTTTTTATCGAGGGTGATGACCACACCTCCCAAATCAAAAATGATATTATGTATTGTCATGTATGTCGTTGTCAAACAAATTGGGTTTCCTATTTCTTGCCTCTTCTATGCCGAGCATTGACTGGTGGCTTTCTTCGTAACCTTTGCGTAAGGCCTCATAATCGTTTTTCAACTTTTCCTCAATAATGAGATGCTGCTCCGGGTCGATTAGTTTTGCAGCTGTTATAGGGTTCTGCGACGCATCTTTCATCCATGCCACTGGTCCGTGATACACTGGAGCTATTTTTAGAGCCACATGCAGTTCGCTGGTTGTAGCTCCACCAATAAGGATGGGGATATCCAGCCCCGCCTTTTCCATCTCGATGGCAACATTGACCATTTCTTCCAGACTGGGCGTAATAAGACCACTCAGCCCGATGATATCGGCTTTCACCTCTATGGCCTTTTTCACAATTTGGTCTGCCGGGACCATCACTCCCATGTCGATGACCTCGTAATTGTTGCAAGCCATGATAACAGCCACAATATTTTTACCAATATCGTGAACGTCACCCTTTACAGTAGCCAACACCACCCTTCCGGCGGAGGATTTGTTCTCCTTCCGTTGGGCCTCGATATAAGGTTGAAGCCACTGAACCGCCATTTTCATAGTACGTGCCGACTTTACCACCTGAGGCAGGAACATCTTTCCTTGTCCAAACAGTTCACCAACCGTATTCATGGCCTCCATAAGCGGTTGTTCGATGATATCCACCGCACTATCATAAAGTATCAGTGCTTCTTTTAAATCTTGTTCAAGGTATTCTGGAAAACCTTTTCGCAAGGCATATATCAATCGATTGTTAACAGGTAACAATCGCCATTGTTCCTGCTCCTTTTGCTCCCCACCATGTTTATTATCCTTTGCCGCTTCTTCGTGTTGTTTCACCTGTTCAGCCAATGATATCAGACGGTCTGATGCCTTCGGCTTACGGTTCAGTATCACATCCTCAATGATATTCAACTGGTCGGCCGGAATATCCTCATAAGCCACTTTTGTACCTGGGTTAACTATACCGAAATCCATTCCCGCTTGGATGGCATGGTATAGAAACACCGCATGCATAGCCTCTCGGATATAATTGTTTCCCCTGAAAGCAAATGACAAGTTCGACACACCTCCACTAACATGAGCATATGGGAGGTTCTTGCGTATCCACCGTGTTGCCTTGATAAAGTCGGCGGCATAAGCATCATGTTCCTCCATTCCTGTAGCCACGGCTAGTATGTTAGGGTCTATGATGATATCAAGTGGTGACATACCCACTTTTTCAGTAAGCAGTCGGTATGATCTTTCGGCAATCTCAATACGACGCTCATAAGAAGTGGCCTGCCCTTTCTCATCAAAACACATTACAACCACTGCAGCACCAAGACGCTTAATCTGTCTGGCCTTGTCCAGAAAAGCCTCTTCACCCTCCTTGAGAGAAATGGAATTGACAATACCCTTTCCTTGCAAACATTTTAGTCCCTGTACAATGACTTCCCACTTCGAAGAATCCACCATTACAGGCACTGAAGCTATGTCTGGCTCCGCTGCTATGGCATTGAGAAATAGTTTCATTTCCTCCTGGGCATCGAGCAACGCGTCGTCCATGTTCACGTCAATCACCAAAGCCCCATCTTGCACTTGTTTACGTGCAATTCCCACCGCCTCATCCGTTTTTTTCTCGTTAATGAGTCGCAGAAACTTACGCGAACCCGCCACGTTGCACCGTTCCCCAACATTCACGAAATGAACCTCTTTCGTTACCTTGAGTACTTCTATGCCGCTCAGGCACAAGCAGTCAGGCTTTTTTACCACTTCATGCGGTGCCATCCCTTCTGTCATCTGGCCATAACGATTGATAAACGCATCTGTGGTGCCGCAACATCCTCCTACGATATTGACCAGTTTTTCATCGATGAAGCGTTTGATTTTTGGTGCCATGGTATCTACCGTCTCGTCGTAGAGACCCATGGAATTTGGCAGTCCAGCATTGGGATAGGCCATTATATAATAAGGCGCTTTTTGAGCCAATTGTCTTAGGAATGGCAACATCTGGTCAGGTCCAAACGAACAATTGAGTCCCACAGCCAATATCGGAAAAGAACTGATGCTCGCCAAGAATGCTTCAAGAGTCTGCCCGCTTAGTGTCCTTCCCGCCAAATCGCTGATAGTTGCCGAAACGAGAATGGGTACGACTCTATTATTTTGTTCCATGGCCTTCATAGCTGCAGCGAGAGCAGCCTTGGCATTCAGCGTGTCAAACACCGTCTCTATAAGGAATACGTCGACACCTCCTTCGAGCAATGCCGTCATCTGTTCCAAATAAGCCAGATACATTTGGTCATAGTCGATGTCTCTTGCTGCCGGGTTCGACACATCGGGACTCATCGAGCATGTTTTGTTGGTTGGTCCCACAGAACCAGCCACATAACGCATCTTTCCTTTGGCGGAGAACTCATCAGACAGTTTGCGAGCTATCAGAGCACCCTGCCTAGCCATATCTGCCGCATTTTCCTGCATGCCATAATCGGCCTGCGATATGCGTTGTGAATTAAACGTGTTGGTAGAAATGATATCTGCACCAGCCATGAGGTATCGCCGATGAATATCACCGACAACATCAGGTCGGGTGATGTTAAGGACATCATTGTCGCCAGCCAGTTGTCCTGGCCAACACATGAAATTCTCGCCCCGGAAATCGTTTTCCGAGAGATGATATCCCTGTATCATGGTGCCCATAGCACCATCGAGAATAAGAATGCGCTGCCTCAGCGCGTCGGTGATCATCATCTTTTCCCTGCAAAGAATTTACTTGTATGCCTTCATAGCCTTGTCCATCTCTCGTCTGTCCTCCTTCTCTTTTAGGGTCTGCCGTTTGTCATACATCTTTTTACCTTTTGCAAGAGCCAAATCCACCTTTGCCCTACCGTTCTTGTCAATGAACACGAGTGTAGGAATAATGGTGAAGCCCACTTGTTTCGTGGCCTCTCTAAGGTGTATAATCTCACGTTTGGTAAGCAGCAGCTTTCTCTCGCGTTTTGCCTCATGGTTACTGTACGATCCATAGAAATAAGGAGATATGTTCATACCCTTAAGCCACATCTCGCCATTTACGATATAACAATAAGTATCCACAAGTGAGGCTTTACCAAGACGTATGGACTTGATTTCCGTACCTGTGAGTACAATCCCCGCCGTGAAAGTCTCGACGAAGAAATATTCGAAAGCCGCTTTTTTGTTTTTTATCTGTATAGGGCTTTTTTTCCTGATTTCCAGTTCTTCTTTGTTCACTGTTACTGATGTGTTTGGCTATGGATTGAGAGTTTTCTCTTATGCCGTTACTTTGGCAAATTTGTCGACATGCTCATCGATATAGCAAGCCACCATACCCATCCATTGTTCTTCGTTCTCCACGAAGTAGTCATCAAGGTCGTCGAATTCAGGCATTCTCTCATAAAGCTGCATGAACTCGTCGTCATTGGTCTCAACATCTAAATCCTTCTGGTATTTTATGTACAGTTTCCTTGCCTTGTTGATGAGTCGAGCCACATCGTTGAGCCCCCATAGGCGCATCATCTTACCGAAAGGATTCTGGAAGAAGAAAGGAGCATAACCATTGTAGAGTAGTTGTAGAAAACCTCCATCCATTACTTCATCATGCAGTATCTCCCATGCCAATAATGTCACTTGGTCGGCATTAAGTGTGGCCATGGAGTCTGCGTTGAGCTCGCCTATGGCATCTTTAATAACCCAAGTGAACACACCCACGAATTCATCCATTCCGCGATTGGCAGCGTCCACCACCACTGATTCCTTGATTGTTATCTCCTTCATTGCGGTTGCAAAATTAACCAAAAATACTGAAAGTGCCAAAATATAGGGGAGATTTTAGGGATAAGAGGGTTATTGCTACTTCGGTAAAGAAACAGCAATTAGCAAGACAACAGACAAACGGATTTTTCAAAAAAGGTTTCCTATTTGATAGAATGCCATGGAGATTATCCATGCCAGCACGGTAGTGTAAACAGCAGCGAAGACGGCCCATCGCCACGAACCCGTTTCGTTCTTCACCGCCGCGATGGTGGCAATACACGGAAAATAGAGCAAGATGAAAAGCAGGTAGGAATATGCCGCGAGGGACGTCATCCCATCAGCATCCATTTTCTCCCGCAATACCGTATATTTACTGCCATTGTTGTCAAATGCTTCATCATCGCCGAAAGAGTCATCGCCAGCGTAGAGCACGCCCATGGTTGACGCAACGATTTCCTTGGCACCGACACCCGCGATAAGGGACACGTCCAGTTTCCAGTTGAAGCCCTGCAGTTTGAACACCGGTTCAATGGTTTTTCCCATACGACCAATATAACTTTGTTCCTGTTGCTGCTGACGAGATAGCGTCTCATCATGAGGAAAATAGCCCAATGCCCAGACAATGACACTTGCCACAAGTATGATACCACCCATTTTCTTGAGGTATTCCTTGCCTTTTTCCCACGTGTGTCGGGCAATGGCCTTTGGTGTTGGCCACCTATATGGGGGTAATTCCATGACAAATGGCGTATCTTCCCCTTTGATGACAACAGAAGAGAACAATTTGCTGATAATTACCGCCACGACAATACCGACAACATAGAGAGAAATCATAATCCATGAACGATATTGGAGAGAGAAAAATGTACCGGCAATCATGATATAAATGGGCAATCGAGCCGAACAGCTCATAAACGGAAGAATCATTATCGTAATAAGCCTCGAACGTTTGCTTTCGATAGTACGCGTAGACATGATGGCGGGAACATTACATCCAAAGCCCATGATTAGTGGGATAAACGACTTACCGTGTAGCCCCATCTTGTGCATGAGTTTGTCCATGATAAATGCAGCTCGAGACATATATCCTGAATCTTCCATGAGTGAGATGAATAAATAAAGGATAAGAATTTGAGGTAGGAAGACGATGACAGACCCCACGCCTGCAATGATGCCATCAACTATCATCGAGCGCAGCGGTCCACCGGGCATGGCCCCTCCCACCCAATCGCCAAGAGCCTTCACCCCTGTTTCAATCCAGTCCATAGGATATTGTCCAAGCGAGAACGTCGTCTGGAACATAACGAAGAGGATGAGGAAAAAGAGCGGGAAGCCCAGGTATTTGTTTGACAGCAGATTGTCAATGACATGCGTTACCCGATACGTATTCTGCACCTTTCCCTCAGAAAATTCAGCTTCGGCAAGAGCACCCCTGATGAATCCATATTTAGCGTCCATAATAGCCGTTTCGCTATCGGTCTGCGTATCTTCAAGTATATGCCGCGCCGCTATATCGCGAGCTTTCAATATTTCTTCGGCATTGTCGATACGTTCTGCTATCTTTTCAACTTCCGTATCCCCCTCCAACAATTTAACTGCCAAGTAACGTGTGGAATAATGCGAGCGGATGTATTCCGACTTTTTCAACACCTGTTGAATCCTACCAATACCTCTTTCTATGTATTTTCCGTGATTCACATGGATATGCCTAAAGTAGTTCTTCTCTGGTTTATCACCCTCATCGAAATTCTCGGCATGGTGTCTGATGGATTTATCGGCATACTGTTCATGCCATTCGTGAATCTCTCGTTGCACCTCTGGATTTATTTTGCCGTCGGCACCAATATAGTCGCCTCCTTCGTACAGGTTGATGATGATATGGAAAAGCAAATCGACGTTCATTCCCGACTTAAACGAAGTGGGTATCATCGGTATGCCGAAAAGAGTACTCAGCGTGTCAAGATTCAGTTTGTCTCCCCGTTTTTCAAACTCATCGAACATATTGAGCGCACACACCATACGTATGTTCATATCAACAAGTTGTGTGGTGAGGTAAAGGTTACGTTCGATATTTGAAGAATCGATTACATTGATGACAACATCGGGTTTATGTTCAAATAGATGTTGCCTGACATACATCTCCTCAGGACTGTAGCAAGATAAAGAATAGGTTCCGGGCAGGTCTGTTAGGTTAAATGTATACCCTTCAAACTTTGCCTTGGCCTCTGCAGCGTCGACAGTTACCCCAGAATAATTACCCACTCTGGCATGGGCACCTGATGCATAGTTGAAGAGTGAGGTCTTTCCACAATTAGGGTTTCCCACAAGTGCCACGTTGATGGTACGTCGTTTTGCAGACGCGCCCTCTTTCAGTCGCTGTTCCGTCACTGGCACTTGTTCACTGATGACACGGCCATCGTTGTCATCACCAACAATTGGTTTTTGTGCAGCCTCTTTTTCTGAGAATATCTCGATGAGTTGTGCCTCATCGTGACGTAGCGACACCTCATAGCCCATGACTTTATATTTCACGGGATCTTGGAGCGGCGCGTTGAGCAATGCTTCTACCGTCTTTCCCTTGATGAATCCCATCTCTATGATGCGCTTACGGAAACCTCCATGTCCAAGCACTTTGACGATGATGCCTTTTTCGCCCGTATTTAGTTCAGCGAGTTTCATTAAATCACATTTTAATATGCAAAATTACGCCATATTCTCCCAATGCCCAATACCTAAAAGAGTGGATTTTTACTTATCACACATCTGGGAACTTCCCTATTTATTGTGATGGTCGATATTAAACTGTCAATAATTCTTCCATCCCAGAAAAAAACATTATATTTGTAGCGATGAATTAATAATGCTTATCACATGAACATCAATCGACAATACTTGACTCTTATAGTTGTTCTTCTCTGCATCAATGCATTCGGACAACGCCATGAAATATTCAGTGACCGCATAGCCAGCCTTCAAGTCGTAGCTGGCCAAGATTGGCTATCCCCTCCTGTCATCACCCTCAATGGCAGTCAAGTTATCAACATCGGTTTCGATGACTTAACACACGAATATCATCGATATACGTACAAGGTGGAGCATTGCAATGCCGATTGGAGCACTTCATCGGAATTGTTCGACACCGAGTACATGGAAGGATTTTTCGAAGGCAACACCATTGATGACGTGGAAGAGAGTCTGAACACCAATGTCCTCTATTCCCACTACCGCTTCCAGATACCCAACAGCCAATGTCGTTTGAAAATGAGCGGCAATTACCGTGTTTCTGTTATCGACGAAAATGAAGACGAAGTCATGTTTACAGCTTGTTTTATGGTATTGGAACCCATGATGGGTGTAAGTATGGAAGTAACCACCATCACCGACATCGACGTGCGAGACTGCCATCAGCAAGTAAACATGGACGTGACGTATGACCGCAAATTGACAGTAAGCGACCCATTGCACCAAGTGAAGACCGTGGTAATGCAAAATGGCCGATGGGACAATGCCCGCATCAACGTACCCGCGCAATATACCATGGATATGGGTTTGCATTGGAGCCATTGTAGCGACCTTATTTTTGATGCCGGCAACGAATATCACAAATTTGAAATTCTTGACAACGACCACCCCACTCTCGGCATAGACTTTATCCGCTGGGACGGAGAAATGTTTCACGCCTACCCTTTTGAGGATGTCCCACGCCTTAACTACCTCTATGATGAAGATGCCAACGGCGCCTTTTATATCCGTAACAGTGACAACTACGAGAACGACCGTCTGTCCGATTATGACTGGGTACATTTCCGTAAGCCTTCGGTTCGTTATGAAGGAGAATTATACCTGAACGGAGTGTGGACCAACAACAGTTTTTCAGACCAATATCGTATGGATTACAACGAGGAGAAGAAATGCTATGAAGGCGTTGTATTGTTGAAACAAGGCTATTATTCTTACCAATACTTATTGTTGGACGAATATGGCATCACCCATGTGGTGGAGAACGAAGGAAACTATTACCAAACGGAGAACACTTACCAAGCCTTGGTATATTACCGTGAACCAGGAGGTCGTGCCGACAGATTGGTTGGATATCAAAATGTCAAATTTAAGTAACGAGCGATGGTCCTTCTATTCCATCAATTCCGCAAGGTATTCAGTCAAGTCTTCTCCCAATAGGTTGACACCGATGATTTGTCCTTGAGGATCTAGAAGGACATTTGCCGGTATGTTTACGACACCGTATTTCTGCACTGCCTCACCCTCACGTACCATCAGGTCAGACAATTGCGGCCATCGCAATGCCAACCGTTGAATTGCCCCACGCCACGACTTGACATCGTTGTCGAGGGAAATGCCTACAATTTCGAAATTTTTCGTTCCGTGGTATTTATTATAAAGGTCTTTCAAGTTAGGCATCTCACGCAAGCAAGGCGTACACCAACTAGCCCAAAAATCAAGGAGTACATAATTGCCCCTTCCACAATAATCGCTCAGGCGATGTTGCCGTCCGAATACATCCTGTAACGTAGCATCATGGAAAGGTATGCCAAGACGGCATTTGCCTTTCATCACATAATATTCGTAAATATCCCTCATGGCTGGATGTTTGAAATATACCGTTGTGGAATCCATGAGCGGAGCCAAACTGTCATAGTCTACAACATCGATGATGTCGGGAAGATATACCAGTGGCACCATCGTCGTGATGTTCTCCTTCAAGAGATTTAGTTCGGTGTTGGCCGTAATAAATACCGCCATTTCATCTTCTTCCGACCCAGATAGGGAACGCAACATATTGCCTATTTGTATATCGATCTTGGCGAGATGCTTATTTTGTTCGGAAGCCTCCGTGAACTCGAACGGCTCCAATATCAACAAATCATCTTCAACATCTTTATGAACGACCAGACTTATGGGAGTACCGTCATTGAAGAAAGGAAGGCATGAATAGGCATCGCCGACAGCTAACAGTTCGCCTTGGGGAGCCACACCTTGGAGAGAGAAAACCCCGTCCTCTACATTTGCCGAATCTATTAGCTCGTTTTCATAGAATCCCATTTTATAGAGATACACCCGTTGAAGGGCATTGTACACTTCGCCGGTAACGCTATATTCCATATCCTGCGCCATGAGGGTTGTCGTTGTCAGGATCATTCCAATTGCAGTCAGGATTTTTCTCATCATATCAGGCTTAATAATTTTCGAAATATAACTATAGAATCTGTATTGCTATGGCTGCACAAGCCTCAGCGTCGGCAAGAGCGTGATGGTGACGGTTGAGATGATAACCGCATATTTCGGCCACAGTGTCTAGTTTATGGTCGGGGGCAAAGGGGAACGCTTTTCGTGAGGCCTGACAGGTACATAGGAAAGTATAGTCGGGGTAATCCATCTGATAGCATCTGAAAACGGCCTTGAGCACATTCTCGTCGAATGCTTTATTGTGCGCAACAAGTGGCAGTTGTTGGATAATCGGTTCTATCTGCCGCCACACCACAGGAAACACGGGGGCGTCATTGGTCATCTCTTGTGTTATCCCATGAATGCGTGTGCACCAATAGTTATAATAATTGGGTTCTGGTTGTATGAGGGAATAAAAAGTCTTGGTAACCACGCCACCACGCACGACAACTATTCCCACGCTACATACGCTGGAGCGTTCGTTATTAGCCGTTTCAAAATCAATGGCAGCGAAATTAAGCATGATCACAAATAAATCAGTGTATAGCATCGAGCCATGCAAGTAGCGCCACGAGCGAGGCATTCCAATTGATGGCTATCTCATTGGAGGCATAGGAAGGCATTTCGTCGAGGTACGACTCATCAGGTAGGTTAGATGCATAATTCAGTCCTGCCCCCTTGTCTTGCTGACCTGGATTCGGCCCTCCCACGAGCATTCCAGGGAAGGGATTTGTTATGCCATCTGCCTCTGAAATGCGATGGTGTGGGTGCATGGGACTTTTCTGTCCAAATCCCGTTACATAGCAATATCCCAAGGGGTTACGACCAAGAATATAATCAGCATTTTCCTGAGCATACTTTCGGTAATACCCCTTCTTCACATATTTGTCGGCGAAAAGCAACGCGAAGGCTGGCATACAACACTGTTCAGCAAGGCATCCCCAACCGAAATCCTCTTTTCTGTCGCCAAAAGGTGCTTGGAACGAAGACAACTTAGCCCTTTCAACCAGTGATTCTGCATAAGCAGCGAGTTGATTGGTCATATCCCCATTGAGAGGTTTATCCAATGCGGCAACCCAATCAAGAGCCGCGAGTCCCGCCACCATCCCCCATACGGGTGTTGTGAACGCTGTTGGTTTTGTTTGCGCAACCATGGTCAAGTAATCATTTTCACCTGTGAGTAAGTATAGCTCCGTGGCCGCCCAAAAGCACTCATCTTGTGCATTGCCATCTCCGTACGTGCCAGTGTTCACCGCTGGCTGATATTGGCGTGAAAGGGCCATCTGATTGTAAAACGCCGTAGGATGGTCCATGGCCCATTGGTATGCCTTGACTGCCGCTTGTTCGGCCTGCGTGGCGAATTCCACATAGTCTGTATTGTTTTTGAACACACGTGCTGCTTGCGCCATCACTGCCGCAAAGTCAAGTGACGCCGTAACGCTCTTTGCCACGACAAATCTTTGTTGCTGACATGCCGATGGCATGACGAACCCCTCGAAGTTCGGTGTGGTTAGTTTGTGGTACACTCCTCCATCGTTCGGATCCTGCATGGTAAGCATCCATCGCAGGTTGAACATCATCTCGTCAAGAATATCTGGTGTAGAGTTGCCACTCTCCGGGATGTGGGTGTCGAGACGTTTAAAATAGTCTATGTTCTCCTGATACGCCAGAAGCATCACGCCGATAGAATAAGCCGAATTGACGATATATTTGTTGTAATCACCCGCATCGTACCATCCCAACGGAGAGGAAATCGCCGAACCAGCCGGTCGCTGTTCTGTTGCCGCCGAGGGATGTATGAGAACATAGGTATCGAGGTGAGCTGCTGGTCGTGCGTACATTCCTGCATATTCCTTCTCAATGTTCACGCCCGAGCGCATGAGATAGAAGAATTTTAGTGCCGCCTTGGTGATGTCACTCAAAACATCGGGACGGACAACTATCTCTTGTGACAGGTCTTTCACTGTAATGATGTATCGTCCCGGAGTGTTGAGCGTTCCGAGGTCTACCACGTATCGTTCCTTGCTTGACCAAGGTGACTTCACCATTCTAAGGATAGATGGTGATGCGAGGACCTTACCTTTATTGTTCTTAACAGTTATTATACTTTCAGGATTAACACCTTCTACAACAATCACTTTCTCTTGGTCTGGGAAATATCCGAGTTGGTTGCTGCGTATGACAATATTTTGCTGTCCATGAATTGCGATGGAAGCAGTCAGCTGCAATAAAATGAATATTATTTTTTTCATGAGAATTGTTATCTATAAAATAGACTTATCTTGCCATTTTGTAAATTGTTTCCATGTCATCGGATGAGAGCTCCTTGAAACGGCCAAGAGAAATAGTGTAATTGCGGCTGCATTTGCGCACCATCTCTTTGATTTCATCGTCGGTGATATCACGTCCGATAAGTTCATGGATGTTGGTAGGCATGCCTATAGCATGATAGAAACGTTCCATGGCTTCAATGCCTTTAATGGCTGTCGTCTCAGGATCGGTAAAATCGTTTTCCACCCCCATCACATGAACAGCGAATCGAACAAAGCGACTAAGGTTCTCATTCATGACGAAACGAGCCCAACTAGACCATATGGCTGAAAGTCCCGCTCCATGGGTCACATCGAATAGGCCACTGAGTTCATGTTCAAGCTGGTGGGTAGCCCAATCATCTGATAATCCGCAACCCGTCAGCCCATTGTGAGCCACGCTGCCACCCCACATTATCTGAGCTCTGCTCCGATAGTCTGTAGGATTCTTAAGAGCAACAAACACCTCCTCCTTCATTGTCCGCAAGATGGCTTCAGCGATGTTGTCTGTAAGTATCATATCATCGTCGTGAGAGAAATACCGTTCCATCGTGTGCATCATCATATCAGTAACCCCTGCGGCAGTTTGGTAAGGAGGCAATGTAAATGTTCGTTCTGGGTTCATGATAGCAAACTTGGGGCGTGAAATATCATTAGAATAGCCTAACTTGACATCACCATCCTCATTGGTTATGACACTTGCCTCACTCATTTCACTTCCAGCCGCAGGGATAGTAAGTACCGATGCCACGGGCAAACATCTTTCCGGCTGTGCCTTGCCAACGTAAAAATCCCATACATCTCCATCATAGCACACACCATAGGCGATGGCCTTGGCGGAATCTATGACACTACCACCACCAACGGCAAGGACAAAATCCACCTTCTTTTCGAGGCATAGTTTAATGCCTTCGCGTACTTTTGAAAGCCTAGGATTGGGCACAACCCCACCGAGTGTTACCACATCCAGGCCTCCCTCGTTAAGCAAATTAATTACCTTGTCAAGCAGCCCAGAGCGCAATGCACTTTGTCCACCATAATGCACCATCACCTTATGTCCTCCGTATTTTTTAACTAACCCTGCTACTTTTTCTTCCGATTGTTTTCCAAAAACCACTTCCGTGGGAGCGTAATAAGTGAAATCTTTCATTGTTAATTGTTATAGGTAAAATGATTAGAATTATGAGATTTGCCAAAATAGGACTTTAGATTGCAAAAATAAGAAGAATTTGCGACTCCGCAAGAAAAAAGCGTATTTTCATAATGCTTAATTTCTGATTATTCTAAAAGAGCCTAAAGTATTAGTATTTTTGCCATCGAAAAATTGTTTTTCAACGACTAATCACAAAACAGCCATGAGTATTATATCCGACGAGCCAGATGCGCCATAAATACGGCTGCTAAACCTGCGGTCTCAGTACGCAAACGACTAGTTCCAAGAGATACTCCAGTGAAACCATGACGTGTGGCGTTCACTACCTCATCAATGGAAAAATCACCTTCTGGTCCAATAAGAACAGTGATGTCTTGACACTCGTCATCTTGAACGTTTTGCAAGAGCGAAAATAAGTCGACACGTTCTTTCTCCAGATAACAATGCGCCATACATTTTAGACCCGTGAACGGTCTATTAAAGAACACATCAAAGGGCACCATCGGATTAATCTTCGTAAGCCATCCCTTTCGACTTTGTTTCATCGCCGCTACGGCAATTTTCTCCAGTCTGTCGATACGTATCACCTTTCTCTCCGAGAAGGCTGTATCGAGGAAAGACACTTCATCAACACCCACCTCAACCGCCTTTTCCACCATCCATTCCATGCGGTCAATCATTTTCGTAGGTGCAATGGCCAAATGAATATGTCCTCGCCATGTACGTTGTTGAGGCATTTTCTGTGTGATGCGATAATATGCCTTTTTATTCGTTACCTGTTCCATCACCGCCTCATAAAAGTTCCCTACGCCATCGACAAGAAACAATTTGTCGCCAGAAACCATACGAAGCACACGAATGGCATGCTTTGCCTCGTCTTCAGGCAATTCACCCGCACAAGCTGCGTTTGGGACATAGAAGAAGTGTTGTTCTTTCATGGCTGTTATTCATTATCCAAAGGAGAATAAAAGGAGGCTGTGCTTAAGCTATAATTGTCACTGTTCTCGTTTTTTCAATTCATCACGCAGCAACGACGCCTTTTCATAATCTTCTGCCAACACCGCCTTGTCGAGTTCCTTACGCAAAATATCAGCTGGAAGCAGTTGCACAGGCAACGTCACCCCCTTTCCCGACTTGTCGACAGGGGTGGAACAAGTGTCAATCAACTTTTGATGGGCATATATAGGCAATCCAGCAACTAGCGACAGGAGCACTGCATCACTTGCCCTGACGGGCCATTGTCGCCCTTCCACATTATCGAACAGAAACGCCATGTATTCGCCGTCAAGGAAACTGGCGAAAACAATTCTTATATCATCACTCTTCCCCTTTCCGAATGCAGTCCATAATACCTCTGGCAGCAGTTTGTGCCGTATTGGAACATCGGAAAGACGAATGGCGAACTGCCGTGTCATAGCTCCTTCACATACAACAGACAACTGCTTGAGCCCATCGTCAGTGACGAGCTCAAGCAGTGCCAAATCATCGTTGCCAATGATCTTGCTTATTCTGTTGAATTGCAGAAGGACAAGTTCCATCAAGCAGTTTTCTTTTTAGCGTCGAACACCAACCAGAAGGCAACACCTACGACAAGTGCGAAAGCCGCAAAGATGAACCAGCATGTCTTCCAATCACCTACAAGGAATCCGTTCTGCCATGAACAGAATTGATTAACGATTTCACCAGCTGCCAGCGTGCCTATAGTAGCACCCAATCCGTTCGTCATCAACATGAACAGTCCTTGCGCCGAGGCCTTCACCGAAGGATTGCACTCTTGGTCAACAAACATTGCGCCCGAAACATTGAAAAAGTCAAAGGCCACTCCATAGACAATACATGATAGGATAAAGAGCAATACGCCAGGCATAGCTGGGTTACCCACGCCAAAGAATCCAAATCGGAAAACCCATGCGAACATCGACATGAGCATCACCCCCTTGATGCCTACCTTACGAAGGAAGAATGGGATCATGAGAATGCACAAAGCCTCACTTATCTGTGATATGGAAGTGAGGAGCGTGGCATTGTTAGCTGCAAACGACGAGGCAACAACGGGGTCGGCACTTCCTTGGAAACTTGTGATGAACGGCCCAGCGTAGCCATTGGTCACCTGTAAGCACATACCAAGCAGCGCTGAGAAGATGAAGAACAGCGCCATGCGTTTCGTCTTAAACAGTTTGAATGCAGTAAGACCAAGTGTCTCTGCAAGCGATTGCGATTCTTTTTTCACCAGTTTGCATGCTGGCAACGAGAAAGTATAAAAGAAAAGTACAATACTTAGTATTCCAGAAACCGCAAACTGCATGTAAGTATATTGGAATTTATATGCGCTTTGTCCCAATGTAAAAGAGAACGACCCATTGTCAAGAGTGGCACAGTTGACAAACCACATGGTCGCGATAAAACCCACAGTTCCCAACACACGAATGGGCGGGAAATCTTTCACCGTGTCGTAACCATTCTCTTTTAGGATTGTGAATGCCGTCGTGTTTGAGAGAGCCAACGTAGGCATATAGAAGGCAACACTGAGCGTGTAGAGTGCGATGAACATCCCTTTATTTGGCAGCTCATTTCCCACTCCAGCAGAATAGCCCATATACCAACACGCCAACATGAAACCGCCAGCCAATAAATGGCAGATACCGAGAAGTCGTTGCGGTTGGATATACTTGTCGGCAATAATACCCATAATGGTTGGCATAAAAATGGACACGATGCCCTGAATGGCGTAGAACCAAGAAATTTTGTCGCCCAAACCGGCTGTTCCCAGGTAATTTCCCATACACGTGAGGTAGGCACCCCACACGGCGAACTGAATAAAATTCAATATCGCCAAACGTACTTTTAAATTCATAATATTGATTTTTAGTTCTTATTTGCCACAAAGGTACGACGAAAGGGAATAAAAACCAAAAAAACGGGCGGATTATTCATCCGCCCGTTGTATTTTTTTGATTGTTGTTTACTATGTTATTTTAGAGTCCGAGAGCTTTCTTTGCACCATCGACAGCTTTGTCGGCAGCTTCGCCCACTTTCTCAGCAGCTTTGGCACCAGCTTCCTTGGCAGCGTCAACAGCTTTACCAGCAGCGTCCTTAGCAGCGTCAACAGCGCCTTCCACTTTGTCAGCGGCGGCAGCGGCAGCACCTTCTACAGCACCTTTGGCACCTTCAACAGCACCTTCAGCTGCATCTTTAGCACCTTCTACGGCTGCATCGGCAGCTCCTTCTGCAGCGGCAGGAATTGCCAATGCTTCAGCAGGAATTGCATTCACTTTGTCGAGGAGACCAGAAATCACACTGTTGCCACCAACGAAAGCAGTGATCTTCTCAGCATTCTCTTTCAAGAAAGCCTGTGCTTTGGCAATATACTCCTTAGCTTTGTTGAGAGCATCGCCATCGAGGTTCTTAAGAGCATCGAATTTCTCAGTAACGGTGGTGATGATCTTCTGGAAAGCGGAAGAGTCGTTAGCCTCAAGAGCTTTCTGGAGGTCAGCTGCGGGATCTTCAACAACAGCTTCTACTGAATCCGTAGCGGCGGGTTGATCTGTTGTGGCCTTGTCTTTGCAACTTGCAAAGCACAATCCTACTGCTGCGATAGCAACAAATAATAGTTTTTTCATAATGTAGATTGATTTAGTAAAACATAAATTTTTTATAACGAGGCAAAGATAATTGTTTTTGAAATAGGTTAGTGTTTTTATTTATTTTTTTTAACGTATTTTTTGCGTAATAGAAAAAGAAGAGCTATCGCAAAAGTATAACATTCGGGTGGAATAACCGCCCGAATGTTAATTTAGAGGGAATAAAAACGAATAAGCTACGGAAATTGAATGACTCAACACTATCTTATCCGGTCTGCAGCGCGAACGAGTTTTTCATCCGCAAGGATACGCGAACGAGCCATAAATAGCAATATAATGGCCACAACGGGGAGTGCGGCAATTATGGCAGGATAGAATTTTGTATCTTTAGGTTCGAGTATATATCCGAAAATAGCAAAGGCTATACACCATGCCACACATAGAAATATAGCCCCGACACACATTTTTGCCTGTCTTTTCCTGTTTTTGTAGGCAAAAAGTGTGAAGATCGTAAGTGTTGCAGCAATTAGAAGCAATGCGAACATGGGCCAATATGAAAAGTCGCGTGACCCATCCTCAGGCAATACCGCCCAAAGGTTATACAACTCGATGCCCGGCTTCATTCCATCAGGAACAAACACCCCTATCGTACTGCATAAGCATAGCACCATACAGGCTATGGCCAGAAGAAGGAAGAGCGACTGTATTCTCTGTATCATCAGTATTGGGGTTGGTTTTCTTTAGACGGGTCTCGCCAGTAAACATTGCCTTCTACGAACTCCTGGGTGGCAAGCAATGATGGCTTTGGCAATTTCTCGTAATAGCGGGAGATTTCAATTTGTTCGCGATTCTCGAACACCTCTTCGAGGCTATCGTTGTAAGAAGCAAATTCTTGAAGTTTCTTACTGAGATCTTGTTTTATCTCTGAGGAAATCTGGTTTGCTCTTTTTGAGATGATGGCTACCGTTTCATAAATGTTTCCCGTTTCTTCGCACAAGTCCATGATATTACGCGTAACGGTGTTGACAGGTGCTTTTGATTTTTTGTAATCCATTATTCTGTTCTTTTGTAGACGAGTAGACGAGTAAACAAACGATTTGTCTGTTGATGAGTTATTTGTCTATTATTTCCCGAAAACTCGAAATATTAATTAATTGATTCTTGTTTATTATGATTCTTCGCCTGTGTATTTTTTACAGACAGCAATATATTTTTCAGCTAGTTTACGGAATTCAGAGTCAGGGTATTCATTGAGAAATCCATAACATTCGTCTTCGGCATCACGATATCTTTCAAGTCGCTTCTCCTCAACGCTTCTTTCCGCTAATTCGAACTTACTCTTCATAATCAATACAGCGAAATCTTCTTTCTTGGGGCTGTATGGATATGTTTTTATGGCGTTCTGTGCAGTAACAATACACGCCTCATAATTACTTCCACCACTACCGATACAATTTAGGAAATACGATCCGAGATTATAATACAGCCTTGCAGAAAGCAATTCTTTTTGTATCAGTTTATCTTGCAGTTCAAAGAGACGCGAATGAGTCAGTTCCTTAAGATGAGCATCGGGAAATAGGTCAAGGTACTCTTGATAAGCATTAATGGCCGCCATTGTAGGGCTTTGGTCAAGTCTAGGTTCTGGAGTGCTTTGGTATAGGCTCTCCCCTATGTAAAATGATGCCATTTCAGCAAATGTCCCTTTTGGATATGACTGGTAATAGCGTTTGAAATATTGCGCCGCCGTTTCGTAGTCTTTCGCCTTATAGGTTGCCATGGCTAACATGTAGAGGCATTCCTGTCCGTTGTCAGTACCTTTCAGTGTAGTAACGCACTGCTGAAGGAGGAGCGTAGCCCTTGTATACTTCCCTCGGATGTAAGCCTCTTTGGCGTACTCATATTTATAAAAAATGTCATTGGATTTATAGACCTTATTGAACTCGCTTGCACAACTCATCAGCAAGGTCGCGAGACACCATATGAATAATAACTCTTTTTTCATTTCACGCGCTTTGACCTGCAAAATTAATGATATTCTGACAATTGAGCAATTATTACGATTGTTTTTTATATTTTTTATCTAATTTTGCAGTATGGAATTCAAATTGACATCCCGATACAAGCCTACAGGAGACCAACCCGAAGCCATTCGAGAATTGACGGACGGCCTGTTACGCGGTGACGAATCACAAGTACTCCTTGGCGTCACTGGTAGCGGCAAGACGTTCACAATGGCCAATGTAATAGCAAATGTACAGCGTCCCACCCTTATCCTGAGCCACAACAAGACATTGGCAGCCCAGCTGTACGAGGAGATGCGGGGATTCTTTCCTGACAATGCCATAGAATACTATGTATCATATTATGATTATTACCAACCTGAGGCATACTTGCCCCATACTGACACTTACATAGAAAAATACCTTGCCATCAATGATGAGATAGACCGTCTACGACTTGCCGCAGTAAGCAGTCTGTTAAGCGGCCGCCGCGATGTTGTCGTCGTGTCATCAGTATCTTGCATCTACGGCATGGGCGGTCCCGTTGCCATGCAACAGAGCATCATCACCATCCATCGCGGACAAACCCTAAATAGGAACATGTTCCTCCGCCGATTGGTGGATGCCCTTTATGTCAGGAATGACATTGCATTGCAACGAGGTAATTTCCGTGTAAAGGGTGACACTGTTGACATCTTTATGGCATACAGTGAGTACGTGTTACGTGTGACCTTCTGGGACGATGAAATTGATGCCATTGAAGAGTTGGATGCCATTACCTTCCGTCGTATGGCGAGTTTCGAAGAATACCAGATTTACCCAGCCAACCTGTTTGTGACTACCAAAGAGCAACAAGAGCAGGCCATACGCCAAATCCAAGACGATTTGGTGGAACGCATCGCTTATTTTGAATCAGTTGGCGATCCCATAAAAGCTCATCGCCTCAAGGAGCGTGTAGAATACGACATGGAGATGATTAAAGAATTGGGACATTGCAGTGGAATCGAGAACTATTCCCGCTATTTCGACGGCCGCGAGGCCGGTCAACGTCCTTATTGTTTATTGGACTTCTTTCCTGATGATTTCCTATTGATGATAGACGAGAGTCATGTGAGCGTTCCTCAGATTCAAGCCATGTATGGCGGTGATCATGCTCGTAAAACCAATCTGGTGGAATACGGCTTCCGTCTGCCCGCCGCGTTTGACAATCGTCCATTAACCTTCGATGAGTTCAATGATATGGTGAATCAGGTGATATACGTTTCCGCCACCCCTGCCGACTATGAATTGTCAAGATGTGAAGGAGTTTATGTTGAACAAGTAATCCGTCCCACCGGGCTATTGGATCCCGAGATTGAGATACGCCCTAGCGAAAACCAGATCGACGACCTTATGGAAGAGATTCTCGTCAGGGCCGAGCGTGACGAGCGTGTATTGGTAACCACTCTTACCAAGCGTATGGCCGAAGAGATGACCGAATATCTGTTGAACCACGGCATCCGCACTAATTATATCCATAGC
Organism: Prevotella sp.; assembly: GCA_017538105.1. GTDB lineage: Bacteria > Bacteroidota > Bacteroidia > Bacteroidales > Bacteroidaceae > Prevotella. The sequence goes on along the minus strand of JAFYJN010000054.1, from coordinate 12,577 downwards.
GATGTAAGCACCTTGGACCGGGTTAATATATTGGGAGACCTTCGTGCCGGACGTATTGACGTGCTGGTCGGCGTGAACCTGCTACGTGAAGGCCTAGACCTTCCCGAGGTGTCATTAGTGGCCATCCTGGATGCGGACAAGGAAGGTTTCCTCCGCAGTCACCGTTCTTTGACACAAACTATCGGTCGAGCTGCCCGCAATGTCAACGGCAAAGCCATCATGTATGCCGACACCATTACCAAGAGCATGCAGCAGACTATTGACGAGACGAATTATCGTCGAGAGAAGCAGTTGCGATACAACGAAGAGCATCATATTACCCCCACTCAGATTCGCAAGGCTTTGCACACGTCGTTGTCTGCTCACGGTCCAGAGCCGGCAACCGCCAGCGGTTATAGCTATGGTGATGCTTATATCGGGCCAGATGTTGGCAACAAAGTGGCTGATCCCATCTTGGAGCACATGAGCGAGGAGCAATTGGTCAAGAGCATCGCCAATACCGAGAGACTAATGAAAGAAGCCGCCCGCAACATGGACTTCTTGCAAGCCGCGCAATATAGAGATGAGCTGATGAGATTAAAAGAAAGGAGCCTCTCCAAAACCTCTCCAAAAGAAGGCTGAACGTGGGATGAAAAAAAAAGAGGAATAAAAGAAATATAAACAGCGGGACCGGCATATCATCATGCAATGGTCCCGCTATTGTATAGTTTTATATGGAAAGCCAATTATTTTTCAGTGCGTGGTATGGGATTCATAACCACCTCGGCATGATGGCCAGTGCTAAGGATGTTATTGCGAACAAATTCGCTCACCATCTGCGGTGTGATGGACTGAACAAACTCCTTATAACCGTTGTGGCAGTCAGCACCGAACTTGTTCCAACGATACATCATATTCATCCAATAGGAATTCTCTCGCAGATTAGTGTCCGCATTCTTGAGCAGCGCCTCTTTCACCTTAGTCAGTATGTCCGGGTCTACGGTCTGAGAAAGCTGTTGCATACCCTCTTTGAGAAGTCGTTCCGCCAGTTCCGCCTTGGCAGGGTCACATGGGCAAACACCACCAACCGTGAAGATGCAGCCAGGTCCATCGGTATCCACGTCTGCCGATGCCTGTACGGTATATGATGCGCTGTACTCCTCGCGGATTGTCTTAAGATAGACACTCATGAGCATATCCTGTACCACCTGAAGCAACGTGCGGTTCTGCATGGTATAATCGATGTTATTGGTACGCCACATCTCAGCAATCATTGTCTGGGCGTCCTGCATTTCCTGGTTAAAGCGGTTTTCCACATGTCCGCTCCAAAGGGATCGAATATCCTTCGCCTTTGTCACCTCTTTCTTTGTAGGCAGCGAGGCAATGTATTGCTCCACATATTCCTTGAGCTGCGCTTCGTCGAAGTTACCCACGAAAACAAACTTATAGTCGCGTGCATTGGCCAGTCTCTCCTGTACAATTTTCACCATACGTTGGTAGTCCATGCCATCGAACATCTGAGCATCCGGCAATTTCGACAAAGGGTTATGGCATGAAGTAGTAGCCTGTAAAGAGTCGGCGAACACGAGTCTCGGGTTGAGACTGCTATTAAGGAACACTTGTTTGTACATTCCCGCCATCTGGTCGTGAGACGGCTGGTCGGGCGTAGCCGCAGTGAATTGGAGGTATATCAATTGCATGAGTGTTTCAAGGTCTTTCGGGGTGGAGTTACCTGAAAGAGTCTGATCCGTCGCAGAGATAGAGAAGTCTACATCAGCATTTTTACCAGCGAGCATCTTCTCCAGTTGGTTATTGGTGAATCCGCCTTTTCCTGTTACACCCAGTTGCAAAGCTATACCCCTGAGGTTTTGCAGGTCGTTTTTCCCGTAGAGCGACAGACCGCCATTTCCCACAGCTTGGAAGCGCACCTCATCGTCTTTGAAATCTGTTTTCTTGGCATACACCTTCACACCATTTGACAGTTCCCACTCTTTGAATCCCAATTTGTCGAAGTTCGACTCCTTGACGATTTTACCTTTCTGAGGCAACGTGGCGATAAGCGGTTCATTGCTCACCTCATCAACATACGGTTCAATTTTCTCTGTTCTCACCTCTTCGATGGCAGCAAGCACCTTCTCAGCTGTAGGTATGGCTACCCCTTCTTTATCCTGGAGGAATCCCATCACGACCAAATTGGTGTCGCTGACAGTGATATATTCCGAAGCCATTTCATTGGCGAGGTCAACAGGCAACATTGGAACGAACTGGCTCATGATCTGGTATTCGTCTTCCACAGAGGGTATTGGTTCATTGTGCAAGAAATGCTCAATATATCCGTTAGCGAAAACCGCAGTTTTCATCTTTGCACGGTTAGTGTATCTCTTCTCCAACTCGGCAAGGTAATCCGCCCTGGCCCTTTCGTATTCAGAAATGGTAAATCCATATTGGCGGACACGTAGCAGTTCCCGCATCACCTGCTGTATGGCCTCGATATCTTTTCCCTCTTTGGGTAGGATTGTCGTTGAGAATGCATCTTTTGTCTTGGCAAAGAGAAACAGTCCGTTTTCTGCTTGTGCAGCGGTAAACGCGCTTTCTGGAGTCTGAGCAACATCCTGTAGTCGCGTATTGATCATAGATGCCATGATTTCCTCACCAAATTTCATGATAAGGTAAGGCATTTGGTCTTTCACCTCATCGGGGGCCCCATCATGTTTCATCATGATCTGGTACTGGTTTTGCGACATCTCTTTATCCTTTTCCACTACGATGATGGCCTCGTTGTTGTCGGGCACCTCTTCAGTGGGAATTTTTGCCGCGTTGGGGTCAACGGTCACGCCCGCCCACAGTCTTTTGATGGTCTGTTCCACCTTATCAACATCAATGTCACCTACGATGACCAGACCTTGGTTGTCGGGCCTATACCATTTTTCATAATAAGCACGCAGCGTAGCAGGTTTGAAGTTATCTATAATATCCATCAGACCAATGGGCAAACGATTTCCATATTTGCTCCCTTTGAACAGTTGGGGCCATGCCTTGTCCTGCATACGCTGGCCTGGGCCGCTGCCTAAACGCCACTCACTGTGCACCACTCCTCTTTCCTTATCAATTTCCTCTGGTGAGAGAAGTAATCCGTTTGACCAATCTTTAAGAATTAGCAAACACGAATCAACAGCAGTCTGTCGGAAAGTCGGCACATTGTCGATGTTGTATACCGTCTGGTCGATGGAGGTATAAGCATTGAGATCACGTCCAAATTCCACGCCCAATGAACGGGTGTATTCGATGATGCCATTTCCCGGAAAATGTTCAGAGCCATTGAACGCCATGTGCTCAAGGAAGTGCGCCAATCCACGTTGATCATCATCTTCATTGATTGAACCCACCTTTTGGGCAATATAGAAATTGGCCACATGTTCAGGGTTGTTGTTGTGGCGAATGTAATAGGTCAGCCCGTTGTCGAGTTTACCTATCCTTACCTCCGGGTCGATGGGCAGTGTGGTTGACTGCGCCATGGCTGTTGTGCAAAGCAGCACCAAAACAGCACTGAGAATTTTTCTTAGTTTCATGAGTTTATGAATTATTGAGTTTATGTTTTTTTTAGATTATTAGTTTATGAGTTGTGGGATTGGATGCTGTCTATCAGCTCCTGTTCTGATATTCCCAACAGTTCCATCTGCCTGATGATTTGTGGGACAGAGACCTGTAGAAATTCCTCTTTTCGGGCTTTGAGAATAGCCTCTTTAGCGCCGGGGGTGACGAAATAACCCAATCCCCGTTTGTTATAAACTATTCCATCGCGTGCCATTTGCTCATATGCCTTTACCGCAGTGTTAATATTCACTTGCAGCAACACAGCATATTCCCGTACAGAAGGAATCCTCTCATCGTCGGCGTATTTGCCTGAAAGAATTTCGTCTTCCATTCGTTCGGCCATTTGCAAGTAGATAGCTTTATCGTTTGTAAAGTTCATAAGTTAAGCAGTTTATTATTTATAACTTGTGTTTTCTTGAAAATATTGTATGCCAGGCATATAAATAACACGGATAACACCGTCATGAGTACAGCTAGCCCCCCCATACCTAACGGTACGAAGAAGTCGAAGACAATGAGTATGGCTGAGAATACCAGCGATGCCAAGAACGCAAATATCCATGGAACATTTCTGAACAATGCACCGCAGAGCAGACAGTACGATATATTGAATGCCATTGATGACAGCCCGTAAGCCAGTGAATCCCATCCCGCCTCGGCGAAAGATTGTACCTTGAGTGAATTTTCCGTTATACCCATCATCGACGATTGAAGAGCCTGAATGGAATCGGGCGACATTGTGTGATTATTAGACATGTCGATAGCATTAACCACCGCTACGACAGCCTGTCGTGGTGTTTCAGTAGGCAGTAGCATACGTTGCACATTGTCGGCCATGGCTGGAGTAGCCCAATTTCCTTCACTTCCCGTGAATACATAGGAAATAAGAACCTGCAATGCATCGGCGAGCAGGAATCCCAGAACCCACACCACACCACAGACGACGACGAGAAAGAACACACGCATCCAGAATTTGCCTGCATGTGATGCTGGTAACATCATAAACGCCACGCTGCGTTGGCGCGACAGCTTCGGAGCATTCAGCCGCGTTATTACGTATAGCATGGTCAGTTCGAGTATCGACAAGTTGAACGACACTGCCATGAACTTCGACATACTTTCCGAATAAGCCTCTAATGCATTTACGACAATCTGTTGTCCAGCAATAAGCAGCACCAAATTTATTAAGAACGAAGCCGCAAACCATTTAAACAGTTTGCCTTTATCCTCGTTTATTTGCCATTTTAGAATATTCATTTGGTTTGAAATTTGAGGTTTGAAATTTGAGGATTATGCTTTCCTCAGATATTGACGAATGTATTATTGATGACCTGCGAACGTTTGAAGAAACGGAAGGAAAGCCAGTAGTTAATTACCGTAAAAATGGCTAATGCCACGTGGACGAGTACCATATTGTTTTTCAATTTCAAAAGCCATTCAATATCAAAGCCCTCAACTTTTCCTTTCACCCAAAATCCAAGGACGAACAAAAAGATGAACAATATTACTGTAACAATGAGCCACTGGAATTTGCGGAAGAAAGTACCGCCCAAAGCATATAATGATTGAGCCCATAATAAGAACATCACACCACCTGTCACAGTCATCGTCCAAAATTGCATATCAGAGGATGGTTCAAAAGCTTTAAAGAAGCCATCAGTAAACAGATGTACGGTAGCCCATTCAGCATGTCCTGGTAGAAAAATGAATGCAAAAAGGTATTGCAGAATGTCGAAAGCGAAGAAGCCGACAAAGAAAGCCAATAGCCCACCTATTACCACAAAAATCCACGAAGCAATGTATTTTTCGCTCATCGAAGCGGGTAATGAGAAGAATTCCACAGCTTTATTTGTCTTGTCTAATTTTCGCATAATGAAAGAAGGAGACATGAAGAGCAAAACCGTCATCATAAAGAATGCCATAGAAGCAGCCTGCACCACCACTAAATGGTAAGAACGCTGCATCGATCCTCCCAACAGGTTCATCAATGATTCGAAGCCCAGCACACCCAACATGATGCCGGCGAGTGTTCCCAATCGACGGCTATTATTCATCACCAACCATTTCAGCAGTTGTGTGAGGCGCGAGAATTTAAAATTTGCCATGATTGTTAGGAATTAAGTTTACCTTGTGTTACCGCATTGAAGAGCAGTTCGAGATTCACCGCTGTTTCCTCTTCATCCTTTTGGCGATGAGCCACCACTGCTGTACCTTGTATAGATGGTTCGGCATAGAGCACATCGTTGGTCATTTCCGAGGGATGACGGAAGGAGAAAGCATATTTGTCGGTGATTTTTGCCACCGATGCATCGAGCAACAGTTGTGAGCGATCAAGAATGACCACGTGATCAAGCAATGCCTCCACATCATGAACCTGATGCGTAGAGATGATAATGGTACGATCTTCGGCCATACACTGTGCAATGACCTTCCTAAACTGTGTCTTCGACGGGATGTCGAGTCCATTTGTAGGTTCGTCCATGAGCAACCATTTGGTGTTTGCGGCGAGCGCAAAGCTCATAAACACCTTCTTTTTCTGTCCCATGGATAGAGCATTGAGTTTGAGGTCGGAAGAAAGTTCAAACTCCTTGAGACACTGTTCGAGCAGTTCCTCGCTGAATCGGGGATAGAATACCTTATTCAGTTTGACATATTTGCGCAGCGTCATGGCAGGCAGGTTGAACTCTTCTGGCACGATGAACATCTCTCGCAGCATGTCCGGATTACGATCAGCGGAAAGGAAGTTGTCAACATGAGCCTCGCCTTTCGATGGATGGAGCAATCCTGTGATAAGATATAAGAGCGTAGACTTGCCCGTTCCATTCTTACCAAGCAGTCCGTAGATGCAATTTTCAGAAAGAGTGAGGTTAAAATCTGAAAAAACCTCTTGTTTCGAACCTCCATATTTGAAGGTTAAATTCTTGACTTCCAACATAATACCTTTGTTTTTATCGTTTGTGTAATAGTGTAATACTTAAATAGTACACTGCAAAGGTATATTGTTTTTTTTAATCTGCAAATTTTTTCGTGATTTTTTTTAATTTTTTTTGATGAAAGGGGTAAAAATAAAAATTCCCAGGAGAATCTGGGAATTTTAGGTTCACTTAGGATAACCTGGAAATCTCAGGAAATCCTAAGCTGACAAAAAATGGGTAAGAGATATTAGAGAGCAAGCCAGTTGGAGATGATTTGAGCACCGTCGGGTGTAAGAACACTCTCTGGATGAAATTGGATGCCACGAATATCGAATTGGCGATGACGAAGTGCCATGATTTGTCCTTCGGGACTACGTGCCGTCACTTCGAGGCAGTCTGGAAACGGGCTGTCATTCACTACCCAGCTGTGGTATCGTCCCACAGAGAAGGTGTCGGGCAATCCTTTGAAAATGTCGTCGTCCACCATTTTTTGGCATGGTGTAGCCACCCCATGGAAAACCTCAGAGAGATTTACCAACGTTCCGCCAAAGACCTCGGCGATGGCCTGGTGGCCGAGACAAACTCCCAGCATCGGTTTTTGACCCGCGTAATAACGAATCGTCTCCAATAGTTTTCCTGCTTCTGATGGTATTCCTGGACCTGGGGAAAGGATTATTTTATCAAAAGACTCTAACTGTGTCATTTCGAACTGGTCGTTCCTATATACAATCACCTGTGCGCCCAATTGTCTAACTAGATGTGCGAGGTTATAGGTGAAAGAATCGTAATTGTCGATGATACCTATTTTCATATTGTTTATGCTCCTTTTATGTTGTTTCAGCTTGTCGGATGGCCTTTACAAGTGCACCCAGTTTATGGTTACATTCCTCAAGTTCATATTGGTCATTGCTTTTGGCCACGATGCCACTCCCCGCTTGGAACCATAACTCTCCGTTGCGGGCTATGAAAGTACGTATGACGATGGCCTGATTGAGAGAGCCATCGAGTCCGATAGACCCGATACATCCACCATACGCACCACGGTTATGCGGTTCCAGTTCGCTTATAATTTGCATGGCCCTCACCTTTGGTGCCCCGCTGAGTGTTCCAGCCGGGAAAGTATCGATGAATGTCTCAATAGGATTGGCATTTTGCAGTAGTGTTCCGCTCACGCGGCTAACGAGATGTATGACATGCGAGTAGAACTGCATGTCTTTGTAAAAGTCTACTTTTACGCCATCACAGTTTCTGGACAGGTCGTTTCGAGCCAGGTCTACAAGCATGACATGCTCAGCATTTTCCTTCTCATCATTGCGCAGGTATTCCGCGTTACATCTGTCTTTTTCAGGGTCTCCCGTTCTTGGAGTCGTTCCTGCTATGGGATCGATATACGCCCTACCCTTTTCTATGCGGCAATGTGTTTCCGGCGATGAACCGAAGATACGGAATCCACCGAAATCAAAATAGAAGAGATATGGCGATGGGTTGATGCTTCGCAGGGTGCGGTAAAGTTTGAAGTCATCACCTTCATATCGTTGTATGAACCGTCGAGAAATGACTATCTGGAACACATCCCCCCTAAGGCAATGGTCAACGCATTTTCGGATATTCTCTTTATGCTGTTCATCTGTAAGTGGCGATGACACGCCCCCTATCGTCTTGAAATCATAGGTGTTAACATTGGTCTTGTTGATTAGTTTTTCCAACTCATCAAGTTGCAGACAACCCAAATCGTCCTGACCATTTGGCACGAGAGTCACTAATGTCATTACATTATTATAATGGTCGAAGACAATGATGTCGCGAAAGAAGATATAATAGATATCCGGCGCATCGTTGCTGGCCATTGTTTCATCTTTCACTTCTATATCCTCGAAGTAACGCACCGCATTAAAAGTAGTGTATCCATTCAGTCCACAGTATTGCGCATGTTCTCCCTCCACTTTGAATTGTGAGAGGAAAAGGTTGAACGTCTCTATCAACTGTTGCTTTGTTTTTCCTTTCACAGAGGAGATAATGTCAGTTGAGCGTATTGTACCATCGGGAAATGATTCCTTTACCGTCCCATGGTCTACAGCTATTGATGCAAGGGGATGGACGCCTATAAACGAACGTGAATTGTCGTTGGAATGGTAATCCGAACATTCCATGAGTACGCTTTGCGGATGGACATCACGCAGTCGCATGTAAATGCCCACTGGAGTGTGCAGGTCAGCGAGGATGGTCTTTGAAATTGCTTTATAATCGTACATAATGGGAATAATAGTATAAATGTGAATGATGGGAGTGATGTGGATTATAGATTGTTGGCATATTCACCGGCCATTTGTTTATTGTCGAGGTAGGTGTTGATGTCTTTATCGCCACGTCCGCTGACTGTGAGGACAACAATCTCATCATTATGGAATTGTATTTTGGGGAGTGCCGCTATGATATGTGCACTTTCAATGGCCGGAATGATACCTTCGAGTCGTGTCAGTTCATATCCCGCACGTATAGCCTCATCGTCGTTGATGGCCAAAACGGTGGAGCGTTTTTTCTCCGCCATGTTGGCATGCATGGGACCGATACCTGGATAGTCCAGTCCCGCCGAGATAGTAAATGCCTCTTCTATCTGCCCGTCATCATTTTGCATGACCAGCGTCTTTGCCCCGTGTATGAATCCCAAGGTTCCACGGTGTATGGTTGCAGCCGTATAATCGGTGTCGATTCCCTTTCCTCCCGCTTCCGCCAGGATGATCCGCACCCGTTCATCGTTCATATAATGATAGATTGTACCCGCTGCATTGCTTCCGCCTCCGATACATGCCATGAGTGTGTCTGGGTAGTCGCGTCCCGTCTTTTCCAAGAGCTGTTCCTTTATCTCCTCCGAGATGACGCTCTGCATACGCGCCACGATGTCTGGATACGGATGAGGTCCCATGGTTGACCCTACGATATAAAACGTATCGTCGGGATGGCAGCACCAATCACGAATTGCCTGTGAGCACGCATCGCTCAGCGTCATATTACCCGTTGTTACGGGATGAACCTGTGCTCCGAGCATGCGCATACGCTGTACGTTAGTATATTGGCGTTCCACGTCCGTTTTTCCCATGAACACCTCGCATTGCATGTCCATAAGCGCACATACCGTAGCCGTTGCCACGCCATGTTGCCCTGCCCCCGTTTCGGCGATGATTCTTTTCTTTCCCATTTTTTTGGCCAAGAGAATCTGTCCAACTGTATTGTTTATTTTATGCGCCCCGGTATGGTTGAGGTCTTCGCGTTTGAGGAACAGCCGGCAGCCATATTTTTCGCTCATGCGCCGAGCATAGTAAAGCGGTGATGGCCGTCCTACGTAGTCACGGAGCAGCGCATGGTATTCGCGTTTGAACTCTTCGCTTTCCAATATGGGGATGTACGCCTCTTGTAAGTCGTGTACACACTTATAGAGTATTTCCGGAATATAGGCTCCTCCGTATTGTCCGTAGAAGCCACGATTATCGATATTGTAATTCATGTTGAGGGTTTAGTGTTGAGGGTTTAGTGTTCTAATGCTTCGTAGAGAGCGTCGAGCGCATCGGAGGGATTCTTGTGTTCGCTGAGCAGTGTGACGAATTTTGAGCCAATGATGGCCCCTGCAGCATTATCCTGGGCACTTTGGAGTGTCTGTCGGTTGGATATACCAAATCCTATCATTCGTGGAGTTTTCAGGTTCATGCTGTTGATTTTTTGAAAATATGCTTGTTTCGTTTCGTTGAACTGTTGTTGTGCCCCCGTTATACTGGCGGATGACACCATATAGATGAACCCATCGGTATGTTGGTCGATAAGACGTATTCGTTCTTCCGACGTTTCCGGAGTAATCATCATGATGACACGCACATCGTATTTGTCGGCCAATGGCTTTACATCTGCTATATAGTCATCGAAGGGCAAATCAGGAATGATGGTTCCGCTGACCCCACATTCGACACACCGTTGGAAGAAATGTTCAAGACCATAGTGCATGATAGGATTGAGATAACTCATGATGACCAATGGGATTTTCACTTTATCATTAATGTTGTGAAGCTGTGAGAGGAGGATATCTAGTGTCATACCATTTTTCAAGGCTGTCGTGGCAGCTGTTTGTATGACCGGACCATCTGCCAATGGGTCACTGAAGGGCATTCCCACCTCTACCATATCGATCCCTTTATCTTGCATGGCAAGGATTACCTCGCCCGTGCCATCGAGTGTAGGACATCCCGCACAAAAGTAGAGCGACAACAGTTTTCTATCATCCCGTTGTGAGAAGAGTTTGTTGATTTTATTCATAACAGTTGTTTTTAAGAGTTATTGGAGTTAGAGGAGTTGTTGTATGAACCGCTTGAGTGCAAGACCCGGGTCGGGTGTTTTCATGAATTGTTCTCCGATGAGGAATCCCCGGTAGCCCACTTCACGCAGTTGTTTTACCGTTAATGGGGTTGAAATGCCGCTTTCGCTGACCCAACATGCCCCTTTTGGCAGTTTCTCTGCCAATCGAAACGAGTTTTGCACATCGGTAACGAAAGAACCGAGATTTCTGTTATTGATTCCGAACATGTCAGGCTCCAATTCCGCGTAATGCAACTCCTCTTCACCATGCATCTCCAACAACACATCCAGTTGTAATTGGTGAGCCTTATTGAGGAGAGTCTTGCATTCGTTTTTCGACAAATCGGCCGCTATGAGCAGAACCGCTGAAGCTCCGCAGAGACGCGCCTGCAACAGTTGATACTCGTCGATGACAAAATTTTTGTAGAGCACAGGCGCAGAGACCCCTGATTCTCTTGCCATGGTGATGAAAGCATCGTCACCCCCGAAAAAATGACTGTCGGTTAGAATGCTGATAGCTGTTGCCCCATTTTGTTGGTATTTCATTGGCACGACTTCAGCACTTGCCTCTTTGTTAATCCACCCTTTAGATGGTGACTTTCTTTTAAACTCGGCGATGATACCCGTCGGTGAATCGAGCAATGCCTGTCGCATGGAGATTATTGGAGCGTTGTCGATCTTTCTTTCCACCAGCGCCAACAGTTCTTTATAAGGAAGTCGCTGTTTCATCTCCAGCAGTTCCTTCCGTTTATGTGCTACTATGTCATTAAGGATGTCTGTCATATCACGAATTGATTTCTACGAATTTTTTGAATACTTTCAATGCCGCTCCACTCTCTATGGATGTACGGGCAATATCGAGACATTCCTCAATGGTTTTTTCTCCCCTTTCGAGCACCTGTATGCCGAATGCCGCGTTAGCCATAACGATTTCTTTCTGTGCCTGCAAGCATCGGTTTTCGAGTACGCTATCGAAGATATCTGCCGCCTCTTCTTCCGTTGCCCCTGCCACCAATTCATGAGGTTGGGCAATGGATAGCCCCAGCTGTTGCGGTGAGAACACCCTTTCGTAGTTGTTAGTAGTCACTTTGAAGTCGCCAGTGAGTGATATCTCATCATACCCGTCGATGCTATTGACGATGGCGTAGTCAATACCCATTTTCTGATATACATTATTATATAGGCGCATCTGGTCGAGATTAGCCACCCCAAGAAGTTGGCATTTTGGCTGTGACGGATTAACGAGTGGACCAAGGAGATTGAAGAACGTAGGAAACTGTAATGCTTTCCTGATATGTCCTACAAATTTCATGGCTTTCGCGAAAAGTTGAGCATGGAGATAGACGATACCACATTCATCGAGCGATCGATTGAGCAAGTCGCTGTCAGCCGTGAACTTCACGCCATGTTGCTGTATGACGTTGGAAGCCCCACTTGTCGATGTTGCTGCGTAATTGCCATGTTTTGCCACTTTATATCCCGCTCCCGCTATGACGAAACACGCGGTTGTAGAAATGTTGAAAGTGTTTTTACGGTCTCCTCCCGTTCCCACCACATCGATGTACCTGTCGGCTGATAAGATGGCGGGCACTCCCGTTTCAAGAATACCATCGCGGAATCCTAACAGTTCATCGACGGTAATGCCACGCATCTGGATGGCTGTAAGCAGTGCCGCTATTTGTTCATCAGGTATTTCCCCTCTAGTAATGGCAAGAAGGATGTCGTGGGTCTCATTGCGCTGCAGTTTT
>JAFYJN010000053.1 GCA_017538105.1 Prevotella sp. | reverse complement strand
GGTTGACATATATTTTATATACTTGTCTGCTTTACGAAAGAATTCCTTGCTTAGCTGGGATTCCTTTGCCAATTCTACGATCTGCTCTACTGCAGTAAGAAGATCCATTTTCTTTCTTGTTGCCATAGTTATCTGAGTTTTATTATTCATGTTGCAAAATAAACAAAAACCTCTGCCAACTGGTGGCAGAGGTCAAAGAAAAATGCTGTATTCGATAAAAATTATGCGATGGGGTCTGGGCAGAAGTCCCTGCGTTTGCAGGATTTGCAATGTTTGCCTATCCATACATCATCAAACTGATTCATGGCCTGCTCAACGATCTCTGGATCATCTGTCAGGATGCCAGCCTCGAAGTTGCGTGTGGTTTCTGCTTTCATGCCGATTCCGGCACCTGTTAGATTTGCACTGCCAATGTACACCTCTTTACAGTCAAAAATAAGCATCTTAAAGTGAACACGTGGACAAAGCACTCGCTCCAAGCGATCATACAATACTGGGTATTTGTCAAAGTCCTCTCGGAAGTTCGGGCCTGGTTCCTTTGCATGAATCAGCCTCACCTCCACACCACGCCGAATGAGTTGGGCAACGAGTGCCAGAAACGGCTTTTTCTCTTTACCCACCTCCACATATAAGTCTTTGATGTCAGCGGTACCAATCCAAAGAGTATGCTTCACGGATTGCACCCGTGAAAGCACTTCTTTGTAGTGGTCGGAGTAGGAGATGTAGGTGAGCATGGACCAAATATCTAATGTCTTTAGAGTTCCAACCCCTCTGCACAATCCAATAGTTCGTCAATAGCATCAGAAATGCTATTTTTCATTTCACCATCAATAATAGCTTTTATTGATTCTGGATTATTCCAGCATCGATATTGAGTAAAATCTTTATATATCCATAATTGATTGTTTTCATCTTTGGAGGTTGTCCTTTTCCATAATTCCTTCCAACATTTAATGTCTTCTCGCTTTTTATCATCTTTTTTTCGGAAACCAAAAATCAGGTCATCTAAACCTCGTTTTTCAAACTCCATTGAAATACGGAAATTTTCCCAGTTTGGATGTTCAAATGACCATCCAGGAAATGAATCTGTCATCCAAGTTTGTCTTTGAGTATAAACTAATTTCAATCCTTTATCTAGTGCCAATGTTTGAAGCTGTGTATAAAGAGTGCCATTCATTACATTATTTATCATCTCATTTATATTATTTGCAATGAAAAAGGTAGCATCTAAATTTTCACTTTTAGACATATAATTTAAAATTTCACTTGAATTTTCCATATCACTGTATGTTAGTTTTTTTAATGTGTCAATATATTGAATAAGAGTTTCTCTTAATAACGGTTGACGAACAGATAATTCTACACATTTGTTCAGCCATGTAATGATGTCATCTTTGTATGAAATGCAGATGTAATCCTTGGATTCAAGGCCGCAGGTGGAATATTCCGAAGGCTCATGACCATCTAATGTCAGATAAATAAGCCGATACCTATTTACATCTTTGTTACACTTCTCTTGAGCATAGTTCCAATATCGTTTCATTTGTTTCGGCTGATCTCCTGCATATATCTTATTCTCAATAATAATGTAATATCCATTCTTATCTTCAATACAAATGTCAATACGACCACCATGTTCATTATCAACGAGCCCAATATCCTTCTCAACCCAAACTTTAATCGTTGAAGTATCTATAATTAATGGTGACAAATCTGAATTCCTTTTCTTTTCAATCATTTCAATGAAAGGCTTAAGAAACTTATCCCCTTGTCCATGTGAAGCGAAAGGATCTAATAACATAGAAAGAAACAAAGAATGTAGGCGTACTTCATCTGTTGTCATCCTCAATTCACTAAACAAATTGAATGCATCGCCCCGAGCTAGTTTTTCTTTACGTAATTTCTCGTTAGCAAGAGTAAAACTTCGGACGTCATTCAGTAATTTTTGCAATTGTTCTATCATAATAATTATATTTAGTCCAACTTCTCAAATTCAAAATCACTGGCTGAGCAGCATGCTTTCTTATGAAAGGGTAAAGTCACCTTCTTCAACGTAACTCAATTCTTCATTAACAGCAGAAATGACGACAGATTCTTCTTCCTCTTCACGTAGTTCTGAATATTTTGTAAAAGCCATTATCTCTTCTGGGAATCTATAGCTAACCAAAGAAACAAATGCTCGTATTTCCTCAATGGAAACATCATCAAGCATACTTTTCATTTCATAAATGTCTTGTGCCGCAAGTTCAGTATCACTATCATTATAGCCTAAAGCGATAATTGCAGTAAGCCATTTCTCGATCAATACATGATTCGGATAGACGGTATCAATATCCCCATGACCAACTAACCTTTTATTAAGACTGTCAATAATAAGTCTTTTAACTTCTTCTTCCATGGTTATATATTTTTAATCCAACTTTTCAAATTCAAAATCACTGGCAGAGCAGCATGCTTTCTTGTAATCAAACTGAAACATGCGCATGTACTGCTCTTGCATTTCTTTTGCTCCGTTGTAGAACGGGGTAGTAGTGTGCGACCGTGTGGTCACAGTGATAGTCATTTCAGGTGTGAGCACCTGTCCGTTTGTGCGTTTGATGCGCTTTGGGGTGATTTTAAAGATTTTACTCATAGGCTTTTGTTATTAGTTATGTTGCAAAGATATAAATAATTCTTTATTATTCTTTATTTTCTAAATTTATAATATAAGAAAATGAAAAAGTAATGTGGATAAGTTGATAACTATAGGATTTCCCTTGCCATCCAAGCACAGGCCTCTGCATCGGCAAGTGCGTGGTGATGGTTCTCTAGTTGATAACCGCAGGCAGCAGCAACTGTGTGGAGTTGATGGTTCTCTAATTCAGGAAGTACACGGCGCGATTTACACAGAGTGTCGTAAAATTCATAGTCAGGGTAGTCCATTTGATAAACATGGAACACGGCTTTCAAGCAACCTTCGTCAAAAGGTTTGTTGTGGGCAACAAGAGGAAGTCCTTCAATCAAGGGTTCTATCTGTGCCCATACCTTGGGAAATACAGGTGCTTCGTCGGTGTCTTCACAGCATAGACCGTGAACCTGACTGCACCAGTAGTTATAATAGTTTGGCTCGGGTTGAATGAGTGAATAGAATGAATCCACAATTTCTCCACCACGGACAACAACTACTCCAACGGAACAAACCGAAGAACGCTCGTTGTTGGCCGTTTCAAAATCTATTGCTGCAAAATCTCGCATATTATTTGTCCTCCCTGTATTTTTCGTTCATTCTACTGATGATTCCTGCAATCTCTTTACGCAAAGATAGAGGCTCCAGCACTTCCATGGTCTCGCCGTTCCATAGGATTTCCTGAATGAAATCGTATGATGGACGTAAACGGTATTTGAAAATGCTGTATTCCTCGTTTCGTTCAGTCTCATCCTGCGAATCATGTATCTTCAAATCTCGGATGTAGTTGGCCTGTCCTGCTGACACCTTCAGCTTCACGGTTTGGGGTTCTATGCGCTGGTCGGCAATGATGCCGAAGCACCCTTCGAAGAAGTCTTTGGCGCTCCAGTCTTTGGGCATTTCGAAAGTCTCGTCCGTCGTGCGAAGACTATGAATGCGATCGAGTGAGTAGATGCGTGGCCCCTTATTATAATAATAGGTGTAGGTGCTACGGGCGACTAAATACCATCTTTGACGGAACAACTTTACGCAGAAAGGTTGCACGTCGAAGTTGTTTTCTTCATCCTTCCAATAACTGTGATAAGTGATGTTGAGCATTCGGTTTTCTTTCATCGCCTCGATGATGGTTTGCAGATATTCCTGACCAGACGGAACATATTCAAGGAGAACGCGGTCTTTGATGCTTTGGCTGTTGGCAAGGGCGTTACTCACACAGAAGGTGTTGTAAAGCCAAGAGCGGAGTCCATTGCGGCTGATGTCCTCCTCGTTCATGATGTAATAACGGTATTTCCCCTTCTGCTCGTTCTCGATGAACAGTCCAAACATGTCGGCAATAGCATAGCGCCAGTTGTCGAAAGTGCGCTTTGGAATTTCCACACCCCTGCTGATATCCGTATCGCGAAGCCACTTTTTGTTCAAGTCTTCGAAGGATATCTTTTTGGCGCGAAGTATGGTTTCTATTACCCATACATATTTATTGATCAGGTTTTGTCCTCTGTCATTGTTTATCATACGCAATGTTGTTTAGGATTCATATTGAATGCCGTAATCATCGTTTTTCCTGCAAAAGTATGGCAAAGCTACGCCAAACCGTGGCAGAGGTTTTGGAAAAAAACTAATGACTACTGCATTTTCCATTGATATTCTATATTATTATGGTTGGAATGGTAGCAAACTTTTTCAGCTACAAAGATAAAACTTTTCTTTCAACAAACAACAATTTAGACGTTGAAAAATAATGGCATTTTTCCGTTGTGGGACAATTGGGACAATTAGACAGTTGTTTTTTACATGCTAAAGGTGCCCCCTCCCAACCTGCCCCCCGTAGGGGAGGATGCTGCTGAGTGTTTTGGCGATTTAGAATTGAGAGTTTCTCAATTAAAAAGTGCATCAACAAGTATCAAAATCGCTCGAAAAAGCTTCAAAATAGGCTATAACTATGTTAATTTATAGTTAAATATATAAATAATATCATTAATATATATTAAATATAATATATAACTTATTGATAATCAACCCATTCGAGATTTTTCAAAAATAGTGAGGGGCGCAAAAACGGGGTGTCTAATTGTCCCAACTGTCCCACGCCCCGATTTTCACTTCCTCAAAGGCCACATTTGATACTGTTAAAGCTATGCAATGAGTGGGTCAAAGCTATACTATGAATCGGTCAAAGCATAGGAATGACGCTGTCAAAGCTATGCAATGACAAACCTAAAAGCCATCAATGACACGCTTCTACACCAGATACTCAGAGAAGTCGGTGAGTCGCATATCGCCTTTGCGGAGGAAGGTATCGTGGAAAGCCAGCGCGGCACGCATGTGCTGAGGTTCGTGACCCATCGGTGCGATATGCGTGAGATAGTCGCGCAGCAAGGGTTTGTAGTCGGGGTGGGCGCAGTTCTCGATGATTTCCCATGCGCGGCGAACGGGGCCTTTGCCTCTGAGGTCGGCGATTCCCTGCTCGGTGGCGATAATGTCAACATCGTGCTCGGTGGAGTCGACGTGGCAACACATGGGTACGATGCTCGAGATGGTTCCACCTTTGGCGGTGGAGGGCGTGGTGAAAATGGAGATATATCCGTTTCGCTCGTAATCGCACGAACCTCCGATGCCGTTCATCAATGCCGAACCGCATATATGAGAGGAGTTCTCGTTGCCATAGAGGTCGCATTCGAGTGGTGTGTTGATAGCGATGACGCCTAATCGGCGAATCACCTCGGGCGAATTGGCAATCTCGCTCTGACGTATGGTGAGATGTTTCGAGAAATAGTCCATGTTGTCGTAAACACGATGCAAAGCTTCGTTGGTTACTGTCATGGCGGTGGCTGAAGCATAGCCGATACGACCTTCAAGCATGTAGTCGATAGCTGCATCCTGCACCACCTCGCTATAGACGTTGAAACGTGGAATCTGCTTGCTGGTACCCAATGCTTTGAGCACAGCGTTTCCTGTGGCTCCCACACCGCTTTGGATGGGCAGGAATTGGGGTGGTATGCGGCCAGCCTTCATATCGTTGAGCAGCAGGTCGGCAACGTGTTGTCCGATGAGCATTATTTCACTATCCGGCTCACGGAAGGCGCGTGCCTCTTCGGGGATGTTGCTCTCGATGACGCCCACGATTTTCTTCGGTTCGATACGCACGAAGTTGTCGCCGATGCGGTCATAGGGCGAATAGATGTCCATCACCTCGCGGTTATCCCACACCTCGCGCGGCTCCCAAGTGTCGTGCAGATAGCGAGAGTTGGGGTTGTGGAATTGGTTGTGTTCGATGATGATTCGCTTGGCCAAACGAACAATGGTAGAGACAATGCCACCAGCCGACGTGAGATAGGCACGGCATTCATCTTCGCCCTCATCAAGGTCGGAGACTTCGATGACTGCCCAATCCACTTCGCCATAGAATCCACGGCGCAGACGTTCTGCCATGTGTCCGAGATGCATGTCCTCATAATCCACCTCACCCAAGTTGGTGTGAATACGGAAATCCTTGTTTGTGGAGAAAGGAGCGCGGAACTTCAATGCCTTGGCGGCAGCCATGTCGCCCTCAACGCTTTGGCAACTGGATGCGCCCGTGAGAACACCCACTTGGAAGGGTTCGCCTGCCTCGTGCAGACGGATAGCTCGTTTGGAAAGTTCGCGGAAGATAGCCTTTGGGTTGGCGTTTGGTGTAAACCCCGACAGCGCCATCATGTCGCCGTCTTTGATCATCTCGGCAGCCTCGAGTGCCGTAATTCGTCTATAAGCCATAAATCGTCATGAAATAAAAATGCGGTGCAAAGGTAATCATATTTTTTTTAATAACAGCCTTTTGACATAAAAAATCCCCCCACGCGGACAGGTTCCATTCACGTGGGGGGATGATTCGGTGATGTTTTGTTCCTCAATAGGCGAGATTTCTATTCCTCAACAGGCGAGAAATCGTCTTTTCCTACACCGCAGATGGGGCACACCCAATCGTTTTCGATGTCTTCAAATGCTGTTCCGGGAGCGATACCGCCATCAGGGTCGCCCACTGCAGGGTCGTAAACGTACCCGCAAACGTCGCAAACATACTTTTTCATAATGCTTTTAGTTTAGTTAGTTAATCATATAAAGTGAATAATTGGATTTCAGTTTCAAGCCTCTTTGTTGATGATACGCTCCATCGTGTCAACAATGGTATCGGGTTGGATGGAGTTGAGGCATGCATAGTCGCCGCGATGGCAAGGACGTCCGCCATAGACAGAGCAAGGTCGGCATGAGAGGTCGGCCTGCACGATGTTCTCGGGCTGTTGTCGCCATCCCAGGAATCCCGCGAAGGGATGGGTGGCACCCCAAACGCTAACGACGGGAGTGGCAACGAGCGAGGCGATGTGCATATTGGCGGAATCCATGGAGAGCATGACGTCGAGATGGCTCATGAGGATAAGTTCTTGTCCGATTCCATCGAGCAATGCCGAGGCGTTGATGCATTGTTTGTATTGGCTTGCCCATTGGTTGAACTGACGCATCTCGCTAGGCCCTCCTCCGAAGAAGAAGATGCGGCACGACGGATGGTTCTTCACGAGGCGCTCGATGACTTGCGTCATCAACGGGATGGGGTATATCTTGCCTTTATGAGCCGCATAGGGGGCTATTCCTATCCATTGCTGGAAGGATTTCTTCTCGCCTATCTCAGGCGGGAGTTGCCGCAAGGGACCACCTTCGGGTGGGAAGATGGAAGTGAAGGGTGAGTTTTCGATGTCAATGGGATAACCCAATCGACGGAACACATCGGCGTAGTTTTGGAACGATGTAGGTTGTTGTTCCAGCACCTTGTTGTTTTTCGACACCAGTTGGTGTTTTCCTTTGCGGTGCTTGTCGATGTGAGCGACCTTGTATCGCGAAATGTTGAAAAGCATTCTCAAGTAAGAAGACCGAATGATGTTGTGGAGGTCGGCGATGGCCGTGAAGCGTTTTGCCGACAACCGACGGAAGAGGGCGTTAAGGCCTTTCATACCGCGATATTCGTTTTGCAGGTCGGCTTCCATGAATCCGACATTCGGCAACAGGTTCTCAAAGAAGTTGCGTGCGAAAGGACGGCTCAGCACCGTTATACGCACGTTAGGATATTGGTGGGCCAATGTATAAACGACAGGCACCATCATCGCAACATCCCCGATGGCCGAAAATCGGATAATAAGAATATGTTCGGTTTTCAAAGAGAATTAAAAATTAAAGAT
>JAFYJN010000052.1 GCA_017538105.1 Prevotella sp. | reverse complement strand
GTAGGTGTCTTTGACGCTCTAATGATGTGCACCACCTCATCGATGTTGTCACAAGCGATGATCAGTCCCTCGAGGATATGAGCACGGTCTTTCGCCTTTTTCAGCTCGAAGTTGGTCCGTCGGATTGTCACATCGTGACGGTGTTCCACAAAGTAACGTATGCAGTCTTTAAGGGTGAGTAGTTTTGGTCTCAGCTGCAAAGGATTGGATGGATTAGGCACCAATGCGATGCAGTTGACCGAGAACGAACTTTGGAGCGCTGTCATCTTAAACAGCTTATTCAGAATGACATTCGCGTTGGCGTCTTTTTTCACATCCACCACGATACGCATTCCCTGGCGTCCCGTTTCGTCATTGACATTGGAAATACCTTCCAACTTCCCATCTTTTACCAATTCGGCGATATATTCGATGAGTTGTTGTTTGTTTACGCCATAAGGAATTTCAGTCACCACAATCTTATCATGACTCTCATGGCTTTCAATCTCTGCCTTGGCACGCATAACGATGCGTCCCCTACCCGTTTCATAAGCATCCTTCACGCCTTGTATGCCATAGATGAACGCACCTGTGGGGAAGTCCGGCGCCGGGATATATTGCATCAGTCCCTCAGTGTCGATATCAGGGTTGTCGATAAATGCACAACAGCCGTCAATCACCTCAGACAGGTTATGTGTGGGAATATTGGTCGCCATACCCACTGCGATACCGTTTCCACCGTTGACCAACAGGTTAGGCACTTTTGTCGGCATGACACTCGGTTCCTTCAGTGTCTCATCGAAATTACTGGTCATGATAACCGTGTCTTTTTCCAGGTCATCCATGATATGCTCACCCATTTTTGAGAGTCGGCATTCCGTGTATCGCATGGCTGCTGGAGCGTCGCCGTCGACAGAACCAAAGTTTCCGTGTTTATCGACGAGAACATATCGCATGTTCCATTCCTGAGCCATTCGAACGAGTGCGCCATAGACGGAACCATCACCGTGCGGGTGGTATTTACCGAGCACTTCACCGACGACACGTGCACACTTCTTATAGGGGTTGTTACTTGTATTTCCTATTCCGAGCATACCGTATAAAATACGTCTGTGTACCGGTTTGAAGCCGTCCCTGACATCGGGCAGAGCCCTTGCCACGATGACCGACATGGAATAGTCGATATAGGAGGATTTCATTTCCTCCTCGATATTGATTTTGATGATTTTGTCTTGTTCGAAAGTTTGATTCTCGTCCATTACATAATTAATTAAAATACAAGTTGACAAATAACAGAAAATTGCCCAGAATGCCCTTTATTTTCGTTTTAAGCGTTTTTGGGCTTTTTTCAAGGTGTAAAATTACTGATATTTTTCCGAATGAGAAAGGGATTTTGCCAAAATGTATGAATTTTTAAAACATTTTATGTTTGGGTAAAAGAAAAACATAAAAAACGGGATGATTTCCTCAAAAAATCATCCCGTTTTGATGGATTAAGTCGTCATCTTCTTGCCGCTCTTCGGAAGGCCTGTTTATGATATTTGGCTTCAGCCTTTATGATTAGGAAAACCTTTTGAGCTGGAAGGATTTTCAAGAGATTGTCATGATATTTCTTTTCCAATGTCTTCATCTCCAATTCCCACCTGTCAACTTTCTGTATGGCGTTTTTAAAATCCTCATTGGTAACATAAGTGGAGCGGTTGGCTTCTCTCACTTTTTGAAATAGCTTGCGTTTCTGTTCAAGCATCGCCTCGCATACTGGTTTAAACTTTTGGAGCTGGGCTGCATTCAACTTTGCTTCGTTAGCGATGAATGAAATCATTTCGGCTTTGAATGTATCGTAATCGAAACGATGTCGCTGTTGTGCATTCACTGTCGTTATGACGGCAAGCATCAGAAATGTTATGCAAAGGATTTTTTTCATTCTATTTGTAGTCATCAAAAGTCTGTCCTCACTCGTCTATCAAGAAAGCGACGATGTCGTCGTTGTCACACATAGTGTAGTCGGCCACTAAATCAAGCTCATCGGTAGTCATATTCTGCTGATGTGCCGTGACAGTTGTCGTTTTATCCGTCATACCCTTTTCATGGCGTATAAAAGCATTATACATCGATCCAAGAGTAAAGATAGCCATCACAGATGCAGCAATAGCAATATATCTTGTTCCCCTCTTGCGAATTGGAACCACCTTGGCATTATCCTGCTTGACATTAACGTCGATAGTCTGAATAATTCGTTGGTGGAGTTGCTCAAAATAGCCATCAGGGGTTTTGAAGTGATTGTTTTTCAATCGCTCCTGCACCATTAATGTTATTTCCTTTTCACTCATTCCAGAATTCATTATCTCGCTTTGTTTTTGAGTGTGATGGAGGCATTGAGCGTTGGCTATACCTTTCACACGATATCTTATATAAAATAAGAAATTATATTTTGTATCATTATGACGTTTTTTTTCATTGATGGTTTAATTGAAATCGTTTTTTTTCTTTATGGATCAGTATTTATTGATGACGACTAACATATTCGCTTATTTTCTTAACCGCAATATGGTAGGAGGATTTCAGGGCTCCCTCAGAAGTATTAAGCACTTGGCTCATTTCCGAGTACTTCATATTGTCGTAATATTTTAGGATGAATACGGTCCGTTGTACATCAGGCAGAATGGCAATAGCCTCTTGCAACAATGCATCCACCCTGTCGCCGTCGAACCAATTGTCGGCCATCAGTTGTGCAGCCACCCCTTTAGGATCGTCAACAGCAATGTCGGCCACATGTTTATTGCGCCTAACATAGTCTAGCGCCTCGTTGACGGCTATTCGATAAAGCCATGTTGAAATCTTGGAACGGTTTTGGAACTGTTCAATGGAGTTCCAAGCCTTGAGGAACGTATTTTGAAGCACATCGTCAGCATCATCATGCGAGAGAACTATGCGGCGGATGACCCAATACAAGTTTTCCGACTCCCTTCTTACGATAGTCTCGAATGCCCTATACCTTGTTTTTGGTTCGAGCAGCTCTTCAATGACTTTATTTTCGTCGAAGTGCTCCATATCTTAAGATATATCGGAATTATTTCAGCAATGGAGCCAACTGGGAATAAAGAATTTTGTCGAACCCATACACATCATTGAATTCGCGCAATTGATTATTCCTATCGGTGTAGATAGTGAAATAATTTAGGTAAACAGGAATCTGCGGTTCCACAGGCAAGTCCTTAATAACCCTTGTGGTGTCAATGGAATCCTTGGATTCTGTGCCATGATCCATGGAATATTTGATATCAGATGCTTTGCTTTTCTGCGACTCGTCGAGAAGGAACACCGCCAGTTCGAAGGGGCGCTCAACCCTTACGCATCCGTGTGAAACACACCTATTCTGCTGTCCGAAGACCCATGGGCTACTAGTATGGTGGAGGTAAACAGAATAGGGGTTGTCGAAGCGAAAAATGATTTTCCCCAACGAGTTACCCGAACCGCTGCTTTGCACAACAGAATATCGACCGCTGAGAAGCTGAGCCCTTGTCACTTTCGATGGGTCTACTTTCCTTCCAGAGCCATCATATATATTATATCGTCTCTTTCCGAAATACGACGATGAGCCTGCCCTTCCAGCTATGCCTTTTATGATACTGTAGGGCATGCGCCAAACGGGATTGATTTCCATTTTCTTGATATAGCTGTTGAGCAGCGGTGTCTTGTTGCCTACCGTTCCGCAGCACACCTTCATGACCATAGTAGAGTCGGGCGTCACGGCATAGAGCATCTGTTCCGCAACATTGACAAATACATACTTGTCGTGTTTTTCAACAGGATCATCCAGTCTCCACCTACTTCTTTCGATATTTACCTGCAGTTTTTTGCGGTAGTCACCTTTGGCGGAGGCGAGCTGACGCAACAAAGCATTGTATAAATCCCCCTTTGGCTGAACCTCGTTAAGAAAAGCGCCTACGCTGTCAATGCGTACTTGTCGAAGCGCTGTTTCAAAGAACCTTCCATCAGGTTGTTGCAACTTCAAGTCGTAGACTTTTGTTTTCACCTTCACCGTGTCCTTTCCAACCAACTGTATCCTGTTGAGCGTTGTCAATGGGTTGACGAAACCAAAACGTTGCCCACTCACATATCTGAAATATGCTTTCGTGAGATTATATTCGAGCCTGGCCAGCACATCGTTGATTTTGTGTTTGTCGTCGAAGTTGAGGTTCCTTGCTCTTTCAAGATCCTGTTTGATTTGTTCCACTCGGAAGATGCCTTTGTTCAACCCTTGCTGTTCTACATTTTCAAGGAAAGCCACAAGTGTATCAGCCTGGGAACTTACGCCCTGGCGGTCAATCCAAACAAAAGGTTCCGAATTAAGATAATGCTTGCGTGTGGTAGTATTGGCAATGTCGCTCTCCTTATCGTTTTTGCAAAGACTGGCAATCTTATCCCTCAGGCGTCGGGAATTGAGCGCATAGGCATCATCCCTGATGGCATCATAATCGCCCAATTGTACGTCATTTACATCCACACGTTGATTATCCTGACACGCAATGACTGCGGTCAAGAAAAAAGTAAAAAAAATGTAAAGGAGATGGTGGATATTTCTCACCTGATTGAAATTTTTCTAACGGTTTTACCGACTTTCACAATGTAGCATCCCTTGGGTAGATTCAGCTCAAATTTCTTGTCCTGTCCCTCCACTTTGATACTCATCACTTTTACACCAGCCACATTGAATATTTCCAAAATCATGCCATTGGCATTGGCCACGTGCAGCACAGACTCTGACACTGATATCGATACTGTCTGGAAATCGTTGTCTACGATTTCTATTGCCTGGCTGGCCGCCGACCCTAAAGGCATGCCCAGCATTAATGTCATGGAAAATATAATAGTAAGTATTCTTTTGTTCATACGCGTATTTCTGTTATAACAATGCAAAGATAGTATATAATTCGTTAAAATGCAACTACCACCTCCAAGTTATTGTATATTTAAGGTTTTTTAACTATATTTCCACAACCAAGCCCTCATCAGAGAGGATTGTATTAGGGAACACTTCTTTAGCCTGGCGGAGCAGTACCGTTTCGTCGGTATACCGGGCGCTATAATGACCAAGCATGAGTAGTTTGACCTGTGCCGAACAAGCCACAGTCGCAGCTTGGCGTGCCGTGCTGTGGTAGTATTTCTCCGCATTGTCCAGTTTGTCGTCGCCATAAGTACTTTCATGATAAAGCAAATCCACCCCTTTAACTACTTGGAACAGTTGCGGCATATATTTTGTATCAGAGCAATAAGCATAAGTACGCACAGGGTCTGCCGGCAGGACAAGTCGTTGATTGGGAATGACCTCTCCCATCTCTGTTGTCCAATCGGCTCCAGCTTTGATATTGTTGATTTGCGACGTAGGAATGTGGTAAAAATCAATCATCTCCCTGTTGATATGCGGCATTGTTTGTTTTTCACGGAAAAGGAAGCCACAGCAAGGCATCCTATGCTCGAGTGGTATCGTTTCCACAGTAAGAGACCTGTCGTTGTAGATTACCTTTTGCCGGGTAGTGTCAACAGGATGATATGTCACCTCATAGCCAGGGTGCGGGCAGAACATGTCCATCAGTTGGTGGAATATCTCTTCACCCATAGCTGGCGCGAAGATATGCAGCGGTGCAGTCCGGTCGAGTAGTCCGAAGGAGTTGATTAGTCCCATCAATCCAAAGCAGTGGTCACCATGAAGGTGGGAGATGAACACCGTTCCGATTTTCGCAAACCCCAATCGTGCCCGCCGCAATTGCATCTGTGTTCCTTCAGCACAGTCTACTAGAAACAACTTTCCCCTTATCTCCACCACTTGAGAAGATGCAAGATGGCGAGGTGTGGGTTTGGCACTGCCACAACCTAGGACATATACTTTGAAAGGCTGCATTTTTGTGACGGATATGGAGGCATTGCTTTACAACGAAATATATGAACGATGTGACATGACATCACATTACAGTTGTCGTTTAAATGCAAAGATGCCATTTTCATTTTCGAGGAGGAGTGAGTCAGGACCGAGGTTTGTAATCTCGAAGGTGTCGGTGGAAAGAATCAGTTTGCCATTATAGATTTTCCAGGACGTGTAAGGTTTAGACTCAGCCGAGACATGCGACTCCACCACTCCGCCATCCTTTATGTCGAAGTTTTTTGCCACGTTCGTCCATTTTCCCAGCAACGTAGTAAGGTTGATCACCTTCGTTGCTCTCATAGTACCATCGACATTGTTAGCCAATATAGCCAATTTGTCGCCATCAAATAGTCCGCCCTGTATATCGGCTCTGATGGTATCTGTCTCCAGCATATATGCAATGGTATCACCGTTATCGGTAACGAGCATGAGCGAATTCATAGCCGCTCCGAAGCACTTGCCGTAAGCTGTAGTATCGGCCTCTTCTTGTTCCGTCTGAATAGACAATACGGGCCTGTTAGAGTCTTTCTTTTCCTTGCAGGCCACAACAACAAGCACCGCGAGGGTCATGAGAACGATAGTCTTCTTGATTTTCATAGTTTAATGGAGTTTGGGATGTTGGGGTTACGTGATATGTGAACAATTGACCCCTCATTTAAAAAAAAGAGGTGGTTTGGTTGTCCTTTAATTGAGAATTGTGATTTATTAATTATTCCTTACTTTTAGCTTCGTTCCAAAGTCGGTCCATTTCTTCGAGCGACATTTCGGTGAGTTGCCTACCTTTACTTATTGCCTGTTCCTCTACGTAATTGAAACGTCTTATGAACTTTTGGTTGGTCATCTCTAAAGCATTATCGGGATTGAGATGGTATAGCCTAGCCGCATTAATGACACTGAAAAGGAAGTCACCCAATTCTCTTTCAGAATTGTCCCTGTCTTCTTTCTTCATCTCATTTTCCAATTCATTTAGTTCCTCACGCACCTTGTCCCAGACATCACCTTTTTCTTTCCAATCAAAGCCCACATTTCGTGCCTTGTCCTGGATACGGTAGGCTTTGATGAGCGAAGGCAACGAATTAGGCACTCCAGAAAGAACCCTTTTCTTGCCATGTTTTTCCTTCAGTTTAATTTGTTCCCAATTCTGAAGTACCTTTTCTTCTGTGTCTGCTTGTACATCTCCATAAATATGTGGATGACGGAAGATAAGTTTGTCCGCTTCTTTATCACACACATCAGCGATGTCAAAATCACCTTTTTCCTGTCCGATGAGCGCATAAAAGATGACGTGCATAATCACATCCCCCAACTCTTCTCGGATGTTAGCCATATCGTTCTTAATGAGCGCATCGGCCAGTTCGAACGTTTCTTCAATTGTGTTGGGTCTCAGACTTTCATTGGTTTGTTTTTTATCCCACGGACATTCTTCACGGAGCCGATCAAGCACATCTAACAGGCGTCCGAAAGCTTCAAGTTTTTCTTCTCTGGAGTGCATTATATTAGTCACTAATGAGGATTGGTGGATTACTTGCGAGGAATAGCGCATTGTACCGTATTCCTATGATGCAAAGGTAGTGCAAAAAAGACTGAGCGCAAAATAAATGGGTAATTATTTTTTATGATTATCAAAATACGAATGGATTAAGGAAGAAAAAGCAGACAATTCATCGTCGGTTGTTGCCCAGCTGGTGACGAAACGACAAATAGTGCTCGTTTCGTCATAGGCTCCCCACGTTTCGAACATCACATCTCGTTGAAGTAGTGGAATTACATCATTTGGGATGACAAAAAATTGCTGGTTTGTTGGTGAGTCATTGTAGGGCTTGAATCCATGCCTCGTCATGATATTTCGCAATTGTGCGGCCTGTTTGTTGGCATGCGCTGCAATGCGGAAATAAAGGCCATCCGTAAAAAGGGCATCGAACTGCACCCCTGCCAATCTTCCTTTTGCCAACAAAGCTCCATGCTGTTTTACTATACTAAAGAAATAACGAGGTGCATTACCCTTTGGGAATACAACCGCCTCACCACAAAGAGCCCCCACCTTGGTGCCGCCAATATAGAACACATCGCAGTGATGAGCCAGGAATGCCATGGAAACGTCTGTTTTCTCACTTGTCAACGCATATCCCAAACGGGCACCATCAACGAAAAGATAAATGTTAAATTGCCGACATACTTGGTATATATTATCTATTTCTTCTGCGCTGTAGAGGGTTCCCTGTTCAGTGGGAAAAGATATATAAGCCATGCCCGGTCGCACTCGATGGTCGGCTGTAGGGTCTTCTGCATAGTCCTTCAGAAACATGTACAGTTCACCGGCATCGAGCTTTCCAAAGTGATTTGGCAAAGTCATTACCTTATGCCCCGTCATCTCCACCGCCCCCGCTTCATGAACATTGATATGTCCAGTATCTGCGCACACCACTCCTTCCACAGCATGAAGCATTGAAGCAATAACTGTGGAGTTGGTTTGTGTACCCCCTACAAGCAGAAACACATCAGCGTCATGGCAATCGCTTGCTTTGCGTATTTTTTGTTTGGCACTTTCGGTGAATTCATCGAATCCGTAGCCTAAAGACCGTACATCGTTCGTTTCAGCTAACCGTTGTAGCAAAATAGGATGCAAGCCGTTGTTGTAATCAGTATCAAAATAGAGCATTTATCTCCAAGAAAGTAAATATAAAATAAAGTGAAATTAACACATTTCCCGTTCTGTTGCAAATGTACGATAATTATTTAAAACGTCCAAAGAATACATCTTAAAAGAAAACTATTCCTAAAATAATGCTGTCGGAAAACCAGTATTCACAAAGTGATGGAAAGTAATTTCTATTCATTATTTTTTGTTCTTCCCTTAACTTGCACTACCTTTGCATCGAAAAAACAATTTGAGATGAAAAAAGTATTTGAACTTATTGCAACGATTCTCATTCTCACCCCCTTGGCTTGTTTAGCAGACAACTATGTGACAGCTGGCGATGGACAGACCTATTCTTTCGCCAAGCTTGCCACGATAGCAGGTAGCGGTGTGACACAAGACGGCAGCGGTTTTGTCGTTATTGGTACAGTGGAAATCAGCGAGAGCGACCATTTTATCATGGACAGCGGCGCCACTGTTTATTTTGCCGATGAGTCGGAACTTATAATCAAGGGTATCCCCACCCTAACACCAGAAGAGCCTACCACGCTAACTATAAAAACGGGAGCCACGCACCCATACAACATAGAAGTAGAAGGAGGCGAAAGCCAAGTAAAAGTGAGCAACCTGCATTTTGAATACGTGGGATTACGCTGTTCCAATAGATATGGCATGGAGGTTACCGACTGCATCTTCACGAACCACACAGGGACACAAAGTGCTGCGTTGATGATGGGTCCAGATGAAGCCCCTTTCGTTGTGAGAAATTGCCATTTCGCAAACAACGCAAAAGCCGCTATCGGCAGTGCCGCTAACTTTTTCTGCCCAGTGAAAATAGAAGACTGCACTTTCTTTCACAATTCCACCGCCAACGGCAATATCCCCCAATTGAACCTTACCGCTTCGTCTCTTGTGAAAGTGATTGGTTGCACCATAGAAGGCGACCCTGACTTGAACATGGTGGGAGGCATTGGTGTGAGTAATTTTTATGGCACCGAAGGATTCAATATCATCATTTCCGACAATACCATTACCGACAACCGCTATGGAATCACCACAATGGGAATCATGGACGTGGTGATATCCAACAATATACTGACCGACAACTGTCATGAGAACAACCCCAACAACGGAGGTAGCGGTATCAGCCTTTACGACCCCTATCGAAAACAAAACGCCACGCTTAGAGGCAACTACATTGAAAACAGCCTATGGGGCGTTACCATCATCGCCTGCGGCAACGTTAACTTGGGTCGTGTTGATGTGGACGCAAACGAATCCACGTATAATCCAGGCGGCAATGTGTTCAGGAATAATGGCAACAGTGGTGCGCTTTACGACCTTTACAACAACTCCTCCAACACCGTGTACGCCCAAGGCAACAAGTGGAACGTTGCAGAACAAACAGAAGAGCAGATAGAAAGTGTCATTTACCACAAAAACGATGATGCCTCTTTAGGCGAAGTTATCTATATGCCGACGATGGAGGAGACAACCATTCACGATGTCCTAAACCCAACGTCAACAGTTGATATTTACAAGATGGATGGCACGAAAGTGAACCAAAATGGTAAAGACAAACTACCCAAGGGTATTTATATCACCAACGGCAAGAAATATATAGTGAAATGACACAGACAAGATTGTTTGTCATTACATTTATCGCTTTTATTTGTACCATTGTCGTCAATGGACAAAATGAGTTGAACGACATGTCGTTGTTGCGTGACTGCGACCTGTTGTTCCATGTTAGTATGGAAGACAACGCCATCACCTCTGTAACTGAAGGAACTAACCTGCAGAAGATAGACCATGTATCTATATTTTTATACCGAGAAGGTCGTCCCTATGTAATAGAAGCAATTGACAAAGGTGTTGTAATCACCCCATTAGACAGTGTGCTCGTTCGTAGCGGCTACCATTTGGTGGGACGAGTGAGAGGATCTCTGGACAAAGAACGAACACTTCACCGTGCAGAAGCCTTTCTTGGGCGTAGTTACGACCACATGTTTCTCTCTGACAATACCGCCATCTATTGCAGTGAATTGGTGGAACTATCGTATGTGCTCACCAACGGTAAGAAGGTGTTCAACACTATTCCCATGACATTTACTTCGACGGATGGCGTCATCCTACCCTATTGGCAGTCTTTTTATGCTGAACACGGGATGGAGGTGCCTGAAGGACAGCCAGGCACTAATCCAGGAGAACTATCTAGACGCAAATGTGTTAAGATCAAGTATGTATTGAAAGGTGCTCAAAAAAGAACAGGGTCAAAAGAATGAGGAGTAGGATGTTTGGCGTAAAGAGAATAAAAGTGTTTTTTGGCAAGTGAAGTTTGCATTTATTTGAATTGATGCGTAAAAAAAACAAAAAAAGTGATGATGTGAAGTATAAAAAGAACTTTTTTTGTAATTTTGCAAACAACAAGCGATTATGGCTATTTGGAATTTAGAATATATTCATATCACATTTATAAATTAACGAAAAATGAAAATCGATCAATTCAATTTCGCCGGCAAGAAGGCAATTGTGCGTGTAGACTTCAATGTCCCTCTGGACGAGAATGGTAAGATTACCGACGACACCCGTATCCGTGGTGCCCTTCCCACACTTAAAAAAGTGTTGAGCGATGGTGGCGCACTGATAATTATGTCACATATGGGCAAGCCCAAGGGTAAGGTGAATCCCAAGTTTTCGTTGGGTCAGATTGTTGACGCCGTATCTGCAGCACTTGGAGTAGCAGTACAATTCGCTCCCGACTGTGCGAAGGCTGCCGATCAAGCCGCCGCACTTAAAGGTGGAGAAGTGCTCTTGTTGGAAAACCTTCGCTTCTATCCCGAGGAAGAAGGTAAGCCCGTGGGTATAGACAAAGAAGATCCCGCATATGAGGATGCCAAGAAAGCCATGAAAGCCAGTCAGAAAGACTTTGCCAAGACTTTGGCCAGCTATGCCGACTGCTATGTGATGGATGCCTTTGGCACAGCCCATCGCAAGCATGCCTCTACCGCTGTAATCGATGAATATTTCGACAAAGACCATAAGATGCTTGGCTACCTGATGGAAAAAGAGGTAACTGCCGTTGACAATGTGCTCGGCAACATCAAACGTCCGTTCACCGCTATCATGGGTGGTTCGAAAGTATCCACTAAGATTGGCATCATCGAGAACCTGCTGGGCAAGGTTGACAACCTGATTCTTTGCGGCGGTATGACATATACTTTTGCCAAGGCCCAAGGTGGTAAAATTGGCAACAGCATCTGCGAGGACGATAAGCTTGACGTGGCACTCTCCGTGATTGAGAAAGCCAAAGAAAATGGAGTCAATCTGGTGCTGGGTACCGACTGTATCGCTGCCGATGCCTTTGCGAACGACGCCAACACCCAGGTATGCCCAGCCAATGCTATTCCCGACGGTTGGGAAGGATTGGATGCCGGTCCTGAGACCCGCAAGGCCTTTGCCGCAGCCATCAAGGACGCCAAGACCATATTGTGGAATGGTCCTGCCGGCGTATTTGAGTTCGACAATTTCATTGGTGGTTCGAAAGCCATCGCAGATGCCATTGCCGAAGCTACCGCTAACGGTGCGTTCTCTCTGATAGGTGGTGGTGACAGCGTTGCCTGCATCAATAAGTTTGGCATGGCCGACCAAGTGTCGTACATCTCCACTGGTGGTGGTGCACTCCTCGAAGCTATTGAGGGTAAGGTGCTCCCAGGAGTTGCAGCCATTGAAGCATAAGCCATACAGACAATAACACGAAGAAGGAGGTTGCTGGCAACCTCCTTCTTCGTGTTATTATGCAGTCTGACGTAATGTCAGGCCCTTCGTAGTTATTTTTTGAAAAATCGATTGTAGAGCCCATTGAAACCTGCACAGTGGCGAGCCTCATCTTTAGCCATCTCATGCACTGTATCGTGTGTGGCATCCATCCCTGCAGCTTTGGCATTTTTGGCGATACGGAACTTGTCTTCACATGCACCCTTTTCCGCCGCGATACGCGCCTCAAGGTTTGCCTTGGTGTCGCCGAGGACATCACCGAGCAGTTCAGCAAACTTGGCAGCATGTTCAGCCTCTTCGAAAGCATAACGTTTGAAAGCCTCAGCAATTTCCGGATATCCTTCGCGATCAGCCTGACGGCTCATGGCCAGATACATACCCACTTCACCACACTCACCATTGAAATGGTTGACCAAGTCTTTAATCATTTCCTCGTCGGCACCTTCCTTGCGGGCAGCCCCCAGGATATGAGCTGTGGCAAAAGTCAGTTCGCCAGAATCTTCGAGTTCAGTAAATTTGCTGGCAGGAGCCTTGCACACTGGGCATCTCTCAGGAGCCTCGGTACCTTCATGGATGTATCCACAAACTGTACAGATAAATTTTTTCTTCATAATGCAATTGTATAAAGGTTAATAAAAATAATGTTTATATATGATTGAAAAATATATCAGATTACCTCATGGTGTGAGGCGTCTTGACCGTGATTGGGTATTGGGAAGGTTAATCCTTAATTGTTGCCTGTGAGTCACAATATATTTTTATTTTTTTGTTTTTATCGACCACTGGTTTAGGCCAAGAACCATTTAGCACCCTAATAGCTGTAGTCTTTCCAACAGGGGCTTCATCAATCGCCTTCTGCAACGACATATAGTTTCCAAAGCCATTTTCGGCTACGACAAAATCGTAGTGGACAATATAAGGTCGGAGTTCAGGCACTTTTTCGCCAATGGCATCCGCCAACAGACCCGCCACAACATGCGCCCCATAAACACAGTAATGCGTATTGTCTTGTCTCCCGTCGGGTATTGACGGGTGCTCACCTGGCCGGAACCACATGTGCAACTTTTTTGAAGCATCACGTCCCATTCCTTGTTCAAGATTATGCGTGATGGCGTTAGCATCGATGAAAGGAACTTTCATCTCCGTTGCCACACGTTTGGGCGCCAACCTGTACTCCCCATGCGTATCAAAGAGCGTATCACTCTCAATCGTATCATTCGAATAAGTGGCGTCACGCAATTTTTCATCATCATCGTTTATAGGTACGACCTTGTAGAAGTTACGTCGTGCCACGCAATTGAACAGCACCGGAATCCCTCCTTTTTCACGTGTCTCGTTCACAAATTTGCGAAGGTTCTCATCGAATGACCCACCTGGTTCAGTATGTCGTTCTGGTTGAGGCTTTTCATCATTGTGACCGAACTGGATAAATACATAGTCGCCAGGTTTGATTAGATCCTTCACTTTTTCCCATCTCCCCTCTTCAATGAAACTCTTCGAGCTTCGTCCGTTCACCGCGTGATTATCTACATGTATATTCTCCTTGAAGAATCCTTGCAATGCCATACCCCATCCTCGTTCCTGTTTGTCGTTGTCTATGGATTTGTTAGCCATCGTGGAATCGCCAATTAAGAAAACAGTAACCGATTTCTTCGCTGCCAAGGTCATTATGACAGCGGCGATGATAAGCAGGTACGAGAGCGACTTTCTTACTTGGACCATTATTTTAGGATGTGACTTACCAATTCCTTCGTGTTGACAAGCACTTGTTCACCTGTTTCCATGTTTTTTAGAGACACTATGCCTTTCGCCATCTCATCTTCGCCCGCCATAGCCACGAATGGGATAGTCTTGGCATTGGCGTAAGCCATCTGTTTCTTCATTTTCACGCTATCGGGATAAACCTCTGTCTTGATGCCAGCCTCACGGCATTCTCGCGCCACGGCCATGGAATAGCGAGCCTCTTTCTCACCGAAATTGACGAACATCAGTTGTGTTCCCGACACCGCCTCTTTGGGATAGAGGTCAAGCGTATTGAGCACGTCGAAGATGCGATCGGCACCGAAAGAGATACCCACGCCACTGATTCCCGGCAAGCCAAAGATGCCCGTCAGGTTGTCGTAGCGTCCTCCACCTGTTATAGAGCCCATTGTGGCATCAAGTGCCTTCACCTCAAAAATAGCTCCAGTGTAATAATTTAATCCTCGGGCTAAAGTCAAGTCAATAGCCACTTCATTTTTCAGTCCACATTCTTTCAGTGTATCGATGATGAACGACGACTCTTCTATACCCTTGAGGCCTATCTCTGAACTGGCGAGCAATGATTTCAGTTGCAAAAGTTTTTCCTCGTTTGAACCTGCAAGTGCCAGTATGGGCTGCAGCTTCTGCACCGCCTCATGTTTAAGGCCCTTTTCATATAGTTCCGCATTGACATTGTCGATGCCTATCTTGTCAAGTTTGTCAATGGCCACAGTGATGTCGACGATATTGTCTTTTGCTCCGATGACTTCGGCAATACCCGAAAGGATTTTTCGGTTATTGATATGGATACGCACACGGATACCGAATTTCGAAAATACAGTGTCCACTATCTGCATCAGTTCCACCTCATTGAGCAGCGAATTGCTTCCCACCACATCGGCATCACACTGATAGAACTCACGGTAACGCCCTTTCTGAGGTCGGTCAGCCCTCCATACTGGCTGTATCTGATATCGTTTGAAAGGCAGTTGTATCTCATCGCGATGCATGACCACGAAACGAGCGAAGGGAACTGTAAGGTCGTAACGTAAACCCCTCTCGCAGATTCGTGCCGCCAGGTGCAAAGGATTTCCCTCTTTCAGTTCCTCTTCGGAAACCTTACTGAGAAAATCTCCCGAGTTGAGAATCTTGAATAGCAGTTTATCTCCTTCCTCACCATATTTGCCCATAAGCGTTGACAATGTCTCCATGGCCGGAGTTTCAATCTGCTGGAATCCATATTGTTCATACACCTCGCGTATAGTGTTGAAGATATAGTTTCGCTTTGCCATTTCAACGGTCGAGAAGTCGCGTGTTCCTTTGGGTATGCTGGGTTTCATTATGCTTTTATGAGTTTTGAATTTATGAGTATGTAAGATTCCCCGAACATATTTTATGAGGGAGAATAATCTCTGATGATGGTTTGTTCGCGGTCGGGTCCAATAGAGATGATGCGTATGGGAGTCTGCAATTCATGCTCCAAGAAGTTGATATACCTACTGAAAGCTGGGGGGAACTGATCTTCGCTTGTAAGATGTGTTAGGTCTGTCTTCCACCCTTGCAGCTCCTCGTATACCGGTTCAATACCTTTTTCAATATTATAGGGGAAATTACGTGTCAACGTACCATTTACCTTATAGGCTACGCATGCCTTGATGGTGTCGAAAGAGTCGAGCACATCACTTTTCATCATGATAAGATCCGTCACCCCGTTCACCATGATGGAATAGCGCAGTTGTACCAAGTCAATCCATCCGCAGCGTCGTTCTCTTCCCGTCACGGCACCAAATTCATGCCCAATAGCTCTTATCTTATCGCCTGTGCTGTCAAACAGTTCCGTCGGGAACGGTCCTGCGCCCACTCTTGTGCAATAAGCCTTCATGATGCCAAACACCCGGTTTATTTTATTTGGTCCTATGCCCAGTCCTGTGCATGCACCAGCACATATCGTGTTTGAGGATGTGACGAATGGATAGCTACCAAAGTCGATATCAAGCATTGTGCCTTGAGCTCCTTCGCAAAGAATCGTCTTTCCTTCGTTGAGGAATGTGTTTATCTCGTGTTCGCTGTCGACAATGGGGAATTGCGAAAGGTATTTAATACCTTCCATCCATTTGCGTTCCGTTTCCACAATATCGAAGTCGGTGAATCCGAGGTTATCAATCATCTTTAAGTGACGTTCCTTATGAGCCTGGTATTTTTCCATGAAATTGTCGAGGATATCGCCTACCCTCAATCCATTGCGAGAAATCTTATCAGTATATGTCGGCCCTATACCCTTGCCTGTGGTGCCGACTTTACTTTTTCCCTTTGCCCTCTCCTGAGCAGCATCTAACACACGGTGTGTAGGCATGATGAGGTGAGCCTTTTTCGAGATATGTAGCCTTTCTCTCAGTTTGTGCCCACTTTTTTCCAGTTCCTGTGCCTCATCCATGAACAGGTCGGGAGCCAGCACCACTCCATTCCCAATGACATTTACCTTATCACCTTGGAAGATTCCTGACGGTATGCTTCTCAAGACATATTTCTGGCCTTCAAATTCGAGCGTATGCCCTGCGTTGGG
>JAFYJN010000051.1 GCA_017538105.1 Prevotella sp. | reverse complement strand
GGCAAACGAGATTGTTCTCCGTGACTGGAGTTCAGACGTGTGCTCTTCCGATCTAAAGTGGTTGACCCCCAAATTGGTGAAACGGTTTATGACCCTGCATGTGGTTCGGCAGGCTTCCTCTGCGAGGCTTTCCTCTACATGAAAGAGAAGATCAAGAGCGTGAAAGACCACGACATCTTGCAGAAAGACACTTTCTATGGCAAGGAGAAGAAAGGTCTGCCCTATATCATCGCCACCATGAACATGATATTCCACGGCGTATCAGCACCCAATATCACTCATGGAAACACCCTTGCCATGAACCTCAGTCAGATTCAGGAGAGCGACCGCAAAAATGTCATCCTTGCTAATCCTCCCTTCGGAGGCAATGAGCGTGGCGAGGTGTTGCAGAACTTTGAGATTCGTACTTCAGAAACCGCCTATATGTTCATGCAGCACTTCATCAAGATGCTGAAGGCTGGTGGTCGTGCTGGTATTGTCATCAAGAATACTTTCCTCAGCAATGGCGATGCAAGCGCCATCCGAAAGATGCTTTTGGAGAATTGCAACCTACATACCATCCTCGACCTTCCTTCTGGTGTGTTTACGGGTGCTGGCGTGAAGACCGTTGTTCTGTTCTTCACCAAAGGAGAGCCAACGGAAAAGATTTGGTATTACCAGGTAGATAAGCACTTTACCAAGACGCAGCCATTGACTGAGGCTGATATGGAAGAGTTCCTTACTTTGCAGAAGACGCAGGCAGAAAGTGAACATTCGTGGACGCTCGATGTCAGCACTCTTGATGATGCTTGCGACCTCAGTGTGAAGAACCCCAACAAGGTAGAGGAAGTTGACGAGCGCACACCAAGTGAGATTGCAGAAACAATCCTTGCCCTCAACAGCGAGAATCAAACTCTTATTGACGAACTCATGGAGATGGTGAAATGAAAGAAGGTTGGCAATATATAGCGTTATCATCTGTTTGCGAAGTACAAAATGGCTTTGCTTTCAATTCGAAGTTATTTAATGAATCAAATAACGGATTGCCACTTATTAGAATCAGAGACATTAAGAGAGGTTATTCGTTGACCTATACTGATGAAACATGCTCTGATGAATTTTTCGTTGAAGATGGCGACATGCTAATCGGAATGGACGGTGATTTCAATATAGGTGAATGGAAAGGTGGTCATGCTTTATTGAATCAACGAGTATGCAAATTGATACCTTCAGAAAATATACTTGCTAAATTTATTTTCTATTTCATTCCAGAGGCGTTACAAAAAATCAACGATAAGACAGCTTTCTCTACGGTAAAACACCTTTCGTCAAAACAGGTAAATGCAATATTATTACCAAACCTACCTCTCTCTGAGCAGCAATCCATCGTTGATTATCTTGACTCTGCTTTTGCTAAGATAGATGCGATGAAGGCTAATGCAGAAAAAGCCCTCAATGAAGCCAAAGCCCTCTTCCAAGCATCCCTCAAAGAAATGCTAGAACCAAGAGAAGGGTGGGAAGAGAAGAAATTGAGCGATATTACAGAAGTTAAAGATGGCACGCATGATAGCCCCAAATATGTACCAGAAGGTATCCCATTTGTCACTCAAAAGAATATTACCAACAATGGTTTTGATTTGGTAAATACAAAAAAGATAACTATCGAAGACCACAATAAGTTCTATACAAGATCAAATGTAGAATATGGTGATATAATTATTTCTATGATTGGTGCAAATAGGGGGATGTCTTGTATTGTTGATACTCGAGATACTTTTAGTATTAAAAATGTCGGTTTAATAAAGAAAAGTGGCAACATCAATACTATGTATCTGTTGTTTTATCTTCATTCTCCTGCGGCTTATTCATATGTTCTTGATAAATCAAATGGAGGGGCGCAAGAATTCATAGGACTTAAAGGATTAAGAAACTTTCCTATACCATATCCTCCTCTTTCGGAACAGCAATCCATCGTAGCCACCCTCGACTCTCTCAAATCCAAGGTTGACCGCCTCCAAGAGAACTACGACAAGATTTCTCAGGAGTGCGACGCCTTGAAACAAGCAATATTACGACAAGTATTTGAATAAAACAATAGAAAACGATGAACAAGTGGTTATTTTTCATAGGAGGTATTTTGACAGGAATAGTTTTGGCAGTTGTTTTTTCATTATTGATAAATAGTAAAGAGCAACCTAAGCCTGAAGGCAATACTCCGACGCCAAGTGAGAAGAAGACGACACAAACACCTGAAGGCGTTACCTTTTTTGATGGGCCGGGTGTTATTATGGATGCGAAGTCATATAAGGTTATTCAGGTTGTTTTTGATAATGGCGCTTTAGTTAGAGAACCAGGTGAATATGGTTTGTATGTGGGGAAAGTAAGCCTGTTGGTTGACGGTATGGAGAAATATTTTTATGATGACGAAATCGTCAATGTCCCCGAAGATAAAGTTGTTAGACAAGTTGGAATATATAGATATCGCACAAAGGATAAGACTGTAAAGACTGTTCCAATAATCAAGATAATGGATAAATGAAAATATGAACGAAGCGCAGACACGGTTTAGCAAGATTGACCCCAAGCTAAGGAATGCCGGTTGGGGTATTGTTCATAGAAGTAAGACGCAATGCATCAATAAGCGAGGTGGAGTACAGAAAACCAAGGTACGATAAACTATATATATTCATGAATATGAGATACTTGTTTTCAATAATTTTGTTTGTTATTTCGGTTTGTTCAAGAGGACAAATCAACGTTATTGAAGCTAGTCCTAAACCTACTTCCAAATCCTATATTGTTTTATATGATAGTCTTACTAATATTAAAGAATTGCGAGACGATTCAATAAATTTTCATCAATCATTTAAACATTTAATAGGCCAAACTATTTATTATGTTGCTCCAGATAGTACCAAATCTCGTGTGTACCATAAAGCATTCTATAACACACCTGAGATTAAATACGTAACGCCCAAATTACCACGGCATACCTGTATGAATAGATATTGGAAAATCACTAATATTGTCACCTATAAATCGAGTTATGGAGGAACAGATAAAGAGATTTTTGAATTAACAGATACAATTGACGGGAAGAAAGTCTACTGCGAAACACGTAATATGAATAGGGACTTTATAGTATTGGGGTATTATGAGAAGATGAAACAAAGATATGTTGGAAAAACATTCATTTATCAACATACTTTTTATTCAGATGCTTGGGATAATGACCGATATAATTATTTGATTAATTTTCAAACCAAGAAATACAATAAGAATATTCCAGAAAATACTATTTGGAAATGCATTGATATTGCTGCTTACAATATCACGAATCAAGAATCTCTTTACGATGATTATGAAAGTAGAAGCCCAATTATCTTAATCTTTGAGAATGATAGCTTAGGGAAATATTATGCATATGTAGAAAATAAAAATGGGCGGCCATTTAACGATCCTATTAAGGATACAAAGTATTGTTTTTGGCCACAGGATAAGGGCCATGAAGAAGAGAGATTGCCTCTCTATCTCGGCAAATTTATTGATATTGAACAAAAAGCCTATTTAGAAAAAAAAGAAAAGGAAACAAAACAATATTATGCTAATCAAAAAAAACGTATGATTGCAAAGTATGGGAAATATTGGGGTAATCTTGTTG
This sequence comes from Prevotella sp., assembly GCA_017538105.1. Lineage (GTDB taxonomy): Bacteria > Bacteroidota > Bacteroidia > Bacteroidales > Bacteroidaceae > Prevotella. The sequence continues at coordinate 8,095 of JAFYJN010000051.1, read as the reverse complement.
CAGAAGGTCAATTAGAGATAGGTATGACAAAACAAATGTGTAGAGATAGTTGGGGCGAGCCTGAGAGTATAAACCGTACCTCAACTCGCTATGGAAACCATGAACAATGGGTATACGCCACGATATACGTTTACTTTGACAACGGTAAAATTTCAGCCATACAAGATAGATAAGTATAGAGGAATTTACAATCAAAAACATGATATGAACGAAGCTCAGACACGATTTAACAAGATTGACCCTAAGCTAAGGGATGCGGGCTGGGGGATTGTTCCAGGAAGTAAGATTCTTGTGGAGCAGAGTGCTTATATTGCACCAGGTCGTATCACTACTACTGGCAACAAGAATCCGAAGAAGGCAGACTATATCCTTGAATACAAGGGTATGAAACTTGCCGTGATTGAGGCCAAGAGTGACGAGAAAGACGTATCTGAAGGAGTAGGGCAGGCCAAACTCTATGCCGACGCCCTGAAGATTCGCTATACCTACAGCACCAATGGAGATGAGATATGGTTTATCGACATGGGTGTCAAGGATGGTAAGGGAGAGTATATCATCCCCAGCAAGGAGCATGATATTGACCATTTTCCAACACCACAGGATTTGTGGCAGATGACCTTCCCAGACGAGAATCCTTGGCGAGATAAGTTCAATCTCTGTGCGCTCAATCGAAGTGGTGGTCGTCAGCCTCGCTACTATCAGGAAATTGCTATCAAGAATGTGCTGGAAGCTGTGGCGAAGCAGCGAAACCGTATCTTGCTGACAATGGCTACAGGAACGGGTAAGACCTACACGGCTTTCCAGATCTGCTGGAAACTGACGCAGACAAAGTGGAACATCCGGAGAAGCGAGAGCCATCTGAGCTCGCTCAAAGATGGCCGAGTCTCGACGGATGAAGACGAAGTCAACACAAAGGGCGTGGAGCGTGCTCCAAGAATCTTGTTTATTTCGGACAGAAACATTCTTGCCAACCAAGCCATCAACGACTTCGACCAGTTCCCTGAGGATGCTATGTGTAGAGTAACACCGAAGGAATTGAGGAAGAACAATTACAAGGTGCCAACAGCACGCAATCTTTACTTCACCATCTTCCAGACGATGATGACTTCTCCCAATGCCCAGAAAGCAGAAGAGCAAGGCATCAAGTTGCCAGCAGGTGCAGACGATCAGCCATACTACATGCAGTATGAGCGCAACTTCTTTGATTTCATCATTATTGATGAGTGCCATCGTGGTGGTGCAAATGATGAAAGTGAGTGGAGAAAGCTGATGGAGTATTTTGACAGCGCCTATCAGCTGGGTATGACCGCCACACCAAGAAGAAAGGTTAATGTCAACACCTATGCGTACTTCGGAGACCCTGTATATACTTATTCTTTGAAACAAGGAATCGAGGATGGTTACCTTGTCCCCTTCCGTGTAGAAATTTCTACGAGCAACATTGATGACTATCAGTATGCAGAAGGCGACATCGTGAAGAGCGGAGAGATAGACTTTGAAAAGGTTTACGAGGAGTCGGATTTCTATAATGGTAGAATACAGATTAAGGAGAGGGACGAACATCGTGTGCAAGAGTTGCTGAACAAGATTGACCCAGACGAAAAGACGATAATCTTCTGTGCTACTCAAAAACATGCGATGATAGTGCGTGATATGGTGAACAAGCACAAGAAACGCCCTGCCAGCAACTATTGTGAACGTGTTACCGCTGATGATGGAGAGGTGGGCGAAGCGACATTGAGAACCTTCCAAGACAACGAGAAGCTGCTGCCTACCATCCTGACCACATCTTACAAGTTGAGTACTGGAGTAGATGCCCGCAATGTGCGAAACATCGTTTTGATGCGTCCTGTCAACAATATCGTGGAGTTCAAACAGATTATTGGTCGTGGCACACGCTTGTTTGACAAAAAGTATTATTTCACCATCTATGACTATGTAGGGGCAAGCGAGATGTTCAAAGACCCTGATTGGGATGGTGATCAGTATTGCCCTGTCTGTGGAAACTGGCCATGTACTTGCAATAAAAAGCCGAAACCTTATCCGCCAGTTGATGAAGAGGGAAATGGTGACTTCGCGGGTGATGATGGAGGATGGGAACAGCCAGAGCCTTGCCCCGTTTGTGGCAATCTGCCTTGTACGTGTGAGGTGCCGAAAATAAAACTGATAGATATTAAGCTATCAAATGGAAGAAGACTATCTCTTCAGACAACATGGGAACAGAAGATATTCTTTGGTGATGAGTTCATCACGCTTGAAGAGTATGTAAATAAGTTATTTGGTAGGATTCCTGAGTTCTTCTCTGGCGCAGATGACCTCAGAGAAAAATGGGCTAACCCCGAAACCCGTGAACAACTGCTGAGAACGCTTGACGAAGCGGGGTTCGCAGAGGAAAAGCTGATTCTCCTGAAAGACATGCTGAAGATGCAGAAATGCGACTTGCTCGATGTGCTGGAATATATTGCCTATAATTCTACGCCAATAGAGAGGGCAAAACGAGTGGAACTTGTCAAGAAGCAGTATGTGGATTCTTTGAACAAAGAACAACGAGATTTCGACTATCTCATTCTGCAATATTATGCCAACAACGGTTTTAAGGAACTTGGTACAAATAACCTGAAGACCTTTATCACCATCAAGTTTAACTCAATGAGTGATGCAAAGGAAAGGCTAAATATGACTGTTGCCGATATTCGTGAGCATTACTACGAGTTGCAACGAAGATTGTATTGTGCATAGAATATATTATGGTAGAGCATTGGTAAGAATAACCCTTCTTTCAACCATCGCACGAGCGACAGAGAGTTGCGATGCAACTTAGATAAGAGACTACAGCGGCCTACGCCCTAAATTAAAAATGAAAGATGAAAAATTAAAATCCCTTCTCCCACCAGTGCAAATTGTTGTAATCTCCCTATCCATTGAAGATTAGGAAGATTATAGAATGAAAGCACCCGAAATTTTGTAAAAAAAGATTGGTTAATAAACCAAAAAGCCAAAATTTTCGTGCTTCCACCTCTTGCAAGGGAGGTGGAATTTTTGTACCTTTGCCTTCGGCGAAGATACTAGCGCTCGACTGTAAAAACATTTCAAAAATTGTTTTGTACTGTTCTCGCTTAACCATATCATTGCCCTCGCGGTTCGCAATGGTGCGGGCCGCAATTTTATGTATCTTATTTAGTTACTCGGACAATCTAAAAAACATAACCTATGCCGACATATGACACCCCTCCCACCGCTGGTGGTAACTCTCCTGTGCCAAATAGCAAGGGCAAGGATGAGGATTCCAAACATTATTATCTGGATAATATCATTTCGTTTTCGCAGACTCTTTTTACCAAAGAGCCACAGGTGGCCTTCTGTGAAAAAGTCAAGCGCGAGATCACACGCTATGGCGTGGAGAACGCTTTGACCCGCTGGCGCGTGGTGTGCGATTATCTGCAAACCGAGTGTTGGTGGCCTGAAGTTGCAAGAAAAGTGGAACTCGTCTTCGATGATGCTTTCAATGATAGAAACCATCAGTTGTGGGAGTCGGAGCAGTTGAGAGCGAACACGAACGTGTTTGTGCAAACGGGTGGCAATCCTACTGGAGTGAGGAGGGCTGACCAGGTGATTGGATTGAACAAAGGAGATGTTACACACACGAAATATGAATGAAACAATGGAAGACAACAGCATGAACAACATGGAGGGGCTCTTCAAGGGAGCTGACCTCAACGGTGCACAGATCATCGTCGTGAACAACGGCGAAGTGTATTATCAGAAGGAAACGAGCGGCAGCAACCTCTCTCGCACGGAGGAGGATATCAAGAGGGCGATTGAAGAGTTGCTGAAGGAGAAGGACTCACAAGGTGGGTTCGTGTTCAAAAACAAGAAGCAGTGGTGGGCTGTTTATCGAGTGCTCCATGAGTTTTGCAACTATCCTACAAAGATGACGGCATTCGTAGCAAAGATGAATGATTTACGCCTTGACTATGCCGAGAATGCGACAACCATCACATACGACTCTTTGAGTGCTACTCCCAAAGATGTTCCCCTGATGAATTGCTCTACGGTCACATGGGATTCTCTGAAAGATAAAAGCGACAACTATATGCAACAATATGTTGTTGCCAATTTTTTGATGTCGAAATTAGGCATAAAAACTTAAAGGAATTCCAATAACAATTCCAAAATTCCAATAACTATTCCCAATCAGGATTTTTCCTCGATTGGGATTTTTTTTGTGTGTAAATTTGTAGTGCAGATCGGGCAAAAGCCCTTCAAAATTAAACTACGTTTGAATATCGGCTGCACCTCAGCATAGTTCAACCAAGCTTGACTCTGCTTTCGGTTTGCACGATATTTAAAAAATTAAACAATTAAAAAATTAAAGTTATGCAAGAAAGAATTTTAAGAGTGGTACGACAAGGCGAGGCTTTTCTCGTACCAAGCCAGAAGGCAGAGTCGGGACAGATTCAGAAGTGCAACATCGTACTTCAAGAGATGGGCGGCTCGAAGTTCGAAAACGAGTTTGTGTGCTCCATGCTGGGCAACCTAGCGGGGTGCAGGTTCTACGAAGGGGATGTGGTGGTGGCCACGCTCCGCTTCTCTACGCACGAGTATCAAGGGCAAGTGTTTCAGGAAATACTGGCAACTGACATCGTGAAAATGAAAAACAACTAATTATTAATCTGAGTTGAAGTGAGGAGGATGTTCCTAGGTAAATGCGCAAAGATTCTGACCTTCTTCTCGCAATCTCAACTCAAAATGCAACAGAAAAACTTAAAGAAGGATTTACTGGTACAGAACGTACTGGACGCGAGTGTGAATTTTCAAGCAGATGGCAATATCTTGGTTCTGCCCTGCCCCTGGGAGAGTGACAAACAAGTGACAAACGGAGAGCGCGTGCGCTACAGAGGTGGCATCGAGGTGGATGCTGACGGCCGTACAAGGGTGAAACGCTACAACGAGGGAACAGGCCCAATGCACGAGCTGCTCTACGAGACACCTCACGGGGTGGTGAAGATGACAAGGCCTCAGATACGCCCAAGCAGTGGTCGTAGACATATCTGTGAGGAGTTCGTTTACGTGACATTCAAGTTCCCGAAGAAGTATGGGGCTGCCCTCGCAAGGGCGTGCTTCCAAAGGGAGGCCGATGAGATTATGTCTTATTTAAAAACAAGGAAGGAGGAAACGATATGGAAATGATGAAGAAGTATTTCACTACAATTGGCAAGGGGCATGGCGCTCCTTGCCTCCCCGCCACGGAGGAGGACTGGAAGAAGTGGCGTAACGAGCCGTGGCTGCTGCAGATGTGCGAGCGCATCAGGAAGGGGGATGAGCAGCTGAAGCATCGTCTGCCGGTGTGGACACCCCACTGCGCGGAGTTCAAGAACAACCATCGTGCGATTGCGGATGCCGTGAAGCCGCTGAACAGATTGATGCTGGATTTCGATGAGAAGGGACATACTCTCGACATACTGTCGAGATTAGAGATGAAGGATGAAGGATTAGAGATGAAGGCTGTTCATGGAATGAACGTTTTGCTCGTGGAAGAGAGTGTTCGAGGTGGTACGCATGTGCTGATAGAGTTGCCGGAGGGAATGGAGGCTGAAGAGGCACAGAAGCTGATGAAGGAGGTGACTGGATTCGAGCCTGACAAGGCCGTGAAGGATGTTTCGCGCTGCATCTATATGGTGCCGGAAAGTTACACGAGGTACGTTTCTGAACGTCTGTTCAGCCCCGAACCTCTAAGTGAAGAACGAAAAGTGAAGAGTGAAAAATCAAACTCTGTGGTTGCCGACTCTGAACTAAGAACTCAGAACTCTAAGGTGGAGCCTTATCCTGACAACTTTGAGGGCATTCCTTATGAGAAAATCATTGCCGAGTATTGGCGCAGGACGGGTGGAGAACCTACCATCGGTGCAAGGAACAACAGATTGCACAAGTTGGCGGCGAATCTGCGTGCCATCTGCGAGAACGAAGAGGAGTGGCTGCTGAAGGTAATGCCTCGACTAGGAATCTCTGAGCGCGAACTGAAAAAGATTGTTCATTCTGCCTGCAACAAACCAACACCAGGTTCGCAACTGATGGATGAGATTGTGAAGAAGTTGCATGCAGAGGGACCGGAGGATTGGGATTCGGAGGAGAATTCCTCTTGTTTCACTCTGCCCGCCTCACTCAAGAAGAATCTATCTATAGGATTGAAGGAGAGCCTCGTAGGTGTTCCAGCCTCGATGCACATGCCTGTGCTTTGTGCAGTTTTGCCAATTGCTGCTGCTTACGCTGATCAGGTGGAGGTGCAGTATTGCGACGGAAACATACAGAAGTTGGGTCTCATGTCCATCATTCGCGGAGAGCAAGCCAGTGGCAAGAGCGTTTGCAAGAATGTGGTGGACGTCTGGAAGCGTCAGTTCGATGAGGAAGACGCTCTAGCTCGCCAGCGTGAGGAGGAGTGGAAGGAGCGCAAGAAAGGTCGCAAAGCGAATGAAAAGGCTCCTGATGACCCCAAGGTTTTGATTCGTACAGTGCCAGTTACGGTTTCTTGCTCCACTTTGCTGAAGCGTTTTAAGAACGCGAATGGACATTGCTTGTATTCCTTTGGAGAGGAGTTGGATACTTTAAGAAAAACCAACGGTGCAGGAAGTTGGAGTTCGAAGTACGACATCTACCGTCTTTCGTTTGATAGCGGTGAGTGGGGGCAGGACTACAACTCCGACCAGGCTGAATCAGGTGTAGTGAAAGTGGCGTACAACTGGACAATGCTGGGTACTGATGGAGCTTTGCGCAAGTGTTTCAAAAGCGACAATATCGAGAATGGTCTATCGTCAAGAGTGATGGTGGCTGAGATGCCTGACTCCTCGTTCGCGAAGATGCCTAAATATGGCAAACGCTCTGCTGATGACGAGGCAAAAATCCAAGAAGCAGTAACGCGTCTGCGTTCGTATAGTGGATTTGTTGACACACCCCGTTTACGCAAGGCTATTGAGGAATGGGTAGAGGAGAAGCGCGTGGAGGCTGCCAAGGACATCGACCACGTGAAGGATGTTTACCGCAAGCGTGCTGCTGTGATTGGGTTCCGTTGTGGAGTGATTCACTTCTTGCTGGCGAGACGTGAAACCAAGGCTACGATTGACTTCGCAGTAACGATGGCTGAGTATGTATTGGAGCAACAAATCAAAGCATTTGGAGAGGCTCTTCAGAAAGAATATGTGGAGGCGAGTGAAAAATGTCAACGGTATGGAGTGAACCACTCTGTGTTCGACCAACTACCCCCGGTGTTCAATGTGGATGACCTGAAAGCACTAAAGCACGGCTATTGCACGGATCAATCATTGCGTGTGATTGTCTGTCGCTGGAGGCACGATGGTTGGATTGAAAAGACCGACTCGAAACATTGGAAGAAGGTCGTGGTGAACGAGCTCGACATGGAGAACCAAAACGCAACAAAATAACATTGTTACATTGTTACATTAAGACTCTGGAAGATATGGAATTGATTTTGAAAAGAATTGCGAAGCGCAAGGATTATACGATAGGGAGGCTGAGCCTCTCCCCCGACCCCTCTCCCGTAGAGAGGGGAGAACAAGAAGCCTCCCCTACGGGGGGAGGTTTGGAGGGGGCTTTTTGTGATACTCTTGAACCTCCTTGCTTGGAAATGAAGACCAAGGTCTCAATGAATGCGGTCTTGCGGTCGAAAAAGAAGTGTGAGAGCCTGAAGCCGTTTGCGATTCCTGAAGGGCGCTATGCGGTGGTGATCAGCTACTCGCCGAAGTTCAAGCAGTGGTTGCCGATATTGCTCGGCGTGCCGATGTTCAAAGGCATCAGGATTCATGCAGGAAATACGGTCAGCGACACCGCAGGCTGCATCCTCGTGGGTGAGAACAAAGTAAAAGGTAAGGTTTACAACTCCCGCCTCTGGCTGAATAGGTTGAAGGAGAAGATTGTGGAAGCGAAAGAGAAGGGCGAGGCAGTGTGGCTGACGATTAGATAGCCTACCCAAGCCCTTCCAAAGGAAGGGATGTTGAATAGCTGAATGCAAGAGGAGAGGCTAATGGCTTCTAACTCCTTCTAACTCCTTCTAACTCCCTTTAACTTCCTCAAAAAAGCCACT
>JAFYJN010000010.1 GCA_017538105.1 Prevotella sp. | reverse complement strand
AGTGTATGGTGGAGTGTTGGGTTTAGTGTCGGGGTGGGTGTCAGAGCAACACCCACCCCTTCTTATTGCCCTTGTACAAAGGGATTTCCAGAGATTGGGTGGCGTGTATGCATATTTTGCAAACGACGATAATCAAGGTACGTTTTGCTATCCCGACATGGCAAAATCGGAGGTACGTTTATAACTATATATACTTAAGGGTCGTTAAGATGCCTTCCACGACAGTAAAGTATGCCTAGTAACAGAGTAAACTATGCTTGTTTATGGGGTATAACAGGCATCTCCAACAGTGTTAGAAGGCATCGTTTACTCTGTTAGTTGGCGCGTTTTTCATTTGTATTGGGCGTTCTTTTGTAAAGGAAAGAGAAAAATATCGGTCCGTATAACATTATTTAACTTAATTCGATGCAGTATTTTTGCTTATGAACGGTTATATCTATAGGAGACATGTACTTTGTACATAATTAAATTAATGACTATATGAAGAAGTCAATATTTACTTTACTGATGATTGCACTGCCATTGATGGCAAGTGCTCAGGACGAGACGGTGCTAAAGACTCAGAATAGTGGCTGTCTGAGTAGAACACGAGGCTACATGGACGAATGGATACCTGGGATCGTTCTTGAGAAAGATAGTAACACATTAACAATTGAAGTACAGAATTTTATCAGCAACTGTGCTACATCCGACTTTGTGGTGAAGTCCAGCATAAGCGAAAGTAGCGATAGCGAGCCATTAACCTTGTCTGCAGAAGTGTTTCCTGTTTATAGTGCATTGCAAGCAGACTGCATGTGCCCATTTAATGTAACGTTCACGGTTCGTGACTTCGAAGCCAACAGTTTCTATTTGAACTGCGGATGGTATAAAGGACTGGTTGAACTGACGGATGGAAAGCCGTTGGTGCTGAAAGAAAGGGAATACTACGAATCGTTGCTCTCCGAAAGCAAGGTGTGGACAATGGTTTACAAATTGGCTGTCTATTCAAAAGAGTATGGTGATGTGTATAATTTTGTGGATACGAAACTGGTTGGAGATACCATTATCAACGATATTCCGTTTAAGCAGAAGTATTGCCGTGAATGGAAACTTGGTGAGGAAATACCCACTGAATGGACCGCAACGGAAAATTATTTGGGACAGGATAGCGGAAAGGTCTACCTATATTCTGATAGGAATAAGATGATGGTAGAGGATATGGACTTCTCATTGAATGTTGGAGACGAAAGGATTTGCTATTATCAGTTTGATAGTGACAAGGAAATGCCACTCCGTTTTGTCGCGACAGCAGTGTCGGACACTATCTTGAATAATACTGATATAAGCGTGAAGCGGAAATGCATTCATGTGATGTTGTTAGAGGATCAAATAAATGATTACCCTCAGGATTCTGACATTTGGATAGACGGCATTGGTTCCATGAGGCTCGGTCTCGATGGGATGGGCATGATACAGGCAGCAGGATCCATTCCAAAACTGTATAGAGTTACTGATGGGGATGGCGTTATCTATCAGTCTACGCTTCCTTCCTCATGGGCCGACGGTATAACGACGGTTCGTAAAAGAATGACTCCAGATAATACCATCAACGACCTTCAAGGCCGCAGGCTTGCTTCACCCCAAAAGGGCATTAACATCATCCGCCAGAGCGACGGAACAACGAAAAAAATAATTGTGAAATAAAGTACATATATGAAAAAGAGTATTATCTTTTGTTTGAGCGCTTTGGTCCTGACGATAGCAGGACTGAGCAGTTGCAGCAGTGATGATAATGATATTTCGGCGAATTCATTATGTAAAACAACATGGAAGTTGTATGGTTTTGGAACTGATGACGCTCATATTCAGATAGCAGAACCATCTGGGTGTTCTGCATGTTATGTTGTTAAGTTTAATCATGATGGTTCCTTCTCTGGCAAAACAACCTCTAACGATTTCTCTGGGATTTACTCGACAGAAAACAAATCCTTTATGATTGTTGAATACGAAACGACAGAGGTTGGTGAGGTCGGAGATGGATATAGGTTTGTCGATGCTTTCCGTTCTTCTGTACAATATGAGATAGCCAATGGTAAACTGAAACTATATAATAATAACAATGATTTTCTAATTTTTAATCCACAGTAATATGAAAAGGCTTTTCAGCCCCAAGGTCTAACATTTTAAACGATACGCTTATGAAGAAAAAACTAGTATTAATGATGAGTGTGCTATTTTCGCTTGGGTTGTTCTGCGCTTGCAGCAATGATGACGACACTTGGGGAAGCCAGGATCAATATCAGCCAAATCAGGGAGAACTCTGTAAGGCATGGCAACTTATCGGCTATGGCTCTGAAGGAAATTTCCACATGATTGCAGAGGAGTATCGCCAGAAATCAGACACCTTCGGCTACCGATTCTATCTTGTTTTCAACTCTGACGGCACCATTACTGGTAGAGAATCCATCAACTCGATTTATGGAGACTATACTTGTCTTGGAAGCCAGATTAAAATCGGAGAGGTGTGGACAACCTTAATTTATGACCCCAAAGGCTCCGACGAATCTGAAGCGTTTTTGAATCATCTGAGGGCTGCGAAAACCTATGTAATAAAAGACCTTCAACGACTCCGGATATATTATTCTGATAACGAGTTCCTCTATTTCGAGTCACAAACACAAGGTGTCAGGAGCGATGTGTAATTATGAAATAAAGTACATATATGAAAAAGAGTTTTTTTGTTGCAGCAGCGATTCTTTTAGGTATAGCCAGTTGCAGTAAAGACGATGAAGAAAACATTTACGACGGCAATGACGACTTCCTGGATGAGATCTTGGAGAATGCCGACACGACCCATTTAATGGAGAGGGAACAAATGCCCTCTTGGCTCATTGACATGTTTTCAGAATGGGAGGATGGTTATAACTATAGGTATATCTACCAAGGTGAGACTCCTAATGAAAACATATACTACATCCCCAACTATGCCAGTTCCGATCTATTCGATAGTTTCTATCATCAAGATGGTACTCGCTTTAAAATGGAACAAGACAATGCCATACCAAAACCCATTTCCGGATGGACTCTCATATATATATGGTATCGGGAAGGATTTGAATCAAATAAAAAGTAAAAAGGTCTTATAATAGAGAGAAAAAGCAATGAGTCCATAAGAAATATAGTAAATTATTTGTGGTTGGAATTATGGATACTATAATTATAACATAAATGTAAATATATATTACGATTATAGAAAGATAGTATGTTGAGAAAGATAAAACTATTGTTGTTGTCGTCAATGTTTGTTCTCCTTGGGAGTTGTTCACAAAACAACGAACAAGAAATCGGAGATTATAATTACCGTCTCGTTTTTAATAATCGGGCTGTCGAAGTTATAAAGGTTAATTATGAGTTTGAAAATACGGATGATAGCAGTAAGACTGACTTGAACCTGTATGTTAATGTGACAAACTCATCAAAAGACATGGAAGACGGCACAAATTCTAAAAATAGCATTATTCCTGGTAATATAAATATTGAACGACAACTAACCGACATTCTTGAATCTGGCCATAGTCTATTTGGTGGTGTCATGCCCATTCAAATAGAGTATCGGACAACAGAATGCAAGTCTGTCCGTATTCTGCTCTATGATGAGAACGACGAATTGGTTTCCGACTTCACAAATCGTGCTCGGTTCAAACAGATACCGAGGCCAATAGATTGGCTGGATTTAGAGAGTGGAATCCTCATCAGTTCCAATGGTGACGTATTGGGACTAATACCTGAAGACTGTACAATTACCGAGTTTTTGTCTTATCATCCAATGGCTTTTGCTTTAGCACATTTCGTAATTCCTAATGCTAACAAAGAATTGTTTACTTTAGCCTCTTACATTAAAGTTGAAATTGAGTTAGAAGATGGAGTTATCTCTGCAAGTACAAGATTATAAAAAAGTAATCGCACAGAACTCCAGATACGGAGGTAGTTAATATATCAAAGGAATAGTCATACGCTACATATATGAATGTAACAGAGTGATGGTTTTCAACATGAACCGTGTCAGAACTTTCTGAACTCCAGAGTACCCCGACCGAGAATCGAACTCGGAACTAAGCTTTAGGAGAGCCTTGTTATATCCATTTAACTATCAGGGCAGTTGCTTTTCGGGTGCAAAGGTACGAATTATTATTGATAATTGAACATTGAAGATTGAAAAATTGCGATAAACGCCCCATTATTTTAGTATGGACTGACGGAAAGCATCGAAATGGGCCATTCCATCGGGACCGTAACAGAAGAGACCGACACGGATGCCCTTCCAATAGCCACCTCGCATAGGGAAGGGGTCGCAAGCAGGGAGAAAGGTTTCGCCATCAGTGCTGTAGAAGTATTGGTGGCGGTTTTGTTCGCAGTCGTTGGTGATCTTGAGATAGAGACGGGTGAAGGTGCCTGGCAGGATAAGTGTGCGATAACCGTTTTGTTCGATGAAAACGCCGTTTTTACAGAGGCCGATGCCAGTGAACAACTTGCCAGAGCAGAAGAGACCGGCATAGCAGTCGCCTGTGGCTTCGACAACGGTGGTACTCTCGCTCTGATAGCCGATGATTTTCTGCGTGAGCATGTTTCGGCAGAGTTTGAGGCTGTCGGCTGGTTGGGCATGGATCGTCAAGAAGCCTGGGCGCTCGTTGAGGCTCCAATGGGAGTCGTCAGGGTTGTGGTTCCATTGCCACTGAAGACCGATGGAATCGGAGAAATCGTCGGAGGTGCGGAAGAGAAACCCCTTCTTCAGACCCCTCCTGGCCTCCCCTGACTCAGGGGAGGAAATAGAGGCGGAAGACCCTAACTTAGGGGAGGAATAAGAGGCGACGGGTTCGCCGATGCCATTGCCATCATAATCGATTCCCATGAGAGGCCAGTCGTCTTGCCAACGGACGGGCTGGAGATGAACGACACGCCCCAAGACGGGCGTCTCCTGAAAATGATAGAACCACCACTGGCCATCGGGTGTATCGACGAGTGCCCCCTGATGAGGGCCATTAATCTGCGTAGAACCCTGTTCGAGCACAATCTTCCGTTCGTATGGACCATAGATGTTCTTCGATCTTAGCACCGTCTGCCAGCCAGTGCCCACACCTCCCTCAGGGATGATAAGATAGTACCAGCCGTTGCGCTTCAACCATTTCGTGCCTTCAGCGATAGGACCTTCATAGACGGTTACGCCCTCATCCAACAATTGGCGTCCGTCAGGCGACATCCGATGTACGATGATAGGTCCTGCACCATGCTTGCTGCGACCTAAATACGCCATTCCATCGGTATCCCAGAAAGGGCATGGGTCTTCCCACTTCTCTACCCTCTGGACCAAATGCAGGGGCGCCCAAGGGCCATGAGGATCCTGGGCCGTCGACATATAGAGTCCCTCTTCGGGGGTGCAAAAGAATACATAGAACAGTCCGTCGTGGTATCGGATGGCTGGGGCCCACGAGCCACCAGCATAATGGCGGTTCTCATCCCAGCCGAGTTCATCGAAGCGACGGTATATCTGACTGATATACTGCCAGTTGACCATATCCTCCGACTCCAAAACCTGCATGCCAAGGAAATGGAAATCTGAGGCCACCATATAGTATTTCTCGCCCACTCGGATGACATCGGGGTCGGAGAAATCGGCATTGATGACGGGATTCCTATAGGT
>JAFYJN010000050.1 GCA_017538105.1 Prevotella sp. | reverse complement strand
GCTCATGCAGAGGAACCCCATGTGGTTGGCGACAATCGTGGTGATGACGGCATCCCCGTCAAGGTCGTAGGATATATGGATGGTCTTCCCCACGGTCTCTACGGTGTAATGGATGATGTCGGGAACCTGCCCGTCATCATCTGGGAAGCCTTCCTGCTCGTCCGACTCTTCCTCGTCATCGGGCGTGACGTAGAAGGCCGTCAGGTCCTCGGGGAGGTTGCACCATGCACGCCGGGTGGTGCCTATGGCATCCATGTTGAAATACGTGGTGCTTGTCACGTCCTCGATAATCGGATACTGGGAACCGGGCAGGTACCACTCGTAGCGTTCGTCGATGACCTGCGTGAGCCTCGCTGTGTCGAGGGCGGCGGTGTCGATGTCCATGCAGACGAAGTAGGCGTCGATGGAGTGTACCCTCAGCACGTTCCTGATTGTGTCGTTCTCGCCAAGCACGACGGAGCCGCAGCCATCCACCCTGACCGTCGTCGTGCCGGCCTCACGGAACGGATGGTCGCCGCAATATATCCCCTCGCACCGGAAGGGCATGGCGAGGGAGTCGCCATATACAAGGGGGAATCTCTTGGAAACCTTCTCCACGACGTACTCCCTCTTCTCCAAGGTCGACTCGCGGCCGGAGAGGATGAGCGTGTCGGGTGTCGTGCGGTAATGGCTGATCCTGCCCGGTTCCATGACGGACACCACGCCCAAACTGTCCTTCATGAACATCACCTGCGACGAACCCTTGGAACCGAGCTTTTCGGAGAAGTTCCACACCTTGTCCCTTCCTCCCGAACCTGGGGAGAAATAGCGTATCCTGCTCTTCACCAGACTGTCGGCGGACATCGGTTCCATCCCGGACAGGTTCACCTGCCCGCAAACCGGTGCCGCGCATAGCATGGCCAGGGCTGAAAGCATTATGAATGTAAAGAGATGGACAGTTCTTTTCATAGATTGCGGTTTTATTTTTTTACTTTTTTACCTTTTTACCTTTCGAAGTTTCCGCCGCGCCCGCCCGGGGAGATGCACCTCCCCGGACGGACGGTTCCGGCGGCAGTAAAATCAGTCCATATAAATACTTTTTAATATGATAAAATTGTTTTACTGTTGTTAATTTGTAGTTTTTTCTCTTGCATCTACAATGTGATGTCTCCATAGAAGACATAGTTTTCGCTAATGATTTGCAATTGATAGTCTCCATTGAGGTAGGAAGGCAGGATGAGTGTTGACCCGGAGATGATGGTCGTAAACTCAACTCCGTTGTCTTCATTCACTATTCGGAGTTCCATACTGTCACAGGGAGTGATAAAGGTCAATACATAGTCCTCAATCTCTACATCAGGGACAATGGCCGGAGATCGTTGGGGTTCATCTTGATTATCTGTGGGGTCAATTATACCAACGATAAGATGTACTTGAACGGGGGCGGCAGACACATGCACTTGAGATAATGACAACATGGTCAATATCAATGCCAATAAAATAAAAGAGTTTGTTTTCATAGCTTGAAATTTATAAGATAAGATTTTAAGAATAGTTGCAACAAAGATAGTCTTTGTTCGCATTTTCGGTTGCATACAAAAAGAAGAAAAAGAGTGAGAGCAATATTACAAACAGAAAAGAAGAAGCCGAAACGCCTTTAAACAAAGGGGTTTCGGCTAATCTTTATTTTTTTACACTGCTTTTTCACTTTTTGGTCATTTGAGCCCAAAAGATGATTTCAGGAGGAAAGGATTTTGTAGCGTCTGGAAAGATTTTGATACAATGATTTTGTTGTGTTCTTATTGAACAATGCCAAGTTAAGGTCCTTACGCAGGTTACTCACCTGTGATGAGGATATGCCAAGCAAATTGACGATTTCTCCCGGTTTAAGATTCAGAATGGTTAACAGACACACTTTTTTTGCAAGGGGAGTAATGGTGGGTAAACCATCCATGTCGGTTATGAGGTCAGGAAAATAATCCTTGACCGAATCTGCAAGGGTTCGCAAGTCATTGTCGTTTAATTGCCGCTGGCAGTCGCCTGCATACATTTTGATGCGCTTGATGATTCCAAGATTGAAGAAAGGTATGGAGGATCTGGTGTATTGAGAGATCTTCAGCTGACGCTCCAGTTGTTCTGCCCTTTCCGTATAGGAATGGAGTTGCCGGATGAGTTGCTCCTTCTCCTCCTCATGCTTGGTGCTAAGCATCGTGGTCAGTGATTCTGAAGCGGCATTACCTTTATGGATGGACTTCAACAGATGATTATATTCCTCATCCACTTGTTCCAATCGTTCCCGTGTCCTATTGTAGTTATATAGTGCTTCAGCATATTCTCTTTGCAACTCTTCCAGTTCTTTACGTTTCTTCCTGTATCGCTGATTGAAGACAACGGCAGCTATGATACCTAAAATAGAAAGAGATAGCAGGACTACTGCGACATAAAGACGTTCGTTAGCCTTTTCCGCATTCTCATGTGCCTGTTTCTGATAGCGGTTATAGTTGTAACTCGCCGCCATCTGAGCCGTCAACTCCCTGTCTTTCAATACGGATGAAGAGTCGATGGATAAGCAGTAAAGGTCTGCATATCTTGCTATGGAATCACTGATGTGCTTTTTCTGATAGACACTCAACAACCCTTTGTACATGGGGTTTGCACTCAGGTAACTCATCCCGGGGCGAAAAATCTTCCTGTAACAGTACTCTGCCGAATCCAATAGGTTGATGTACTCATAATATCTTCCTTTGTAATAATAGTACTGGCGTTTGGAAGGAGGCAGTTCATGGTTCTCGTCGAACAATGTACATTCTGCTTCATATCTGTCAATCAACCTTTTCAAGGCTGCCATGCGGGATGGCTGGTCGGCATAGATGTACATCAACATGGTAGATGCTTCCAACTCTTCTTGAAGATATCCATGCCTCTGATATTGACGGATGGCTTCTGACAGAATGATTTCTGCACTGTCGTTCTTGTCTTGAACCAAATACGAACTTGCCATCATCTTATACTCATGAATGGCTACTAAAGTGTCCTTGGACAAAAGCGTATAGCGATAGGCTTGTTGTCTGGCAGCCATTCCGTCTGACAGCAGCAGTTGGCGGAAAAACAGATTAGCCATTTGAGAATAAGTCTTCCCCAGTGTCTTATAGTCACAATCTGCGGCTGTTGTATCTGCACAGACAGCTGCCTCCTGCCATGCTTCAATAGCACGCGGTGCCTCGCCCATGTCGCGATAGGCACTGCCAAGGAGATAATGGGCACGGAGACGATCGTTGGAGGTGCCGTGACTGTCGAAAAACGTAACTGCATCTTTCAGAATACTGTCTGTGGTGATGGGGATGTAGGAGCGGTTCAGACTGTCGGCTCCGTCAAGAACGGCACGCATGGCGGCACGGTGGCTGTTGCTGTCACAAGAGACGAACGATAGCAGTCCCCACAAAAAAGAGATTATCGCACAAAAAATGCCGTGGCCTAAATGTTTGTCCATACTATTACCTTCCTTTACCTCCCTCTACCTTTCTTTCCCTTCCTCTACCTCCCTTGACCTTCCTTTCCCTCCCTCTACCTCCCTTGACCTTCCTTTCCCTCCCTTTACCCTTTTACCTTTTTACCTTTTAATTACCTCCTCCAAAACCTATACGTGATATCCTCAAATTCCCCTCCCTTACATTTCATATATATCCGCTGGTTCGTCGTCGGCTTACTAAGGGGTCCCAGATGACGGATATAAGGGCCGATTTTGAGGTAGTCAAAATCGGCCTTGTTGACAATGGAGGGTATGCGCAACCTGCCACTGTACCATGCCACCTTGAACTGAGGGTGCTCCTCGTGGATGTATTGTGCCAGAATATTCACACCTCGGGGGTCACCGTCGCCGCCCATCATGGCGATGCATGTGATGTCGTTACCATACTCGTCCACGAAGGCGTCGATGGCGTCGGTATCCAAAGGCAGACCGATGTCTTCCCAGAGGTAGTGGCTGTGGCACCCCGGGCAATGGCAGGGACAGTTGGAGATGTTGATTGCCAACGTCACCTCGTCGGGTATCTCCTGAAACACGATACCGGTGTTCACATATTTCAGCATGGTTCTGGCATCATCTGATTATCCCGAATGTTAGAATATCAGAATATTATTTCTGATTTTGAGAGTTGTTAAAAACTCTCATTCTAACATTCGGGATAATAAAATTATTCGGGATGGGCGTAGAATCGGCGCGCTGCCTCTTCCTGACGGGCTTGTGAGAAGTTGCTCACACGCTTCAGGTAACCGATGATGCGCGTCATGTAGTCAACATTCTTTGAGTGGCATTGCGGGCACTCTTTCAGGTAACGCTTGTCGATGTGGCCACAATCGTTGCACACCGTGTTGGGGATGTTGAACGTGAAGTAGTTGCACCCTTCCTGGGCGGCCACCTTCAGCAGGTGCATGTACTGCTGCTTGCTCAGGTGCTCCTCCAGGTTCATGTGCAGCGCCGAGCCACCCGTGAGGTGCTCAATATAGGGAGCGCCGTGCAGCTTGAACTTGTCGATGATGGTCAGCGAGTCGTCCTCCACCACATAGAAATAGCTGTTGTAGCAGTCGCGGGGCACGAAATAGCCGTCTTCGCGGTCCCATTTGGCATGTTTCACGCCCACGTTCTCCGCAGGAATCATCTCGCAGTTGAACATCACGTCCTTTGTGCGGTATAGCTTGTTGTATTTCTCTATCAGACCGAGGATACCCTGTACGAAATGCAGGTAGTCGTCGTTCGGCGTTATCTTCAGGCCCATGAACTCGGCGGCTTCCACCAGGCCGTTGATGCCGATGGTCAGGTACTGGCGGGCGATGTTGATGTATCCGGCGTCGAACAGGGGCAGCATGCCGTGGGCCTGCAACTCCTTCAGGTTCTCGTTGTACGCCAGCTGCACCTTATGGCAGAGGTCGATGATCTCACCCAGGTATTCCTTGTAGTCCATCTTGTGGTTCACCGCATATTGGACGCAGCGGTTCAGGTTGATGGTGAGCACGCTCTTCGAGCCCGTCGACACACCGCCGGCGCCCAGCGTGTAGCTGAAGCCGTTGTCGGTAATCTCGTTGCGCAGACGGCAGCACGAGCTCAGTGAGTCGGCGTTGTCGCTCATGTAGGTGAAGAAGGAGTGTCCCTCGGCATACATCTCCGCGGTGAACTCGCCCCATTCCTGGTCCATCGGCTCCCCTTCCTTGGTGGTCAGCAGTGCCATCGTCTCCACGGGGAAGGTGAGCATCGTCTTCGTGCGTTCCTTGTTGAACCATTTCATGAACCGTTTCTGCAGCCATGACAGACCTTCCCAGTCGGGCTTCGTGCCGTCGGGGAAATAGAAGTCTCCAAAAATGCTCTCGAAGTAATAACGGTCGTAGTAAGCCACGTTCCAGAACACCGCTTGGTAGTTGCGCGCTCCCGTGGGCTGGTTCAGCGTGTACACTATCTGCTCGAAATAGTCGGTGATCACCTTGTCCAGCGTGCGCTTCTTCAGACTCAGGTCCACCTGCTCGTCGGCACGTTTGTAATAGTCGAGACCATATTCCTTGCCAATGAAATAGTTCATGTACATTAGGAACTCTGGTGTGGCGCAGGCACCCGACAACATGCTCGACACCATGAACACCATGTTCACGAAGCCGCCGCAGAAACTGCGCAAGTTCGTGGGGGCCGTCGAGTTGCCGCCGATGGAGAGCGTGCCGCCGATGAGCCAGGGGTACATGGTAATCGAGGCGCAGTAGTTGGCCAGGCTGGTCTCGTCGTTCTTATATATAAAGTGGTGTGTTAGTTTGTCGATGTATTCGTCGGCCAGCTGCTTGCCGTACATCTTCTTGATGCGGTCGGTCAGCAGACGACGGTTCAGGCGGATGAAGTTCGATTTCGGCAACTCGCCGATGAGCGTCGCAATATTTTTATGTTCAACATTGGCGTTGGCGTCGTACTTCGAACCGGTGGCCGCGTTCACCGAGTCGCAGTACTCTGACAAAAATTGCAACTTCGCTATAGTCTCCCTATCCTCGGAGTGTTGCTGACGGTAGAGCATGAATGATTTGGCCACCTTGTAGAACCCTGTGCGCATCAGGGCCTCTTCCACCTGGTTCTGGATATCTTCCACCTTGATACCCTCCTGAATATCTAAGTGGCTGAGAATCTTAGAGATGGTGCCAAGATCGGCAGGCTCTCCCACACTCTCAAACGCCTTCACTATGGCGTTCATAATCTTGTCGAGTGAGAAGCGGTCTTTTGAGCCGTCACGCTTTGTGATTGTAAAATTTTTGATTTCCATCATATAAGGTTGATTATGTCTTTATCATGAAAAGTTTTCCGTTTTGGAAAACTTTTTTGCTTTCCCGCCTAAAAAAGTTTCCCGTTTTGGAAAACTTTTTACGACTGCAAAGGTATAAAATTCTTTTTTATTTTCATTCATCATCATGCAAAAAAATCTCTATTTTTTTTCGTTTTTTTTCTCCACCTTAATAAATATAAGGAAAATCCTGTGCTCATCCCTCATCGTTTTTTAAGTCCTTTTGTCCCTTTGTCGAAAATAACAAGCGTAATTAGTGGTTTTTTTTCAGACAACAATGAACATGCACAACATGTTGTGATGAGCCCCTTCCCCATCCCTCCCCGAGGGGAGGGCGTAGAGTGTTGAATGTTTAGTGTTTAGTGTTGGTTCGTTGTTCACTATCGATGAACAACATCAACTTAAGACAACTCATCTTGTATCCATTTCGCCATGAATTTGTCGTATATTTCATACTCTCCATAATGACAGGTCAGCAGTTGCTTGGCAATCAGCACCTCTGCAGCTTTCTGAACGCTGCTTGCTGATGTGAGGTGGTGACGTTTAATAAAAGGACCGCCGGTTATCTGCGTGGCTTTCCCTTCATGGGCTATGGCTGTAAAAAGGTCTCTTTGCTTGATGGTGAGTTGGAAAAGGGTGTCTTTATAGGATTCTTCATTTTGTGAGAGGATAAGCTGCTCGCTTAGTTTGACATCGTCCAGACAGGCCTCGCTTCCCACTGCGGTTCCTGCGAATAATTGGTTCAGCAACTTCTGTATGTACCAAGTAATGCCGTCGTAACGATTGTATATATAACTCAACACTCCATCTTTTAATGTCTTTTGATAACGGGAAAACAAATCCTTCGCGAAGAAATCATATTTCTGCTCGTTCACAGGGCTTAGAAATATCATCGATACGCTTTGGTAAAATGGACGGGCGGGGGATGAAAACATTTCGTTCATTAGACTCTGTTGTGAACCGGAAAAGACGAAGACAGCATTGCGGCATTGTTGGATATAAGTGCGCAAAAGAGCCTCGGTGTTCTTTTCCGGGTAGTTCACAATTGACTGAAACTCATCGATAGCCACAATGCAACGTTTGTCTGCCGATTGAAGATAATTGAAAATCTCGTCGAGGGTGAATGCCGGTGATTTGATGTCGCCGATGTTGATATTCCAACTGGCATTGCCTTGACCGTCAAACGAAATACCGGTACGGAGGGAGGTGACGTATAGAAGAAAGGTGTCGATAAATGACTTGCCTTTTGACTTCAGTCTTTTTACGATGCTTCGTCCCATCTGGAATACCATATCTTGAAGATTCTTGGTGGCATAGATGTCTATAAGGAATGTGAAATACGATTCCTCTATTTCGGGCTGTGCGAAACAGTGATGTAGTAATCCCGTCTTGCCCATTCGGCGTGGTGAAATCAGGGCTGTGTGGTTGCCGTTGGTGAGCAGACTGATTAATCGGCGTGTCTCTTCTTCACGGTCACAAAAATAGTCGGCCGACTCGTAACCGAAAGTAATAAATGGGTTGTCTATCATGGATGTTACTATTTGTTTATCGATGCAAAAATACACATTTCCATATAAACGACAAAATAATTATCCTAAAAAGATTATCTTTTTTGGATAAAAAAAACATTAAGCAAAAAAAGTGTTTAGTGTTCCTCCCATAGGGGCGGTGCCATTGTGCCCGCCCGCAAATTCGTGATATTTGTATTTCTTTTCAGACAACAATGAACAACATAGCACAACAAAGTGTTGTAATTAGTTGTTATGTGTTGTTCCTTGTTGTTTTTTCAACAGTGAAAATCCGTGTAATTTGTAGTCAATAATACTCCACTAACGGGCGAGAACGCCCGTCATTTATGATAATTATTGGCCATTTATGGCAATTCGTGTGAAAAGACATAAGGAATCCGTGTAATTAGTGGAATTCGTTGTGTTAATCTTCTCCCTCCCTTTGGGAGGGTCGGGGTGGGTATTCTCCTCTGGGAGGGATGGGGTGGGTGTTATGGTGGGTGTCACCCTTTTTTATAATCTTTTAATCTTTTATTTTTATAATTTTATAATTTTCCTTATCTTTTAATTTTATAATTTTCCTTATCTTTGCACTCAAATTATTGTACAATGAGTGTCATGGGACGTGTCGGCCGCTTTTTGGGTCGTTTCAAGTATATCATCGTCATCGTCATCGGCGTGGCCATCGTGGGCTTCGTTGATGAGAACAGCTATCTCAGCAAATATAAATACAACAGACAGATAGAGGAGTTGAAGGCTGAGATAGAAGAGTTGAACGCGCAGTTCATGGCTGACAGCATCCGCCTGGCGGAGCTGGATCATAACCCTGTCGCCATAGAGAAGATTGCGCGCGAGCGTTATTTCATGAAAGCCGACGATGAGGATATTTTTGTCCTCAGCGATGACATCAGGGAGGAGGAGACCGATGCGGCAGCTCAGTAAATGGCAGACAGTGGTCTTCATGCTCGGAGGCATGGGCATGGTGGTCGGCGCGGGCATGTTCGCCCTTCAGTTCGCCCAACAGTGGGCTTGTTGGATTTTCCTCGCCGGGGCCCTGGCCTTCGCGATGATGCAGTGGCTGCAGCGATATGAAGGCACCAACATCACCATACGTCGTCTGCGCCGTATGCAGGTGTTGGCGGGCGTGTTCTTCATTATCACCGGCGTGCTCATGGTCGATTTCGTACACATGTTCATGCGACCGTGGTTCCCCAACCTCGAGACGTACATCCAATATGTCTACAACAAATGGGTGCTCACATTGCTCATTGCCGTCGTCCTCGAGGTGTATTCCATGCACAGACTGTCAAAAGAGCTCTCCAGAGAGTAAAAAAATCCGAAAAGTATGGAAAT
Organism: Prevotella sp.; assembly: GCA_017538105.1. GTDB lineage: Bacteria > Bacteroidota > Bacteroidia > Bacteroidales > Bacteroidaceae > Prevotella. The sequence goes on along the minus strand of JAFYJN010000050.1, from coordinate 58,267 downwards.
AGTTTTAAATACCGTGAAAATATTTCCTGCGTTGCGGAATAGGTGTTACTTTTGTATGCCTAAAACACCAATTCCTGTTATGATACGATTGATATACGCATTTCTTACCGTTGTCGCCTTCACCTCATGCATGGGTTCATACAACATCGAGGGAACCACCGACGTGTCGCGACTCGACGGGAGGATGCTCTATCTGAAAGTGTTCGCCAACAGCGAGATGCAGAACATCGACTCGTGCGACGTGGTGCACGGGAAGTTCCATTTCTCGGGATCGGTGGACTCGGCCAGGCTGGGCAACGTCTTCATGGACGACGTGAGGCTCATGCCATTGATGCTCGAGGCGGGCAACATCACCATCAAGATTGACCAGACAGGACAGCTGCAGCTCAGCGGCACACCGCTCAACGACAGCCTCTACCAGTTCATGCACCGCTACGACACCTTCCAGCAGCAGCTGGCCGAACTGGAGCACAAACCCTACCAGGGCATCATGAACGGTAGCGACATGCAGCAGGTGATGAAGGAGGTGAACGAAGAGGCGTTGCGCATCAACGCACAGATAGACCAACTCGTAACGGGATTCATCACTGAAAATATCGACAATGCCCTGGGACCGGGCATCTTCCAGATTGTCACCAGCGGCTACCAATATCCGGAGATGAAGCCTTGGATTGTGTCTATCATGGCCAAGGCCACCAATAATTTCAAAAACAACGATTACGTGAAGCTGTACGTCAGCGAGGCGCAACATTTCCAGAACTTACAGAATGGATTGGAAACGATGCCCAACCAAGCACAGGGCGTAGCCAAGGAACAGGCTCAGCAGCCCGGTCCACAGGAGACGCCAGCCGCTTCCACAGGAGCCGCACAGTAATCGAACCTCCACCATCATGAACATTCTGATAGCCGATGCCACCATCGTCAATGAAGGCCGGTCCTTCAAAGGGTCGGTGGTCATCGACGGTGATGCCATCCGTCAGGTGACGGAGCGGCCGCTGGCGCATGAGGGCTACGACAGGGTGATAGACGCCCGGGACTGCGTGGTGATGCCGGGTGTCATCGACACGCATGTGCATTTCCGTGAGCCGGGACTCACGCACAAGGCGGACATCGGCAGCGAGAGCCAGGCGGCGGCGCTGGGCGGCGTCACCTCGTTCTTCGACATGCCCAATACCGTGCCGCAGACCATGTCGCGTGAGGCGCTGGAGGAGAAATGGCGCATCGCTTCCGAAACGAGCCACGTCAACCATGCCTTTTTCTTCGGCGCCACCAACGACAATATCGACAGCATACCACAGGATGACCCGCGTGTGCCGGGCATCAAACTGTTCATGGGGTCGTCGACGGGAAACATGCTCGTCGACGATGACCATACGCTGCGGCGACTCTTCCGGAACGCCACGCTGCCCATCATGGCGCATTGCGAGGACACGGCCATCATCAACCGTAATATGGCCGAGGCGAGACGGTGGTGGGGCGACGACCCCGATGTCGTTCACCATCCCGAGATACGCTCACGTGAGGCTTGCGTGGCATCGACGACACTCGCCGTGAACTTGGCTCGCGAATATGGCACACGCCTGCACGTGGCACATCTGTCCACAGCCGACGAACTGGCGCTCTTCCCACCGACGACCGATGGTGCCATGCCCCGCATCACGGCGGAAGCGGTGCTGGCGCACCTGCTCTTCACCGACGACGATTATGCCTCGAAAGGCACGTGGGTGAAATGCAACCCCAGCGTGAAGACCATGGCCGACCGTAATGCCTTGCGACAGGCGTTGACCGACGGACGTATCTTCACCGTGGCCACCGACCATGCTCCGCACACCCTGGCGGAGAAAGAGGGGGGATGTGCCAAGGCGGCCTCGGGAATGCCCATGGTGCAGTTCTCACTGGTGTCTATGCTCGACTTGGTAGACCAGGGGGTGCTCTCATTGGAACGGCTGGTCGAGCTGATGTGCCACCATCCGGCGCGGCTCTTCGACATTCACCGCAGGGGATTCCTCCGACCGGGCTACAAGGCCGACATCACCATCGTGCGCCGACAACCATGGACGCTTCGACAGTCCGACATCGCCAGCAAATGCGGGTGGAACCCGCTCCTCGGTCAACATTTTGGGTGGCGCGTGGCACACACGTTCTGCAATGGTGCCCATATTGTCGACGAAGGACGATTCCAACCCGCATCGCGGGGTGAACAACTGTTGTTTAGGATGCCATGATGAGAAAAGTGTGTTCCTACCGGCTCTCGGAAGTGGCCGGATATATCAACTGGATCTATTTCTTCCATGCGTGGGGGATGAACGGCAAGCCGGAGGAGGCACGCGAGGCGCTGCGCAAGGATGCGCAGGACCTTCTGCGACAGTGGGAGACACAATACCGGACTCATGCGGTGTTCGCCCTCTTCGACGCCTGGGCGGAAGACGATGACATCTGGCTGGGTGGTACACGGCTGCCCATGCTGCGGCAGCAACGGCCTGACGCATCGGGATTATGCTTGTCGTTGGCCGATTTTGTGCGACCGCGTACCATGGGGAAGCCTGACCATGTGGGGGCCTTCGCGGCGACCGTCGACGCGGCCATGGAGAAAGAGCACGATGGCGATGACTACCGACGTATGCTGGCACAAACATTGGCCGACCGTCTGGCGGAGGCCACCGTGGAACGGTTGCACCTGGAGGTGCGCCGCCGGTGGTGGGGCTATGCGCCCGACGAGCAGCTGACCATAGATCAGCTGCTGCGCGAGGAGTTCCAGGGGATACGGCCGGCCGTGGGTTATCCTTCGCTGCCCGACACGAGCATCAACTTCCTGCTGAGTGAGCTGCTGGGAATGAAGGAGATTGGCATACACCTGACGGAAAACGGGGCCATGAGGCCTCATGCCTCGGTGTCGGGACTGATGATGGCTCATCATCAGGCGCATTATTTCGACCTCGGTCCCATCGGCGAAGACCAGCTTACCGACTATGCCCAACGTCGTGGAATTCCCATCGCCGTCATGCGACGATTCCTCGCAGCGTCTTTACTGAAATGAAGTAAATAAAAATAGGAAGTTAATAGGAAGTTAATAGGAAGTAAAATAGGAAGTAAAATAGGAAGTAAAATAGGAAGTAAAATAGGAAGTAAAATAGGAAGTAAAAGTGGAAGTAAAAAAGGACAATAGACTGAGTCGCAGTTTCACTGACTTGGAGTGTTGGCAGAAAGCACATGAGTTTGTGAAGGCTGTGTATCAGATAACCAGACAATTTCCAGTGGACGAGCAATACGGTCTAACATCACAGTTCCGTCGTGCAGCGGTGAGCATTGCTGCTAACATCTGCGAAGGGTATCGTAAATTAAGCCGCGCAGATAAACTTCGTTTTATGAACATTGCGCAGGGGTCGCTGGAGGAATGTCGTTACTATCTTATCCTCTCGTTAGACATCGATTACATCGACCGATGTACATACGATCGCCTTGATTTCCTTATCAGCGGAGTAAGTTGGAAACTTAATGGGTACGCAGAAGCCATCAGCCAGAATAAAGGAATAACAGATTTATAAGGTAATGTCCCTTTTAACTCCCATGAGCGTAGCGAATTAACTTCCATTTTAACTCCCCCTTTAACTCCCAATTAAAAGACTAATGTCCACTTTAACTCCCATGAGCGTAGCGAATTAACTTCCATTTTAACTCCCCCTTTAACTCCCAATTTAAAAAAATGGTTTCACAACATCTCATATTGTTCCTCATCCTAATCATCCTGCCGGATATCTACATATACGCCCATTTTATCCGTCCGAGGAAAATGGCGGTGTGGAAAAAACTGGCGTGGTGGATTCCGGGATTGTTCATCCTCACCCTCACAGTGACGATGGCCACGTTGAAAGACTTCATCCCCAACGACCGCACCCTGTTCTATGCCTTCCTCCTGCTGATAGGAGTGTGCGTAGCCACAAAGGCCGTCTTCGCCCTCTGCTCCATCATGGGACGGGGTGTGGCGCGCCTGTTTCATTCCAAAAGGAACTGGGGGAACCTGGTGGGTATCTTTGCCGCTTTGTTCGTGGCCTTCGCCACCATCTACGGTCTGTTCGTGGGCTTCGGCGAACTGAGAGTAAGGAAGGTGGACTTCTATTCCGCCCAGCTGCCTCGGTCGTTTGATGGTTACCGTATCGCGCTCTTCTCCGACGCGCATGTGGGAAGCTACCAAGGTAAAGACCAGCAGATATTGAAACAGGCGCTCGACAGCATCAATGCGATGGATGCCGATATGGTGTGCTTCGCTGGCGACCTCATCAATATGCGGGCGGAAGAGATTGAGCCACACCGCCATCTGCTCAACTCTCTGCAGTCGCGCGACGGGGTGTTCTCCATCTTGGGCAACCACGACTATTCCGACTATGTAAAGGCCGACTCGGCGGAAAAGGTGGCGCTCGAAAGGAGGGTGGTGGACGACGAACGGGCGTTGGGATGGACACTCTTGCTCAACGAGAACCGTGTCATACGCCGGGGTGGCGACTCCATCTTCGTGGCGGGAATGGAGAACCACGGCAAGAAAGACGAGGAACACAATGTGAAACGTGCCGACATCGACAAGACGGTGGCGGGCATCCCCGACGGGGCGTTCATCCTTATGCTACAACACGACCCGTGGGGATGGCATGACGAGATTCTCCCCCGTTCAAAGGCACAGCTGACACTCTCTGGGCACACCCATGGCGGACAGGTGGTCCTGTTTGGATGGGCACCGGCGGCGATGACATACAATGAGTACGACGGTATGTATGACGAGGGCGACCGCTCGCTCTTCGTGTCAAGCGGTCTGGGCGGGCTGCTGCCCATGCGCTTCGGCATACCGGGCGAAGTGGTGCTCGTTACCTTACATTCCGGAAACAAACCCCAACAACCATGAAATATCTCTATCGCATCTATCAACTGTTTGTGGCCCTGCCCATATTGCTGGTGTGGACCATCTTCATCGCGCTCGTCACCACCATAGGCTGTTTCCTCGGTGGTGGACATTTCTGGGGTTACTATCCCGGGAAGGTATGGGCATGGGTCAACCTGAAGGTGCTCCTCCTGCCCGTGAAGGTGGAGGGAAAAAACAACCTCGAGAAGGGACAGTCGTATGTCTTCGTGTCAAACCACCAGGGGGCGTTCGACATCTTCCTCATCTTCGGACACCTGCCGCGCAACTTCAAATGGATGATGAAATACCAGCTGAGGAAGATTCCCTTCGTGGGCATGGCGTGTGAGAAAAGCAAACAGATATTCGTCGACAAGAGGGGACCCAAACGCATCAAGGAGTCGATGGACAAGGCGCACGACATCCTCCAGGGAGGGGTGTCGCTGGTGGTCTTCCCCGAAGGGTCGCGCACTTTCACTGGACACATGGGAAAATTCAAGAGAGGGGCGTTCTTGCTGGCCGATGAGCTGCAGCTGCCGGTGGTGCCGCTCACCATCAACGGCTCGTTCCATGTCATGCCGCGCACGCGCGACTTCCACTTTGTGAACTGGCATCCGCTGACCCTCACCATCCACCAACCCCTCTATCCCATCTCCAAGGGCGAAGACAATGTCAGCACCACCATGGCCGACAGCTATTCGGCGGTGATGGACTCGCTGGAACCACAATTCCAGGGCTACGTGGAGAATCCTGACCAGTAAGGAGCAAGGGGCAAGAGAAATGCCTGCGGGGTATTCTCTCACCTCTTACCTCTCACCCCTCACCTCTTTTTTTCTAAGAAAAAAACAAATATCTCAGAATAATTGCCTATTTTTGCAATCTATATCTATCTTACTTAAATAGTCTTCCCTCATGAACAAAAGCGACTGCATCGTCATCATACCGACTTACAACGAGAAGGAGAACGTGGAGAAAATCATACGTGCCGTCTTCTCGTTGGAGAAAGCGTTTCATATCCTTATCATCGACGACGGCAGTCCCGACGGCACGGCGGCCATCGTCCACCGACTCATGGACGAGGAATTCGCCGACCGTCTCTTCATCATCGAACGTGAGGGGAAGCAGGGCCTGGGAACGGCCTACATCACGGGGTTCAAATGGGCATTGGAACATGACTACGACTATGTGTTCGAGATGGATGCCGACTTCTCGCACGACCCCAACGACCTGCCACGCCTATATGCCGCCTGCCACGACGAGGGCTTCGACCTGGCCATCGGCTCTCGTTACGTGAGTGGTGTGAATGTGGTCAACTGGCCCATAGGACGGGTGCTCATGAGCTATTTCGCATCGAAGTATGTACGTCTGGTGACGGGCTTCAAGGTGCACGACACCACGGCGGGCTTCAAATGCTACAAACGGCGGGTGCTGCAGACCATCGAGCTTGACAAGATACGCTTCAAGGGTTATGCCTTCCAGATAGAGATGAAATATACGGCTCATAAGATTGGATTCAAGATCAAGGAGGTGCCTGTGGTGTTCGTCAACAGGCGCGAGGGGGTGAGCAAGATGAGCGGTGGCATCTTCGGCGAGGCTTTCTTTGGAGTGATGCGCCTCAGGTGGGACGGATGGTTCCGCAAGTATCCTCCTATGCCGGACAAAGCATGAAAATCAACGAACTTCTTCAATTATATGGCCAGTCGCCAACGGGAAAGGCATTGGCCAAGATGATCGACGACCGAAAGCTTCGACGTATCCACGCCGAAGGACTGATGGCGTCGGCGACACCCGTGGTGCTGCCGACGGTGATGAAACGGCAGCCGGTGGTGCTCTTCATCCTCCAGGATGCCGATGAGGCGGGCTATTTCTACCACGACATTGAACAGACGAAGGCATACGAGGTGCTCTTCTTCCCTTCGTCGTACCGTAGGGCGGTGAAATATGGGCAGCGCGATGCTGCCAACGAGATACTGCGTACCGAGGTGCTCACGCGCCTGACGGCAAAAGGGGCACCAACGCCATTGCTCGTGGTGACCCATCCCGAGGCGGTGGCCGAGCTGGTGGTGTCGAAACGGCAACTCGACGAGAAGGTCATCTCGCTTCACAAAGGCGACGTGGTGGACATGAACAAGCTGCGGAAACATCTCCTGCAGCTGGGATTCCATGAACAGGACTATGTGTATGAGCCGGGACAGTTCGCCATACGCGGCAGCATCCTCGACGTATATTCCTTCAGTGGCGAACTGCCCTTCCGCATCGATTTCTTCGACGACGAGATAGACACCATACGCTCGTTCGAGGTGCAGGATCAGCTGTCGAAGGAACAGAAGGAACGGGTAGACATCGTGCCGGAGCTGACAGACATGGCGGAACGGCGCATACCACTCTTCGACTTCCTGCCCGACGGGGCGTTGCTGGTCATGCACGACTATGCCTATGTGCGCGACACCATCGCACAGATTTACGACGAGGGATTCTCCAACCAGGCCATGGCGGAACGTATGGAGATGGCCACGGAGATGGAACGGCGGCAGATAGCCATGGAGATGCAACGCGAACATGCGCTGCTCAGCGGCACGGCTTTCGCCGAGGCGACGGAACGTTTCCGATGGGTCACCTTCGGCACCCGTCCCAAAGTGGCTCCCGACGCGGTGGTGGAGTTTCATGTCAGTCCACAGCCGCTGTTCCACAAGAACCTGCCGCTGCTCACACAGACACTCAACGACTATCTCGGAAAAGACTACCGGTTGTATATCCTCGCCGACAGCGCCAAACAGATACAGCGACTGCGCGACATCTTCAACCAATCGACCGACGATAGCGAGGAGGCTCCATCGGCATTGCCTTTCACGGCTGTCGACCATACGCTGCACGAGGGCTTCGTCGACCACGACCTGAAGGCGTGCTTCTTCACCGACCACCAGATATTCGACCGTTTCCATAAGTACAACCTGAAGTCGGACGCGGCGCGCGTGGGCAAGATGGCCCTTACGATGAAGGAGATACAGGAGATGGAGCCTGGCGACTTCATCGTGCATGTGGACTTCGGCATCGGCAAGTTCGCGGGACTGGTGCGCGTGCCATCGGGCGACAGCTACCAGGAGATGATACGCATCGTCTACCAACGTGGCGACATGGTCGATGTGTCCATCCACTCGCTCTACAAAATCTCCAAGTACCGGCGAAGCGACACGGGAGAGCCGCCACGACTGAGCACCATAGGAACGGGGGCGTGGGAACGGATGAAAGAGCGGACGAAGAAACGCATCAAGGACATCGCACGCGACCTCATCCGACTCTACGCGCGGCGACGCAACGAGAAGGGATTCGCCTTCTCGCCCGACAATTATTTGCAGCATGAGCTGGAGGCGAGCTTCCTCTACGAGGATACGCCCGACCAGCTCAGGGCCACCAACGAGGTGAAAAACGATATGCAGCAGGCACGGCCCATGGACCGCCTGGTGTGCGGCGACGTGGGCTTCGGCAAGACGGAGGTGGCCATACGCGCGGCGTTCAAGGCGGCATGCGACTCCAAACAGGTGGCGGTGCTCGTGCCCACCACGGTGCTGGCGTTCCAGCATTACCAGACCTTCTCGGAACGCTTGCGCGACCTGCCCGTGCGCGTGGAATACCTGTCGAGGGCGCGCAGCACGAAAAAGACAAAGGAGATCCTCGCCGACCTGGCGGAGGGAAAGATAGATATCCTCATCGGCACGCATAAACTCATCGGAAAGACGGTGAAATGGAAAGACATCGGACTGCTCATCATCGACGAGGAACAGAAATTCGGCGTGGCCACGAAGGAGAAGATACGGCAGATGAAGACGAACATCGACACGCTCACCATGTCGGCGACCCCCATACCCCGCACCTTGCAGTTCTCACTCATGGGGGCGCGCGACATGAGCATCATACGTACGCCGCCGCCCAACCGCTATCCCATACACACCGAACTGGCCACCTTCAACCATGAGGTCATCGCCGACGCCATAGGCTTTGAGCTAAGCCGTAACGGACAGGTGTTCTTCGTCAACGACCGTATCTCCAACCTCGAGGAGATAGCGCGCCTCATCAACAAACATGTGCCCGACGCGCGGGTGGCCATCGGCCATGGAAGGATGAAACCGGAGGAGTTGGAGGATGTCATCATGGGTTTCATCAACTACGACTACGACGTGCTACTGTCGACAACCATCGTGGAAAACGGGGTCGACATTCCCAACGCCAACACCATCATCATCAACGACGCTCACCGTTTCGGACTGTCAGACCTACACCAGATGCGCGGACGTGTGGGACGCTCCAACCGCAAGGCGTTCTGTTATCTGCTGGCTCCGCCCAAGTCGTTGCTCCCACCGGAGGCGAGGCGACGGCTGGAGGCGCTGGAGACATTCTCGGAACTGGGAAGCGGATTCAACCTGGCCATGCAAGACCTTGATATACGCGGCGCGGGCAACCTGCTGGGGGCGGAGCAGAGCGGGTTCATGGAAGACCTGGGCTATGAGACATACCAGAAAATCCTCTCACAGGCGGTCACCGAACTGAAAAACGAGGAGTTCAGCGACCTCTATGCCGAGGATATAGAGGCGGGACGACAGGTGACAGGCGAGGGCTTCGTCGATGACTGTGCCCTGGAGAGCGACATGGAGATGTTCTTCCCCGATACCTATGTGCCGGGAAGCAGTGAGCGCATGCTCCTTTATCGCGAGCTCGACAATATCGTCAGCGACGCCGACCTGGACGCGTACCGCAAACGACTGGAGGACCGCTTCGGACCAGTGCCCCATCAGGGGGAAGAGTTGATGCAGGTGGTGCCGCTCCGACGTATCGGTCGACGGCTGGGGTGTGAGAAAATCATCCTCAAAAACCAACGCATGCAGATGCAGTTCGTGAGCCGCTCCGACAGTCCCTACTACCACGGCGAACAGTTTGGCAAAGTGCTCCATTTCGCTGTCGACAATCAACGGCGCTGCAAGATGAAAGAGGTGAACGGACACCGCTCAATGGTCGTCAACGATATCACCACCGTGGGCGAGGCGGTATTCACCCTTCGACAGATAGACAAGGGAAATCAGGAATAGCAAGAACCAAATGCAGAAAAACCTATAAATCCGGAAGGGACGACCATCGTCGTCCTTTCCGGATTTTTCAATTCCCCTTCCTTATGCCCCCCCTTCCTTTTTAGACTCCCCCTCCTTGGGAGGGGGTTGGGGGGAGGTTTTCAGGGGGGAGGTATTACCCCAAATTCTTCTTAATTTCCTCGTCAGTAAGTTCGTAGTTGCGCAGGTCGCCACTGAGGAAGCTGTCGTAGGCCGTCATGTCAATCAGTCCGTGACCGCTCAGGTTGAAGAGGATGACTTTCTCTTCGCCTGTCTCCTTGCATTTTAGGGCTTCACGGATGGTGGCGGCGATGGCGTGGCTACTCTCCGGTGCGGGGATGATTCCCTCGGTGCGGGCAAAGAGCACACCGGCATCGAACGACTCCAATTGGGGGATGTCAACGCCGCGCATCAGACCGTCTTTGATCAGCTGCGACACGATGACTCCGGCACCATGGTAGCGCAGACCACCGGCATGGATGTTGGCGGGCTTGAAGTTATGGCCCAGCGTGTACATGGGCAGCAAGGGTGTATAACCGGCCTCGTCGCCGAAGTCATAGCGGAACTCGCCACGGGTGAGCTTCGGACAGCTGTTGGGCTCTGCGGCGATGAACTCGGTGGTCTTGCCGTCGAGGATATTGTGACGCATGAAGGGGAAGGCGATACCGCCGAAGTTGCTGCCGCCACCGAAACAGGCAATCACCATGTCGGGATATTCACCGGCCATGGCCATCTGCTTCTCAGCCTCCAAGCCGATGATGGTCTGGTGCAGACCCACGTGGTTGAGCACCGAGCCGAGGGTGTATTTGCAGTTGGGAGTGGTGGTGGCCAACTCCACAGCTTCGGAGATGGCGGTGCCCAACGAGCCTTGATGGTTGGGGTCGTTGGTGATGATGTCCTTGCCGGCACGGGTCGACATCGATGGTGACCCTTCCACCGTGGCACCGAAGGTGCGCATGATACTGCTGCGGTAGGGCTTCTGCCGCATACTAATCTTCACCTGGTAGACGGCACATTCCAATCCGTAGACACGGGCGGCGTAGCTCAAGGCGGCTCCCCATTGGCCGGCACCGGTCTCGGTGGTCACGTTGCTCGTTCCTTCCTGCTTGGCATAGTAGCATTGGGGCAGGACAGAGTTGATTTTGTGCGAACCAAGTGGGTTGGTGCTCTCATTCTTGAAATAGATATGGGCGGGAGTGCCGAGGGCTTCCTCCAAGGCATAGGCACGCACGAGCGGCGTGGCACGATAGTACTTGTATTTCTCTAGCACGTCCTCGGGGATGTCTATCCAGGCGTGCTCTTGGTCTAACTCTTGTTTACAGCACTCCAAGGGGAAGATATGTGCCAGATCTTCCACCTTCAAAGGTTCTTTGGTGGCGGGATGGATAGGCGGCATGGGTTTGTTCACCATGTCGGCCTGGATGTTGTACCACTGTGTGGGAATTTCGTTCTCCTGTAAAATGTACTTTTTCTGCTTGGTCATAAGTGAGTATATAAGTTTATAAGTTATTGAGTTTATAAGTTATTGAGTTCTCCTATTACTCCCTAAAAAACTCCTCAGGCTATTCTCTTGCTCCTTGCCCCTTGCCCCTTTATTTTGGGCACAAAAGTAAGCAAAAATGGGGGTAATACAAAATAAATGTACTACTTTTGCATATTAAATGATAATAATTGTCACCATATTGGCTTATTTTGCCGTGTTGTTGCTCTTCAGCCGCATCACGACACGACGTTCCGACAACGACACGTTCTTCCGTGGCAACCGTCGGTCGCCATGGTATATGGTGGCTTTCGGCATGGTGGGCGCTTCCATCTCGGGAGTCACCTTCGTCAGCGTTCCAGGCATGGTCACGGGCATCAACATGACGTATATGCAGACATGCTTGGGTTTTATCCTTGGCTATTTCGCTGTGGCGTTTATCCTCCTGCCTATCTACTACCGCTATAACCTTACCACCATCTATTCCTACCTCGACAGACGGCTCGGACCAAGGGCTTACACCACGGGGGCATCGTTCTTCCTGTTGTCGAAGATGACAGGGGCTGCGGCACGTTTCTATGTGGTGTGTATCATCCTCCAACGGTTCGTGCTCGATGGGGTGGGGGTGCCTTTCCCGCTCACCGTGGTGGTCATGGTGGCCCTCATCTGGCTCTACACACGTAGGGGAGGCATCAAGACGCTGGTGTGGACAGACACTATCCAGACCACCTGTATGTTCACGGCCCTTGTGCTCATCATCATTCATGTGGCTGGGGCGCTCAATATGAACGTGGGCGAGGCCATACAGGCCGTGGCGGCGGATGACCACAGCCGTATCTTCGTGTTCGACGACTGGCTGTCGCGACAGAATTTCTGGAAACAGTTCCTCAGTGGTGTCTTCATCGTCATCGTCATGACGGGTCTCGACCAGGACATGATGCAGAAGAACCTGACGTGCAAGACATTGCGCGAGGCGCAGAAAGACATGTGCTCCTATGGCTTCGCCTTCGTGCCGGCCAACCTGCTCTTCCTCTTCCTCGGCGTGCTGCTGGTGATGCTGGCGGGGAAACAGGGACTGGCCCTTCCTGCCGCCGGCGATGACCTATTGCCGATGTTCGCGGCATCGGGACGCTTGGGGACGGCGGTCGTCATCTTCTTCACCATTGGCATCGTGGCGGCGTCGTTCTCGTCGGCCGACTCGGCGCTCACGGCGATGACGACATCGTTCTGTGTCGATATACGGAAAAAACCGGCCGACGAACGGTTGCGTCGACGTGTTCACATCGTCATGGCGGTGGTGTTCGTGTTTTTCATCCTCTTGTTCCGTGTGGTCAACTCGTCGAGCATCATCGATGCCATCTATGTGCTCTGTGGATATACCTATGGGCCGTTGCTCGGACTGTTCGCCTTCTCGCTGTTCACCCACCGCGGGGTCAACGACCGCCTCGTGCCGTATATCGCCGTGGCCTCGCCGCTCATCTGCTTTGCCATAGACCAACTCACCACGCATCTAACGGGCTACCGCTTCGGTTACGAACTGTTGATGCTCAATGGCTTGCTCACTTTCATGGGATTGTTCCTCTCCAAATCGATAGGTCATGGACAGCATTAGCCAAGAACAGCGTAGCCGCATCATGGCGGCCATACATAGCCGCGACACAAAACCGGAATTGTTGGTGAGGCGTTATCTCTTCGCCTGTGGCTTCCGTTACCGTCTCAACTCGCCGCGGCTGCCAGGTCATCCCGACTTGGTGCTGCGCAAATACCGTACGTGTATCTTCGTCAACGGCTGTTTCTGGCATGGACATGACTGTGGCGCGTTCCGCCTGCCCAAGACGAACACTGATTTCTGGCAACGGAAAATCAACCGTAACCGCCAGCGCGATGTGGAGGTGCAACAGCGGCTGGCGGCGATGGGATGGCATAGCATCACTGTCTGGGGATGCGAACTGACGAAAAAACGGTACGAACAGACTCTTCAATCACTGGAACTCACCCTCCACCGCATCTATCTTCAAGACCTATCGATTCTCTCTTCTCCCACACTTCTCACTCCTCTCACCCCAATCTCTCCTCTCACACCACCTATTACTCCCTTCCCGAAGACTCCCCCTCCCCCGACATGGCAGCGGAGAGTATCCCCGAAACACCCAACAGATAAAGCCCCTCTCCTGCTAACACCCACCCCGTCCCTCCCCAAGGGAGGGTGTAGGAGCCATCACCTGCTCCCCCGAGGGGGAGTGAGCGGAGCGAACACAAAAAATCGCAACTCTGTTGCGTAAAATAATACTGCGACCGGCAGTAAAAGGGAGCAGTACCTTAATGAATGAGCGACGGGTAGGAGCGGTTACATCCCCTCCCGATGTTGGGAGGGGCTTGGGGTGGGTAGGTGCCCCTCCTTAGGCAAGGAGGGGGCGGGGTGGTTGTGAAAAGCAACCCCTCCAGGCAAGGAGGGGGCGGGGTGGTTGTGAAAAACCACAACGGGGTTGTGAAAATCATTACAATATCACCCTCTCTATCAACGGCTCGGTATATGAATACGGTATATACGCCAACGACGGGATAGGACGGGTGATGAAGCAGTGGGCTTTCTTCCCCACGGTGATGCTGCCGTAATCAGCGGACAGCCCCATGGCTGCCGCCCCGTTGATGGTGGCGGCGTTGATGGCTTCCTCGGGCAACAGCCGTTGTTTTATGCAAGCCAACGAAACCACGAATTTCATGTTACCCGACGGCGTGCTGCCGGGGTTGTTGTCTGAGGCGATGGCAACGCCCAGGCCAGCATCCACCATCTTTCGTACTGGGGCATAGGGCATGTTCAGGAAAAATGACGTGCCGGGCAATGCCGTTGGCATGGTCTGCGAGGCTTTCAGCAGCGGGATATCTTCTTCCGACATGCTCTCCAGATGGTCGACGGAGAGCGCTCCCATAGCCACGCCCACCTTCACACCGCCGGAGTCGGCCAATTCGCAGGCATGGATCTTCGGGCGCATGCCCCATTCGGCACCTGCCTCGAGGATGCGACGTGTCTCTTCGGGCGTGAAGAATCCACGGTCGCAGAACACGTCGATGAACTCGGCCAGACCCTCGCGTCCCACGGCGGGAATCATCTCACGCACCACCAGGTCGACATATTCCGACTGTCGTCCTCTGTAGGCCCGTCCCACGGCATGGGCACCGAGGAACGTTGCCACGATTTTCACTTTCGATGTGCGTTTCAGCTCTTTGATGACGCGCAACATCTTCAGCTCATCGTCGGTGTTCAGTCCATAGCCGCTCTTGATCTCCACACAGCCAGTGCCGCTGTGCTCCATGTCGTCGAGACGCCGTTTGGCTTGGGCATACAACATCTCCTCGCTCGTCTCGTGCAACAGGTCGGCGGAGTTGAGGATGCCCCCGCCCCGTGCCGCTATCTCTTCATAACTCAGACCGCGTATCTTGTCGGTGAACTCGCCCTCGCGACTGCCGGCATAGACGATGTGGGTGTGGCTGTCGCACCATGCTGGCAGGACGGCACCTCCCTTGGCGTCGATGACCTCGGTGGAGGGGTCCCAAAGGGCATCCTGCATCTCCTTGGCCCACTCGCCGTCAGCTTGTCGCATAGGACCGAAACAACGGATGCTACCGTCTTCAATCAACAGGAAAGCGTCGGTGATGGTCTCCATGTGGGCCATCTCTTCGCCCATGAGCCGTTGTTTGTCGATGGGCAGGATACCTGCCAACAGACCGATATGATGAATGAGTATTTGCATTTGAAATTTATGCTTTATGCTTATCAAACTATTGTCCAAACTCCCAGACTCCCAGACTCCCAGACTCCTAAACTCCCATACTCCCAATCTCCTAACCTCCCAGCCTAAAACTCCTCATAAACTTCACCGTGTTGGCGATATGTGGATACATCACTTCATCGTGGTCGATGAAAGGCACCACCTTGCGGTAGGCGGCATGCAGACGCTCCACGGCGGTAGATGATTTCAGTGGGCGACGGAACTCAAGGGCCTGGGCGGCGGTGAACAGCTCGATGGCCAACACGCGCTCGGTGTTCTGCACGATACGCATCAGCTTCGTGCCAGCATTGGCGCCCATGCTCACATGGTCTTCCTGTCCCTGCGAGGTGGGGATGCTGTCGGCAGACGATGGCATACAGAGCGTCTTGCTCTGGCTCACGATGGAGGCCGACGTGTATTGGGGTATCATGAAACCGCTGTTCAGTCCGGGCTTGGCCACGAGGAATGAGGGGAGGCCGCGGTTGCCAGACACCAACTTATATTGGCGACGTTCGGAGATGCTGCCCAACTCGTTCATGGCGATGCATAGGAAGTCCATGGGCATGGCTATCGGCTCACCGTGGAAATTGCCGGCGGAGATGATGAGGTCTTCGTCGGGACAGACGGTGGGATTGTCTGTCGTGGCATTGATTTCGATGTCGACCACCGATTTCACATACGACAGGGTGTCTTTCACCGCGCCATGCACCTGTGGGATGCAACGGAAAGAGTAGGGGTCTTGCACGTTCACCTTCGGTTGGTGTATCAGCTCGCTGTCGCGCAACAGCTCGTTGAAACGTGCCGCCGTGGCTATCTGACCATTGTGTGAGCGCACCAGATGGACGGCAAGGTTGAACGGTTCGATGCGTCCGTCGTAGGCATCGAGCGACATGGCGGCGATGATGTCGGACCATTCGGTGAGACGCTTGGCCTGGATGAGCGACCACACGGCATGGGCACTCATGTTCTGCGTGCCGTTGAGCAGCGCCAGTCCTTCTTTCGAGGCCAAACGGATAGGTTCCCAACCCATCTTCTTGAGGATGGCACCGCCGCTCATGCGTTCTCCGTGGTATTCCACCTCACCCAGTCCTACGAGTGGCAGACAGAGGTGGGCGAGCGGAACGAGGTCGCCGGAGGCTCCCACGGAGCCTTGTTGATAAACGATGGGGTAGATGTCGTTGTTGAAGAAATCGATGAGCCGCTCCACGGTGCACAGCTGACAGCCGGAATAGCCATAACTCAACGACTGTATCTTCAGCAGAATCATAATCTTCACGATGTCGTTGGGCACACGGTCGCCAGTGCCACAGGCGTGTGACATCATCAGGTTGATCTGCAACTGTGCCAGTTGGTCAGCGTCGATGCTGATGTCGCACAGTGAGCCGAAGCCTGTCGTCACACCATAGATAGGCTCTTTCGACGTGGCAATCTTATGGTCAAGGTATTCGCGGCAATGTGCGATACGCTGGCGTGAGTCGTCGCCCAACTCCAATTTATAGCCTTGGGTGATAATCTCGTCTATCTTGTCTTGGGTCAGGTGACCCGCACTGATCTTATGAATCATCTCTTGAGTGTTTAGTGATGAGTGTTTAGTGTTTATTGATGAGTGTTTAGTGTTCTCAATCTACTCCCTCCCTTCTTCTCCCTCCCTTTGGGAGGGCCGGGGTGGGTTTTAGGATGGGTTTTAGGGTGGGTCCTTTATAGATCCTCTTCCACCAGATACGGCAATGTCACCTTTAGTTCTGGTGAGCGTTCCATCTCGCGGCGGATAGCCTCCAGGCTGCCGCTGTTACGGGCCCAGGCGCGGCGGGCGATGCCGTTGTTCACGTCCCAGAACAACATCTCGCGGATATGGCGGTCGGCACTCTCCGAACCGTCAATCACCATGCCGAAGCCGCCGTTGATGACCTCGCCCCAGCCTACGCCACCGCCATTGTGGATGCTCACCCATGTGGCGCCACGGAAAGCGTCGCCGATGACGTTCTGAACGGCCATGTCGGCGCAGAACTGTGAACCGTCGTAGATGTTGCTCGTCTCACGGAACGGTGAGTCGGTGCCCGACACGTCGTGGTGGTCACGACCGAGCACCACAGGTGCCGTCAGCTCTCCCTTGCGGATGGCGTCGTTGAAGGCAAGGGCTATCTTTGCGCGTCCCTCGGCATCGGCATAGAGGATGCGGGCCTGTGAACCCACCACCAACTTGTTGCGCCCTGCCTCGCGAATCCAATGCAGGTTGTCGGCCAACTGTCCCTTGATGCTCTCAGGAGCGTCTTTCAGCATCGCTTCGAGCACATCGCCAGCCAACTGGTCGGTCTTCGCCAGGTCGGCGGGGTTGCCGGAGGTGCATACCCAACGGAATGGACCAAAGCCGTAGTCGAAGAACATCGGTCCCATGATGTCCTGGACGTAGGAGGGATAGCGGAATTTCTTGGATGATGCATCCGCCCAGATGTCGGCACCGGCGCGGCTCGACTCCAGCAGGAAGGCGTTTCCATAGTCGAAGAAATACATGCCACGGGCGGCCAGCCGGTTGATGGCGGCCACTTGACGGCGCAATGACGCACGCACACAGTCCTTGAATTTCTCCGGCTCTTCGGCCATCATACGTTTCGACTCATCGAGGGTCAGCCCCACGGGGTAGTAGCCGCCTGCCCACGGGTTATGCAACGAGGTCTGGTCGCTGCCTAAGTCCACGCGGATATCTTCATCGGCTAACCGCTCCCACAGGTCAACTACATTGCCCACGTAAGCCATCGACACGGTGCGCCGCTCGGCCACGGCCTTGCGGACGGCGGGTATCAGCTCGTCGAGGTTGTCGTGCAGCTCGTCCACCCATCCTTGGTCATATCGTTTCTGGGCCGCCTTGGGGTTGATCTCGGCCACTACGCTCACCACACCGGCGATATTGCCGGCTTTGGGCTGGGCACCCGACATGCCACCGAGACCTGACGACACAAACAGCAATTGTCGCTCCCTTGCCCCTTGCTCCTTGCTCCTTGCCCCCTGTAATACTTTCCTCCCCGCATTCAGCACGGTAATCGTGGTGCCGTGGACGATGCCCTGCGGACCGATATACATGTAGCTTCCGGCGGTCATCTGTCCGTATTGGCTAACGCCGAGGGCGTTCATGCGCTCCCAGTCGTCGGGCTTGGAGTAGTTGGGGATGACCATGCCATTGGTCACCACCACACGTGGCGCGTCTTTATGCGAGGGGAAGAGTCCCAACGGGTGACCCGAATACATCACGAGGGTCTGCTCGTCGGTCATCTCGCTCAGGTAACGCATCACCAAGCGGTATTGCGCCCAGTTTTGGAAGATGGCTCCATTGCCGCCGTAGATAATCAACTCATGGGGATGTTGTGCCACGCGCGGGTCGAGGTTGTTCTGAATCATCAGCATGATGGCCGCGGCCTGGCGCGAACGGGCAGGATATTCGTCGATGGGACGGGCATAGATGTCGTACGACGGACGGTAACGGTACATATAGATACGTCCGTAGTCGGCCAACTCCTGCCGGAACTCCTTGGCCAGCGTGGCATGGAGGTGGGGCGGGAAATAGCGCAGTGCATTGCGCAACGCCAACCGTTTCTCGTCATCGGTGAGGATATCCTTGCGCTTGGGGGCATGGTTGATATTGGGGTCGTATGCCTTTGGCTCCGGCAGCGTGTCGGGGATGCCGAGCCTGATCTCTTCTTGAAATGCTTTTGTGGTCATAGTATTTTTGATTTGATGATGAAAGTTAAAATGGGAGTTAAAGTGGGAGTTATAAAAGGAAGTTAAGCACTTCGTGCTGGACATTAGTCAGAGGCGGAGTATTGTCCATTTTAACTTCCACTTTAACTTCCATGAGCGTAGCAAATTAACTTCCTTTTTTACTCCCTATTAATAATATCAAAGACTGCTGATGTTATCACCTTCTCCTCTTCATTGGCTTTTTCCATCAGTTCCTTGGCTTGGCTGATAAGGGTTTGTGCCTGCTCCTTGTCCTTCAGCGACGAGGCGTTAATCATCACATTCATGCCGGCGCCGAGCACGGCGGCACGGGCGGCCAAGGTTCCCACGCCGGCGTCGGTGACGCTGTTGGGATTGCCGTCCTTGACCATGGCGCGACAGAGAGAAAAGACCTCCATGGTGGTGCGCATTGTCTCAAGAGGAACCTCGGCGGCATAGAGCGTGGCGGCTTGGATGGCAGCGCTGCGGGCGGCCTTCTCCTCGTCGGAACCCTTGGGCATGCCGAAGGCGGTCATGATACGGTTGAAGGCCTGTGTGTCTTCGTCAACGAGATGTAGCAACTGTGCCTCCAAAGCCTGTCCTTGGTCGGCCCAGTGGCTGAACTCCTCCCATCGGTCGTCCCAGCCGGCCTTGTGACTGGACAGGTTGGCTACCATCGTGCCCAAGGCGGCACCCAAGGCTCCCATATAGGCGGCGATGGTGCCACCACCGGGGGCGGGTGACTCACGTGATGTCTCCTCGGCGAACCTTTTCACCGTGAGGTCAACCAGCCGCTTGTCTTTGCTCTCGTCGTCGAGCATGAATTCGATGACTTTCTCTTTGGGGTTGAAAGGCTTCAGGTCGGCCAGTCCCATCGAGCGGATGGCGATGTCGATGATGTCGCCTTCGGGGATACCCGTCGAACGATGTTGCTTCTCCAAGAAATAACGGCCGGCCTCGAGGAGCGTGCGCTTGGGGATGAGTCCCACTATCTCCGTGCCCGTCACGCGGATGCCACGGTTCTGGGCGCAGCGGCATACCTCGTCGAAGGCCACATGTAGCGGTGTGACGTTGATATTGGTGATGTTCATCGATACCTGGGCGATACCATATTCATCGATGTACCATCCGATGGCCTTGGTACTCTTCAGTGTGCCGGGCAACATGATGGTGTTACCCTCGGCATCTTTCAGTGGCTTGCCGGTGATGGCGTTTCCTTCGCGTTTGGGCCGCCCTTTCTCGCGCACATCGAAAGCGATGGCGTTGGCGCGGCGTGTGGAGGTGGTATTCAGGTTGAAGTTCACGGCGATGAGGAAGTCGCGTGCACCCACGGCGGTACAGCCCGTACGGGCCACATCGTCGTCGAAGGGGCGCGCTCCGTGGTCGGGCATCTGACCGGGGGTGGACAATCGCTCGCGCAGTGCCTCATATTCGCCGGTGCGGCATACGGCAAGGTTCTTGCGCTCCTCGCTGTAGGCGGCGGCTTCGTAACAGTAACAGGGGATGCGGTGTTCGGTGGCGATGCGTTCAGCCAGTTGGCGGGCCAAGGCGGCACATTCCTCCAAGGTGATGCCGCTCACGGGGATGAGGGGCAGCACGTCGGTGGCACCCATGCGGGGGTGGGCACCGTGGTGACGGCGCATGTCTATCAGTTCGCCGGCCTTGCCCACGGCGCGGAAGGCGGCTTCGCACACGGCCTCGGGAGCGCCCACGAAGGTGACTACCGTACGGTTGGTGGCCTCGCCGGGATCCACATCAAGGAGCTTCACGCCTTCGACGCTTTCTATACAATCGGTAATCTGTCGGATAATGTTCATGTCGCGCCCCTCACTGAAATTGGGCACGCACTCCACGATTTGTCGGTTATTCATAGTGTTTTTTAAAGGTTTAGTGTCTAATTGTATTAGGCTTTCCTAAGTAATCCTAGGTTTTCCTAGGTTCAGAGGACTATTCTCTCACCCCTCACCTCTCACCTCTTTTTTTCACCCCTCACCTCTCACTTTCTCTCATTCAAACCTCTCCGCCCATAATCTGAAACGTTCTACGCCCGCAGTGCCAAACTTTGCCAGGCTCTTCATGGCCTGCTCAAGGGTCTTCTCATATCCGGCGGGACGACTCTTCGAATAGAACTTGTCAGCGTAACAGATGACCTGTTCCTCCAATGTCTCGGGCAGGAGGTCGCGAAGGGGTAGGGGAAGGTTCTGAGTCAGAATATCGTCCTGGGTGATACCCGCCCCAGTATGCCGTTCGCACACGCGGGCGTGACGCTCCAACCCATGATGGCGCAACATCTCCGCGCCTATGATGCCATGGCAGATATACGGCTCGGTGCCGTAGCAGTGAATGCCAGGAGCGTTGCAGCGGACGATGCCGATGTCGTGGAGCATCGCCGCCTCGAAGAGGAACGTGCGGTCCAGAGACAGTTCGGGGTGCATATCGGCGATATGCAGGGCACGCCGCGCCACTTGCATACTATGGTCAACGAGGATGCTGCGCAATGTAGCATCCTCGTTGTAATACAGGTCTATAATCTGCTCGTAGTCCATTCCCTTTCAGGCTTGAGTCTTGAGATTTGAGTTTTCAGTCTTGGGATTTGAGCCTTGAAGTTAATGCTTAGCAGACTATTGTCCAAACTCCTAATCTCCCAAACTCCCAATCTCCTTTATTTCTCACTTCTCTCAATATACGCGATGGTGTCGCCTTTCTGTACCTTGCTGCCTTGCTTAGCGTTAATCTCCACAAGTTTGCCACCCAGTGCGGCGGGCACTTCGACGATTTCGCCCCAAGGAGCTTGGATATAGCAGAAGGGGTCGCCTTCCTTGTATTCCTTGCCAATGAATGGCTCCACGGTGGGAGCGCACTCGCCATCGCCATTGAACTCCCAATAAATCTGTCCTTTGACAGGAGCCACCACGGCGTCGGCCTTGGCATGTTTGAAGGCACTCAGCTGCTCCGGCGTGAGTTTGGCACCGAGCTTGGCGTCTTTCATCTTCTGAAGGTCGGCTAGGAAGTTCTTCTTCGCCTGACCAGTCTTGAAGTTGCGGTATTGCTCGGGGTGCATGCCCAACTCGTACAGTTCCTCGTCGTCGGGACCATATTCCCAGCCATTCTCGTCCATCTCCTTGCGGAAGTCGTCGAGGGCATTGGGAATGAGCGTGTGCGGGTCGGCATCGGTGAACTCGCGACCTTGCTTGGCGGCCAAATCTTTGAGCTCTTGGTCGATTTCGCCGGGGATGCGTCCGCTCTTGCCGAGAATCATTCCCCACATCGAGTCGTCCATCATAACGAAGCGGCCCTTGCCCTGAGCCATGGTGAGCAGGTTCATCAGCGCGATATTCTTCACATATTGTGAGAACGGGGTCACCAGTGGTGGATAACCTACGCGCGGCCATACGTAAGCCACCTCGTCGAACAGTTTCACCAGCATATCATCGGTTGACAACTCGGGCTCGCCTTTGGCTTTCAGTGTCTTGTTGATAATGGAGTGGATGCCAGCCAGGTCGGCCATCATCGAACCCATCATACCACCGGGAAGTCCGCAACCCAACAGCAGTGACGACATGTGTTTGTTGCCGGGGTTGATGAAGTAACCCAGCCAGTCGTCGATGAATTCCTGTGTCAGCGAACGGGCTTTCATATAGGCGTTCATATTGATGTCGGCCACCTCGAAACCTTCATTCTTCAACATGCTCTGCACGGAGATGATGTCGGGATGTACCTTACCCCAGCTCAACGGCTCGATGGCGGTGTCGATGATATCGCCGCCGTTGTTGCACACCTCGAGGATGGAGGCCATCGACAGACCGGGGCCACTGTGGCCGTGGTACTGGATAATCACGTCGGGATGCTTCGTCTTGATGCTCTTCGTCAGGGCACCGAGCAGCGCGGGCTGGCCAATACCGGCCATGTCTTTCAGACAGATCTCTTCAGCACCAGCGGCAATCAGCTCATCGGCGATGTTGCTGTAGTATTCCACGGTGTGGACGGGCGATGTGGTGATGCAGAGCGTGGCCTGTGGTGTCATGCCTGCGGCCTTCGCCCATTTGATGCTGGGTATGATGTTGCGCGTGTCGTTCAGACCGCAGAAGATACGGGGGATGTCGACACCTTGGGCGTGCTTCACTTTGTATTGAAGCTCACGCACGTCGTCGGGAACGGGATACATGCGAAGGGCGTTCAGGCCGCGGTCGAGCATGTGGGTCTTGATGCCTACCTCGTTGAAAGGTTTGCAAAAGGCGCGGACGGCATGGTTGGGGTTTTCGCCGGCGAGGAGATTCACCTGCTCGAAAGCACCGCCGTTCGTTTCCACACGGGAGAAGCATCCCATATCGATGATGGCGGGCGCTATGCGCTCAAGTTGGTCTTTTCGGGGTTGGAATTTACCCGATGACTGCCACATGTCGCGGTAAACAAGACTGAACTGGATTTTCTTTTTCATGCGTATTATGTTTTAAGTTACAAATGTCTTATGCAAAAATAATGTTTTTTTTTCATCCAAACCATGTCAGGGCGTTTTTTTTTCTTTTTTTTCGTCTTTTTCAACAAATGACAACCTCTATGCGTGTTTTTTAATCGCAAAAAGGTGTTGTTTGCAAAATAATCCATACATTTGCAAAAGAAATAATCAGCTAACTTCTTAACTCCTTAACTACAAAAAAGTTGGGTAAATGCCATACTTGAACAAAAAAGTCATGAAACGTAAAAGCTTAATCTATACTCTCGCCTTGATGGCGCTCGCCATCGCATGTGGGGAAAGACCAGCGACCGAACAGGATGAGGCCGACGAAATATCTTCCCTTGGTGCTGTGAAGATGTATGAGGCAAAGGGCGACTCCACAATCTATGGACTGGCATGTGAGGGTGGGGGCGACTCCTCGCTCGTCTTCCTCCCCGACAAGGGGGGCGACCCAGTGAGCTACAGCATCCTCAGCGCGTTGAAGGAGCGTCGCATCTTCGGCATGCCCTCCGTGGGCGACAAGGTGGCGTTGGTGCTGAACCCCGACAACCCCAAGGAGGTGTTGTTCGTCATCAACCTCGAACAGCTGAAAGGTACATGGGTATATCAGGTGCTTCCCACCGTGAAACAACTTGGCGAGGGAGATGAAATAAAACTGTCGGCACAGGAACAGGCGGCATTCGACTCTTTGGTGCAGACTTTGATGATTCCCGTGGAATATGGCTTTACATTGAAACGAGATTTCACGGCACAGTCGGTGGGTGGCCCTCCGCGTAAAAGGGCGCTCGACGATGAGTCGCCAGTGGAATATCCGCGTGCCAAGCGCTATTCAGAATGGCATGTGCATAATGGCAAACTGATTTTCTCGTACCGTTCGCGACCCAAGGACGGTAAGAATGACCAAAGGGCGCGTGAACTCATCAACGACACGGCAGAACTGATACTTCTTGAGGCCGATACCATGGTCATCAAGTTTGCCGACCGCCTGCAAGGCTATTCCCGCAAACCCGATTCCTTGGTCACAAAATAGGAGTGTTAATTCCTGAGTCTATAGGCTTTCCTAAGTTCTCCAAAGTTTTCCTAAGTTCTCCTAGGTCAAATTCCGCATGTTATGAAGATAAAAGAAGATAAAGGAAAATAAAGGAAGATAGCCGCTTGTCAGCGGCGAAGATAAAGGACAATACCTTACCTGTTCCCCTCCCTTGTAGGGGAGGGGATAGGGGTGGGGTCAGTAATCTTACTCCTTATAATTCTTGAGTCTTTCTTCAGCCCACTCGGCGTATTTTGTGCCCTGGCGCCCGTAGTTCGCATAGGGGTGGATGCTGATGCCGCCACGTGGCAGGAACAGACCCTTTACCTCGATGTATTTCGGGTCCATCAGACGGATGAGGTCTTTCATGATGATGTTCACGCAGTCTTCGTGGAAATCGCCATGGTTACGGAAACTGAACAGGTATAGTTTCAGACTCTTGCTCTCTACCATCCGCTTGTCGGGGATATAGCTGATGAGAATCTGACCGAAATCGGGTTGGCCTGTGATGGGGCAGAGGGTCGTGAACTCGGGACAGTTGAAATGCACCCAATAGTCGTTATCAGGGTGTTGGTTTTCAAAAGTCTCCAACAATTCAGGGGCGTAGTCGGCAGAGTATTGTGTCGTTCTGCCCAAAGCCATCAACTTTTCATTTTTTCTATCGCTCATACCATTCCTTTTTATTTCTTTGCAAAGATAACGCTTTTTTCCAAGATTCTTTAGTTTTCCAAGAATTTCCTAATTATAGCCTTGCCCCTTCACTACTCCCTCCCTCTGGGAGGGTAGGGGTGGGTTGGGGGTGAGACTAAAAGAGACCGAATCTCACGATCCAGTCTCTTAATTGTCTTTCATTTTCATGAAAAGCACGAATAAAGTTATATTTCTTGTTCTCTGTTTGCAAAGATACGACAATAATACAATAAGTGTATTCGTACAGGTAACCCTTACTTTGTCATTTGTTACAAGTGGATATTTGTTATTGTCCTTGATCTTCCTTTATCTTCAGTCACAAGGGAGATTAACGTTTTATGTACTTGTTGCCGTTGTGTATGACGATGCCGCGGTAGTGGGCTGAGGGGTCAATGCGTTGGCCGGCAATGTTGTAATAATCGTCCGACGCTTTGACGGCAGTGTCACTCTCCACCTGATGTATGCCATCCGACTGTGCATCAAAGGCCTGCCAAGCATCTAAATAAACGGCAGAACCGGACGAGACGACGATATAGATGGTCTTGGTGCCCTTGAACCGGGATGCGTCAACATCGATGGTGTAGTCGCTCATTTCGTCTGACGAGACGTTGAAGGTGGCCTCTGACTTGGCTCCTTTCCTGCCGATACGTACCTCGACAGTTCCCTCTCCCTTGGCACGCAACATGAGTCTTGTCGCGCCCTCAGAACCAAAATCTACACGACGCAGCATAAACCACGAACCCTCTTTCATCTTCACCTGCATGTTTTCCGATGCGTCGTTGCCCAGATTGCTGATGCGACCGTTCTTGGTGATATTGGTAAAGTCTTCGTAGTTGATGCCGCCACAGGTGGCTATGGTCTCTGCCTCTTGCAGTTCCAATGCGTTCATCGTGCCAACTGCCTCTACGCCAGTGAGGTCGAGCGTAACCTGGTTGATGGTCTGCGTCGACTCGTTTACCGTAGCCTCATTCACGCAGAGTGAGCGGTAGCCGCCGGCATTGTTGAGGTCGCCCGCACTCTTCATCGCTTCAAGCAGCGCCCCCGAATGGTAGATATGATAGTACTTCCCTTTGAATTTCTGAAGGTGCGAGTGGTTGTTGCCCGAGGTACCTGGATGAGGGCCGTAAACGCCTTTGTACACCCAAGAGCTGGGGTCCGTAGGATCGTCGGCAACCATGTAACACATAGTACCTGTGCTCGGAACGGGGGCCGTGATGCCGTGCTCGGCGGTATAGGCATTCCATTCGTTGTTGTCGCGGCTCCAATTGGAACAGTACGTGAAGACATACTTGCCGCCAATCATGTTCAGCTCGTTGGCTTCAAAATGATAGGGAGCCGGCAACAGGACTGCCGTGCCGTCGATGGCGGTCATGGAGGGCTGCAACTTGATGATACGGGTGTCGCCGGGGAGCAAGTTCGTGCCGTTGCCCTCGGGACCGAGACCACCGAAGGTGAGCCACCCCGTGCCGTTATCGTCAATCACCACGCCAGGGTCGAAATTAGCCGCCGACTGAAGTGCCCCCGGGGTGTCTTTGTTGATGAGCGACTTTTTGAGAGGCGACTTCCAGGGACCCACTGGCGATTCGGCCGTCAGCACGCCCACGCCGTGGCTCGTGTTGGCAAAGTAGAGGAAGAACTCATCCTTGCCGGTCTCTTCATTGTGACGCCAGGTCACGGAAGGAGCCCATGAGTTCATGAAACCTGTGTACCAGGGGTTCCCCGACCAGGTGGAACAGAGTTTCTGTGCGTCGATGGTGCCGTGGAAAGTCCAGTTCACCATGTCTTCGGTAGAGAAAACCACCAACGACTTGATGTCTCCATAGCTGTTGTCGCCCGTCTTACCGTTCTTGATAAATTGCTGGTGGTCGTTCGTACCATAGACATACAGACGACCATTGTATTCGAGGGCAGTAGGGTCGGCGCAGAACACGCTGCCACTGATGGGATTGCCGTCGTTCGTTCCCTTATAGTTGTTTGCCAGGGTCTGTGCTCCGGCATGTATGCAAGCCGCCATGAAGACTGCCGTAGCAAATAGTTTCTTATACATTTTCTCGTTTCGCATTTTTTTCTCTGTAGTTAAGGAGTTAAGAAGTTATCGCTTCGCTCGGAAGTTAAGCCATTACTCCGTCATTTGTGTAATTAAGAAGTTATCGCTTCGCTCAGAAGTTAAGCCATTACTCCGTCATTTGTGTAATTAAGAAGTTATCGCTTCGCTCAGAAGTTAAGCCATTACTCCGTCTCTGGCATTTGGCTTAACTCCTTTAACTCCTTAACTCCTTTAACTTCTAAACTATTTCACAACAATTTTCTTACCTTTACGCACCACGATACCACGATAGCTCTCACCCACTTTCTGACCGGAGAGGTTATAGGATACGCCGGCGCCTGCCTCGTCGTCAGTCACCTCGGTGATGCCGTCGGTGGACTCTGTGCAGATGAAATTTATCTTGTCGATATTGAAACTGCCATTGGTGATGGTGATGCGCAGTTTCTGCTTTCCGGCATTGATGGTGTTTCTGATTTTACCCGTCTTCACCTGATAGTTATCCAGACTGCCGGTCTGAGGCACGCTCACGGAGCCCAGCGACTTCTCGTTGCCGTCGCCATCAATCAGGGTCAACGAGAACTTCGCGTTATCGACAGCCGACGAGACGGTAGCCTCGTAGGAATATTTGCCGCTCTGCTTCACGTCCACCAGATATTCCAGCCACTCGCCGTTGTTAGTATTGGCGAGAACGGTGCCGCCGTTGCCGTTGCTGAAGTCAATACCGTCGCCACAGGTATTAAAGTCTTCCATTTCAAGCGTACCGGGCATCTCGATGACGGGAACTGGGGTGAATGTCATGCTCTTGAT
The DNA here is from genome assembly GCA_017538105.1 of Prevotella sp. Lineage (GTDB taxonomy): Bacteria > Bacteroidota > Bacteroidia > Bacteroidales > Bacteroidaceae > Prevotella. The sequence goes on along the minus strand of JAFYJN010000050.1, from coordinate 30,289 downwards.
GTAGAAACCTCCCTTGTCGATATTCAGGCAGAATTTATGACGGCCAGCCGTCAGCTCTTGTGTCATCGGGCAGCGTAACGTCACGAATTCGGTGGCGCTGCCTGTATTTGGCACTTCCGTGAGATTGGTCAGGAAGGCGAGGTTATCGAATGAATATTCCGACAGATGGAACACACCGCCTGTTTTTGTGGAGGCGACCTCAACATTCATGGTGTAGAACCCATCTTCCTTGACGTCGACGGTGTACTCCATCCATGCATTGGTTTTGAGAGTTGTGGAATTGAAGGTGGAGCGTGACACGTTACTATACGCTACGCCCGATGTTCCTTTGTCGAATTCCTCGGCGATGATGGTGCCGGGCAGTTCAGGCACTACCTCGTTGAAAGGTTCGCGCTTGGTGGTAGAGGCGAGCACCTGGAAACGTGACAGGCGCTCATAGACAGAGCCGTCAGTGGTGGTGACCACAGCCTTCAGCGTCTTCCAACCACTCGTGCTCGAGGTGTATTCCGCGAGGTAGGGAGCCTCCGTCATGGTGGCAATCAGCTCATCTCCCACATAAAGGTCTATCTTCTCTATCTCCTTCGTTGCCATGCTGGCGCGCACCTTGATGGGCATCACGTCTTCCTTGGCCACCTTCAGCGCTGCCGGATGCACATAAATAGAAGCTTCCTTCTTCATGCCGGGGAATGGACTTGGGGCATTCTTGGCGGCATCGCTCTGCATATAGGTACGCAACCATTCCATGGCGGGACGGTCGGTACCGTCTTCCTCGATGATACCGCTGTTGCCGTTGGTCGTCCAAGTATGATGGCGGATATAGCCCCAAAGGGTGATGCCCGCGCAGTAGTCAGCCTCCCACATGTAGGGTATCTGTTCTTTGAAACGTTGCAGCTGGAGGTTGTCATTGTCAGTGCCGATATCGTACTCCGTGCTGTACATAGGCATCTTCAGCGCATTCTGAAGCTTCACCATCGCATTCTGGAAACTAGTCTCGCTGCAATCTGTCAGGTCGTGGCTCTGACAGCCGTAGGCATCGATAGGCACTCCGGCGTCGCGCAGCGTACGCACCAAGTCGATAAATTGATCGGTGTTCCACTGGAAGGTGTTGAAGTCGTTGTAGATAAGGATGGCGTCCGGCCAACGTTCTCCGGCCAGTTCAAAGGCCTTGAGAAGCCAGTCATAGCCCGTCTTGCCCGTACCGCCAAGTGCCTCGATGAAGTAGGGGGTGTCTTGCTGATGCCCTGTGATGGCCTCGTTCACCACATCGATCAAGGCCAAATCAGGATAGCGCTTCTTCACCTCATCCATCCATTTCACGATGGCATTATAGCGGGCCCCCAAAGACAGGTCCCTTATCCAGCCGGGATATTGGGCTCCCCACACCAGAGCATGGAACTTGAAGGGGAAATGGTGGTTCTTGGCATAGTTGTCAATGTTATCGATGCTGCCCCAGTTCCAACTGTTCTGGCCGCCACCCTGCACCGAGTTCCACTTGCTTTCATTCTCGGGAGTAATCTGGTTCCACAGCTGGTAGAACCTCTCCGAACCCCAGTCTATCTGACCAGAGGTGGTGATGTTACCCAAAAACTTGTCGGGATTGCTACTCAACTGCGCTGATGCCGACATGGATACTGCCGACAGCAAGCACACTAAGACGTAAGTTTTTGTGATGCGTTTCATAAAGTTTATCTGTTATATTTATTATCACTATCTAACCACAATCTTCCTACCATTATGGATATATAATCCCGGAGTCGAAGGCTGGCCCTTGAGTTGGCGGCCATCCATCATGTACCATTGGTCTCCGAGTGTCGGTTGCAGGGCGTAGGGTACGGCCTCTATGCCGGTCGTCACTTCCTTCAGCGTGCAGAAGGTGAAGTAGGTGGGTTCGTCGTATTTGGCTGTATCGTTGGTCTTCAGGTACTTGCCGGTACCAACATTTCTCAGCGACCAGCCTTTGCCTTCCACATACTGTATATCCCATACGGCTCCGTCGGGGATGGCATAACCCCTCTGGTTGTTCAGACCGTTGAAGAAGCAGCAGTCGCCATCCACATCCTGTGAGTTCAGATAGGCAGAGCCTCCAGCCACCTTGTATTCGTCACCGTCGGCATTGAAGAGGCGCAGCGTGCGTCCGCCGGTGATACGGCCTATCTTGAAGAAATAGCCCTCATTGTAAACGTCGAAAGCATTCTTGAAGATGTCGTAGCCCACCATCTGGGCACCGGGACCGTAGAAAGCCATTTCCTCCTCTTCATTGACGATGGCAAACAACTTGCCCGACAAGTCTGACAAACTGCCGGTGAGACGTTCGTCAACCGTCCATTCCTTCTGTTCCATCTCGGGCTTGTCGATCTCAATGTCAATGCCCATCAGGTTCAGGGCCACCTTGGCATAACGCTGTCCTAAGATGCGGTAGCCCTGGGCAGAGAAGTGCCAGGGGTCAGCGCCGTTGCCGGGAAGGTTCTTCGCCGACACCACATGACCGGTAGGGATGACATCGGGAATACGGTCCACCTGGACGTTATGCCCAGAACAGCCGCCACCCATGTCCTCATATTCCACCTCACCCACGAGCAAGGGCACGTCCTCAGCATTCAGGCCGAGGTCGGTAAGCATGTCGTTGTAAATCTTTTTCACCATGTTGGGCCAGTTCGGGTCGCCGCAGTTCGAGCAACCCTGATGCAGCAAGATGCCCTTGATGACACCCACCTCCTGGGCCTTCTTGGCCATTTCTATCAGTCGTCCGTAGGGGTTTCCGCCATAGTATCTGTTGGCGAGTTGTGCCCACCACTCATTAGGATTGTTTGCGAGCTTCGCCTGATAAAGGTCTTTGTCGAACATCTCAATGGGACTGCCTCCCATGGCTACGGCTATCACACCCACCTTCTTGTCGGGCAGTGCCTTCACCATTGTACGTCCGAAATAATCGGAGGGACCGAGTTTTCCCACAGGACTGACAATAGGGCACACGGCCTTATACCAATTGCCCTTGGTGCGTTTGGGACTGTCGAAGTTGCAGGTAGCCAGCATCTGGAACCGCTCGTCAACATTGCCCACGTCCTGGGCTTCCCACTGCGCGTTACCTTCCATGTTCGACTGTCCGAAACAGAGGTAGACATAGAAATTTGGGTCTACGTCGGCTTTTGCTTCCTGAAGGCAGGTGACCGACAGCACCGCCACCAACATAAGTAGTTTCTTCATAGTTTGTCAATTGTTATCTTTTCAGGCTGCAAAGGTACGCAGTTTTCCACATTTATTCGTTGCTTTTTATGCCTTATTCTTTACTTCTTGTAACATCGGGTGATAAGCGTGGCAAACTTATTTCACTTTCAGGTGCGTATGACCTTCGGGTATGGGCGCGGGAATGTTGTCATGTGGGGTGGTGAGTTTACTGGTGAAGGGGGCTATCGGCTTTTCACGCGACTCGTCATTGTCGGCCGTGCTGTCCTTCTTGCTCCGGAAGGCGTGGTCTTCGGGCAGGATATAGTCGCCAACGATGATGTAATGGTTGGTGGGGAACGTTTTTGCGCGTTTCATGTCGGGCCTGTATTGGTCGTATGCCAGCCTGCCCACTTCCACGCTTGGCTTGATAAGCTGGTGGATGGGGACGTTCATGTTAAATTGCAGGAAAGCAGGAATGTCGATGTCGCATTTGGTGCGCAAGGTGGGGATGCTCTCCTGAAATACCCAGTCATAAAGGAAAGCGGGACGGTAGCTGGTGATTTTGTATGTGTATTCAACGATGCTGCCGGCTTCTGCTTCAGGCACAACCACGTGAATGACCATATAGCTGTCATTGATACGTTCACTGACAAAGGAACGAGTGTCGACATTTTTTTTCACTACCTTGCCTTTCTCATTACGGGTGAACACCCTGACCTTCAACTCTTCCAACTCGTCACGATTGAACGTCTTGTCATTATCGGCATTGAAATAGGTGATATCGACATCGGCATGACGCTTGCCTTCAGGCTTCAGAATCTTGACACGGAGGTTGAATTCGTAATTCACCAGGATGCTGCCATTGTCGATTTGGTTCTTGCCGAAATCGGCGAGATTGTCGTAGCTCACATCGGAGCCCTCATAGTTGGTCGATACCTGGTCGGATATCTGGTAGGTCACTTTCATGGACTTGTACAGGATAATGGCGTCGGCATCGGAACAATCGTTCCAACCAACATAATCCCATTCCATACTCGACGGCTTGCCGAATTTCTCATTGGGCAACTGTGCGTCGGCCATGGCCGCGCAGACGAAAAACAGGACTGCTGTGAGCAGCGGTTTCAAAATAGTACTATTCATAGGTTTTGATTTTAGGAGCCCCATCCCCCGTCCCTCCCCGAGGGGAGGGCGTAGTGTGTTGAGTGTTTAGTGTTTTCAATTACTGTGTTTGATATTCTCTCTCCCCCTCGGGGAAGCAGGTGGGGGGCTTTTAGGGGCTATTTTTAGTGTTGAGGGGACAGATGTGGCACATATTTCACAGGCTCGCCATCACCCTTTAAGGCATCGGCGAAGGTCTGGGGACGTATCTGCACGGCACCCTTCATGAATTCAGGTATGTTGTAGCTCTTCATCAGTTGGCGGTGATAGTCGGGGTAGCTGCTGGGCAGTTCGAAGGGCTTGCCCCAACGGCCGTCCTTTCCGAAATGGACGAAGAACGGGCGCGAATACTCACCGTCGTAGCGACGGCTGCTGAACACCAGCCAACGTCCGTTGCTCGACCACGAGTGGTAGCTCTCGGTGTCTTTTGAGTTCACCTCGTCCAAGGCGCGAGGCGTGTTCGTGCTGAGGTCCATCACCCAAAGGTCGGCATCGCGGTGCCAGATGTGGAAGACACCATACTTACCCATGGTAAAGACCAGCCAACGGCCGTCGGGCGACACCCGGGGCAGCGTGGCACTCATGTCCATACCGGCTGCATCGAACACCAGTTCACGCTCGCCGAAGGTCATCGTCTCTGGGTCGAACGACTTGCGGTAGATGTTGTATTTCACCTCTCTCCGCCGTCTGATAATATCTCCTATGTGGTTAGAGTCGGCATATTCGAAGTGCGCACTACAGTAGTACAGCGTCTTGCCGTCGGGTGCCCAGAAGGGGAACACCTCCAATTCCGCAGGGTCGTTCTCGATATTGGTCACCTCGTTGCGTTCCACGTCATAGGCTATCAGGTCGCTCTCCGAGTCAAACACCTCTATCTTGTTCGGGTCGGTCACCTGGAATGTCTGGCTCGTCTTGTTCGTTGAATAGACAATCAGTTTCAGCCACGGATGCCAGGCGGGATAGACACCGGCCGACAGGATGGAGTCGTTGCGCATGTTGATTTTCTTGATGTGGCCATCATAGGCGATGACCGTGCCACCGAGGTTTTGGCGGGCATGAAACTGCATGCGTTCGGGGTTATACTGCTGGTAATTGTGGCAGTTGATGCACTGTCCCTTGCCATCTCCTTCCAGGCTACAGAGAATGTTGTCGTAAATCACGCTCTCGTCGTAATTCTCCAGACAACGCTGGCTGATGGTCAGCTCCTCGTAGCTGACGTAGGAGGGACTGATGAGGCGATAGCTCAGGTAGGGGTCGATGCTGTCGCCCGACACGTAGATGTTGAAGGGTTTGTATTTCGTCCATTGGCCATCGTGGCGGGCATACACCTCCACGTTGATGGCTCCTTCCACGGCTTGGGACACGAGCCGTTGCCAGTCGTCGGCTCCCGGTTGTATGTTGTCGCCACCGCACAGCAACTCCTCGTTGCCCACCGTAAAGCGGGCCACCATATCCTCTGCTTCACGCTGCATCTCAAAGGTCAGCGGAGCCATGTTTACCGGCACCGTCACCTCTTTGTAGTCGGGGTAGATGTCGGGTTGTTCGTCGGATGCGGTAAAGTCGTCGGGTACTCGTGTTCCGCAAGAGAGAAGCACAAAAATGGGAAATAGATATTGTAGTCTCATCGTTCTTGGTTAAAGGTAAACCAGACCTTCCATCATGAAATATTCATAGAAGTAAGTGTCGCTGTATTGGTCGCGGAAAATGTCGCGAACGACTTCAATGTCCATGCCATCGTAGCGGGGCAGCTGGTTTGTCAACCCCTGATAGGTATTCTTTACGCTGTCATCGATGGGCACTTCAAACGGCGCGTTCCCTTCCGTGTCAGTAAAGAGCAAGGCTGCTTCCTGATAGTACCGTGGTATGGGCTGTCCCGGATGCAGATTCAGGTAAGCGGCAAACCGGCGCCAGAACTGCTGGCTGTTCTTTGTCCACAGTGTGGCCAATAGGCATTGCTCCTGAAAGTAGGGATCGTTGCTGTCCATGTCTGCCAAATGGTTCATCAGGTATCTCTCGGCGTAGCCATGGTCGATACCGACCATGTCGGGCCATTGCAACATGTGCAGAATGGGACCGGTTTCCGGGTCTTTCCGCATCAATTCCGGGTTCTGTGCCAATTGCTCCATATGTTCCGCCCAGTCGCCGTGGAACATGGTGTGCTTGAGCAGGGAGGTGTACTTATAGACGATGTTCTTCTCGCCGGCGAGCAACGCACAACGGGCCATGTCTTTCAGATGATCGGGACGCCAGCCGTACTCCACGCCGGCCTCGACGCACATGTGGTGGCTGTCGTTGAGCATGCCGTAATGGTAGTAAATCAGGCTTCCGGCAACCATCGACATCTGGATGGGGAACGGGGAGTCGGGCTTTTTGGAACCGTTTCGATAGCGGTACATCTCGGTGCTCTGCCGTCCCAGGCGCGAGAGGGCCAGATTTCTCATCACCACCACTGAACGCGTCGGGTCATCTTTCTGGCGTGCGGCTTCCTGCAACACATCCTCCCAGCGGGTCTGGTCAATAAAATGCTGCATCGCAGCCTCGTGGTGGAAGTTCTCGTCCTTCATCCAGGCTTTCCACACACCAAGCACCGTGGCTGCCAGCACCACGCCAATGACGGCGCGCTGACGCCAGACTTTAGGTTTGTGGCTTTTTCCTTCAGCAGGCTCCCAGCGGCCAAGGGTGAGTACTACCAAGCACAGGCCCAACAGCGCGTAGGGAATATAGTACGTCGGATTCTCTTCCAATATCTTGAAGGTGGGTAGGGCCGTCCACCACATGTTGGCGATGTTCGTCTGGTAATACACATACCGGTAACAGAGCAGTGGCACGGCCACCACGGCCAGCAGCGCCAACAGGGTGTCGGCGGCAGCCTGCCCGCGGCGTTTGTCGATGCGCCAGCTCCAAAGGGCCATCAGCAACGAGGCTGCTAAGGCGTAAGAGCCAAACAGCGGATAACCGATGATGACCGTCGCCACGACCAACACCCTGCGTGCCCACCTCTTGGCTGACAACAGACGGTAGGCCCAGAGTAGCAGGACAATAGCTATCATGCCCACGGTGGCGTCAAAATACCAACCTTTCAGTTTGATGGGGTAAATCCAATAGCCCATATCGACGTTGGCCGACAGCAGCAGGGCCACAGGCACGAGCAGCAGCACCGACCACGGCTCGCCGACGCGGAACGTACGGCGCATCAGGGCCATCAGCAGCCACCACAGGGCGCACAGCACGGCCACGCCGAGAACGGGGTGGTAGAGCAACTGGGTGAGGAAACAGCCCACATACGTCAGCAGGCCTCCCGGCACCGTCATCAGCTCGCGGAAGAACAGCGAGGTGTTTAAGAACAGGTTCTGCTCCTGGATTTTCCACAGTACATGGTACTCGAAAATCAGCAGCAGAACGGCTGCGACAAGCAATGCCGAAAGCCATGCTACTAAAGTGGCATGGCTTTTGCACTTGTTGATGACTTGTTTGAGAATTTTACTCATTCATGAATACTTTTCTGGTGGTGCCGTCAGCATGGCGTTCTATGCAGAAGCCACGCGGAGTGTTCAGACGCCGCCCTTGCAGATCGTAATAAACGGTTTGGCCAATTTGGCCGGATGCCATCACTTCCTGGACGGGCGTGGAGCTGTTCTCAAGTTTGAAGATATAGGTGGCCACGCTCTCTCCTGGCAGATCGACGACGAGTCGTTGCGAAGGTTCGCTGATGTCGATTGTGCTCTTCTGGCAGAGTTCCTCGCTGTCGTTGCTCAGCGACAGCACCACTTCACCGCTAGTCACGTTATAGGGCAGTTTGATGATGAAGTCGCGGTCGTTTTCGAGTCTGTTGATGGCTAAGACGATGAGCGAGTCGCCCTTGATGAAGGCTGAGGTCTCGATGTTGGCATTGGTCGTCAGGTCGAAACTGCATGTCGACTCCAATAGGGTGGAGCCGGTGACATACTTCGAGAAGTGCGACATCACGTAAGCACGGGGCAACAGTCTGTTCTTCACCCTGTTCGCCTCGCCGTATTTTGACTCGCCGGTGCTGACGAAGGCCCAGTGGGCACGCATGTACCAGTAGATATAGCCCGTGCAGCCCGCCTGCAGGCACTCGTTCACCTCCTCGGCAAACTCCAACTGCTCCTGCCAAGTAGGCAGGCGGTCACCGATATTGTCGGACACGGAGTGCTCCGTCATCCATACCTCCTTACCGTACATCTTGGCCAATGAAGCCGCACTCTTCAGGTTGTTGAGGGGTGGGTGGCCGTAGATATGCCCCGCTATGATGTCGATCTGTTCACGGGCAGTAGGGTCGTTCAGCAGTTTGTTGGAATAGCTCGGGTCGAAACCCAACGGCTCTGCGCTGATCAGGCGCACACCGTTATACGTCGTTCTGTCAAGCATGTGGGCATAGTTCTTCACGAGGTTGAGCTGCTCATCGGGTGTATAGAGACAACCGGAATAACTTACCCACCAGTCTGGCTCATTCTGTATCGAAACGGCATCCACGTCAACGCCATGGTCATGCATCCACTGCAGGAACATGTTCAGCCAGGGGAAAAACTTGTCATAGCAGTCCAGACGCAAGCGCCCTTCCTGGTTGCCTTGGTCGTCGGCGTTGCCGCCCTGTGCCGTGCCGTTGGTCTTATAATCGCCGGGAGGTGACCAAGGCGTGCCGAAGACGATGCCGCCACGCTCCTTGACAATCTTCGCCGAGGGCAGCGAGCCGTTCCAATCGTAGGGGGTGTCCCAATTGCCCCATTCCGGGACAACGACATCGCCCACGAAGTTGGGAGAGATCTCCATGCGCATGATGTTCAGGCCGATAGCCGACTCATCGCCATAGAGCAACTTCACGGGGTTGGTGTCTTTGGCGAAGGGTTCCATGGCCCCGTAACAGCAGGCGGCGCCAAAGCCCGTTATCGTCTGGAGTGGGGTGGCGCTAATGTTGATGGTAACCTTTTGCTTGGCGTTTACTATAGTCACGGCTGCCAGCATGATGACAGAAGTGATGATTTTTCTCATAGATGTTGCTAATTAGTTTGTTGGTAGAAAATCCGGACTTGCAACAAGTCCGGATTTTTTACATTGTAAATGCCTTCGCGTAGCGAAGTGTCATGCCGGTTGCTCAAGGCAACCGGACATGAACAGTTTCGTCTTACTTGGCGATATACTTCTTGCCATTCTTGATGACAACGCCCTTGTAGCTACCTGTCACACGCTGACCGGCGATGTTGTAGATAGCGCCATTGCCCTTGACAGCACCGTCGGTAACAACTTCTTCGATACCATCGGCAACCTCGGGATTAGAACCGGCACCTACCTTGATGTAGTAGTTGGCACCGCCCTCCTGGTTGATGAGCGACTCAGTGTTGTCCTTCAGCTTCCAAACCACATCCCAGATGGTATAGTCGCAGGCTTCCTTGATCTCAGCCATGTTGAAGGCGATGGTCTGCATGCCGTTGGCTTGGCTGGGGATGGTGAAGTCATAAGAGAAATCTTGCTCCTCAGTGGTGAAGTCAATATTGCCGATAGCCTGCCAGTGCATGTAAGCACCCGGTTCGCCGTGGCTCTGAGTGGTAACAGTGGCGTCTCTCGAGCCTTTATACTTGAACGAAATCACAGTCTCCTCACCAGCATCGAGTGGACGGTTGGCCTTGATGAAGAACTGGTTGTCCCAAGTCTGGCCAGTGCCACCTTCTTCTTCCCTGACGGTAATAGAACCGTCCTGGTTGGTCTGATCAGCGAGGTCGTCTCTCTCAACACCATTCACGATAACCACATACGGGTTGGGATTGATCTCGATGGGTTCCTTGTTCTCTTCGCCTTCCACTTTCACGAAGTTCATCTGATTGCCTTCGATGTCGAGGGAGATGGTCCATACACCGGCTGCAGGCAGTTTGATCTTGGCATTGCTGCTCGCTGTGTAGTCGAGCCATGTGTCGGGATCGCCGTCAACGGTGCCGGAAGGTTTGATGGTGGCACCCCTGAACGAAGCATCGTAACCACGAACCGTGGAAATCATCACCTCATTGACCCAGGTGTCTTGTTTGCCGGCGGTACCTACTGTGGCAACCAGCAAGTCATCGTCCTGAGTAAATTCTGTGGCGTTGTCGAAGTCATACGCAAGGCCGGTATTCGTGTTGGAAGCGGCTACGAAGTAACCCTCGTCGAGTTTCATAACCTGCCAGGAGAGGTCATCGAAATAGAAGTCAATAGCTTCCTTGTCATTCTGGTTCAGCTGGAATGCGCAGGACCAACCACCGCCCATATCGTCTGAGAATGTGACAGTCTGGTCATAAGTCTGCCATTCTTCTGTGAAGGAAACGTCACCGGCACAGTGCCAAATGAGGTAGTTGGACGGTGTCTGATAGTGAGTCTGGGTAGCTACTGTCACTTCCTTAGAAGCCTTGTAACGGAATTTCAGCTTGACCTGTGTGCCAGCCTTCATCTCCTGCGGACATTGGATCCAGAACTGGTTGTCCCAAGCAGAAGCGTCACCTTCAGTGATAGCTTCCTTACCATGAACGACAAATACATGGTTCGAAGGATTTCCATTTTCTGCTTCGATGGTAGCGGGGAACGGATCCCAACCGCCGTCATCATTCATGTTCACAGCTCTTTCCTTACCCCAAGCACAGATCTTGAAGTTGTTTTCCATGTCGTTGTAAGCCACATCGGCAAGACCCATTTCTGCCCAGGATTTCTCGGCATCACCATTTTGAATCAACTCAATCCATTCAACAGGACGTACATCCTTCGCGTTGTGAGAAACGGTAAGCGATTTCCACTCAATGACTGCTGTGGCAGTACCCGGCTGAGCGACGAGGTTACAGGAGGAACCGTTGATTTCACCGTATTCCCATTCTACCTCTTGGAAATCGTCGCTGGCGGGAATGGAAACAGAGGCGCTAGCCTGCTGGCCATCTCCCCAGCCCCATCCCATGTTGACATTGATGGTGACGGCTTCAGAAGCCTTAACCAATGCCTTCACGGTATAGGATTGTCCAATCTCTGTGGGGATACCGTCGGCAATGAAATACTGATGCCATCCCGGTGACTCGAGTTCAATTTTGTAATACTCAACACCGTTTTGAGTCTTAACGATGACAGAGCTGGTCTCTTCAGCGTCGTCAGTGACTTGTACGTACTTGTACATGGCACCGAAGTCGGTCATGACACCGCCGAACCACTCTGGTACATAACCCATCACGTAGAATGGGAAGCCAGAATACGTTGAGTAGTCGACACTGTAATCTTCTACCCATTCGGCCTTTGCTCCAAGGCAACATGCCATGAGAGCAATCAGAGTAAATAGTTTTTTCATAATTAATAATTTGATTAGTACTAAAGAAAAAAATAATTAGTTAAAAGATAATTCGTGTTTGTTACTCGGAAGTAATAAATAGGGAGTTAGAAAGCATATCGCTCATCTATTGTCCATCGCGAAGAGATTAACTTCCTTTTTAACTTCAGTCATTTGTCCATCGCAAAGCGATTAACTTCCATTTTAACTTCCTTTTTAACTCCCTATTTAACTCCCTCAGAGTATTACTTTCCGCTCAACGCATCGCAGAACGCCTTGTAGGTGGCTGTACGCACCCAGTCGCGGCTATCCTTGTCGATAGACCAGAGACCCACGGGGTCGGAGGTGTCAGCCATGTTGCCCTTGCAGATGCCGGCCTGCTTGTCGTGAGGAATCTTGGCCATATAGCTCTTGATGACGTAGCCGTAGTAGTCCGCCAACTGCTGACGCTGGGCTTCAGTGATATCCTTGGCCGAGACATTTCCTCCTTCTGCATCCTGGTATTTGATGTCGAAGTTGGAGAGGCGGACGAGCTTGCCGGTAGAGGCGAGTTCGTCGAGCAGTTTGTCGAGAGAGGCCTCGTTGGCGGCCTGCTTGGTAGCGTCCTCGCTATAGGTAAGGCTCAGCTTGGCGTTGATGCCGTCGATCTTGGCTCCCTTGGAATCCCAGATGCCAATCCAATATTTCAGGCTCTCCATCTTTTGCTGATCTTCCAGACCAATCTCGCTGATGAAGAACTTCAGCTCGGAGGGATTGCCTCCATGTCTCTCAAAGGCGGCGCTGGCAGCCTTGGATACTGTCGGAGCATAGTTCTCGCTGCCGAAGATGTCCTGCCAGAAGACCTTCTCTGAGGAGTGCTTCAGGTCGAACATGCCGTTGTCAAGAACAGCATTGGCGTCGATGGGCTCGTCGATGAGGTCGAAGAGGTTGATACGTCCTCTGTTAATCTTCATCAGACCGTCGCACCAGGCATTGATGGCATAGTGGATGGTGTCGGAAATCTCCTGGGCTGTCTGCGGACGGTGGTTGTCAGGATAGTAGCCCACCTGTGCCTTTTGGATATAGACAACTGCCGAACGCGAGTTCTCTATTCTCAGGTAACCTTCCGTCTCGTCGGGTGAGCTCTTCGACTCGACCACGATCTTGGTCCATTTGCCGGGTTTTACCACCCATTTGCCGTTAGGACCGGTACCATCGACATGGTTGCCTGAAAAGGTGATGTCGAATGAAGCCTGCTTGTCGGCCTTTGCCCAGAAAGTAGTGGTGTATTTGGCGTTGGGGTCCACCTCGAAACCTTCGATGATGCGGACATTCGAGGCAGTACCGACCTTAAGGGCGTTCGCACCGTCATATTCCACGATGGAAGCCGAACCCTTCTCTACGGTACCTTCGAACGTGGTCATCGTCGTGTAATCGACTTCCTGGCCCTCCACGTAGTCCACGGGAATCTCGATGGGGGCCGTCAGCATGTTCAGCCAGTCATCAGCCTGGTTGGCATTGGCCGCAATGGGACTGCCATACACCTCATAGCCAATCTCTTCCACATGGTCGAGCAGATCGCTCATGTCGAGGAAGTTCATCACGCCACGGGCATTGATAATAGAACCCGACATCAGCGTGGTGCCGAAGGCGATATTGTCGAAGTTGGTGACAGCAGCGGCGTGAGCCATTTCCTGCTTGTTGAATTCCGACACTTTGAGCGTAGCGCCAAGTGACAGATTCGGATAGTTGGCTCTGTCGATATACGACTTGACAGGCTGCAGGTCGCTGTAAGGAACAACGCTACTGGGGTCTGGTTGGGCAATGAAATCATCGGTCACATTATAGTCGGCACAGGCAACGGCAAATAAGCCGGCAGCCAACATGAAGAGACCGTTTTTTAAATACATTTTCATATCCTAAGCCTCCTTTTATGGTTTAACAAATTTGGGAGAGAAGAATTCTCTCTTGTTTGACTCTCGTGTCTGGACAACCAACGTGTCGGCTGTGGACACTTGAATGTCTTTGTCTGCAAAATTGACTTGGTAAGACAGGCGGAGAATGTCGCGCTGCACAGGTTCGCCATTCATGTTTCCCCACTGATAGTCCTTATATTCAGGACGCTCCGTTCCCTTGGTGATGAACTCGCCCGAGCCGCTGGCCGTCACGTTCTCATCATCGGTGGAAATGGTGCAGGTGTTACCGTTGAAGGTGAGGATGAGATTGCAGGATATCGAGGCTCCCGAAGTCTTGAACGATACGGGGAAGATGGCCTGCGACATGTTCTTCGTGGTAATGCCACACACCTCATCGTTCTGGTTCACAGGGTTCTCCGTGTAACGCTCGGGGTCGGTGTTGATGAACGACATGTCCTTGCGGACGACGGTGGTAGTGGTACCTTTCTCTGTCACGTTGTCAACGCCGCGGCGAATGTATTTGCCTTGCCAGGGGTTCATGTACTTCACACAGTAGAGCACATAGTCCTTGGGGAGCGTTGCCCATTCTTCAGCATTTTGGCGTACTGGCGAGAAGCCTTGACGCGGTGTGCCCACGAGAATTTGGTCGATGCCTTTCACGTCAGTCATCCGCAACGGAATGACGTAGGTGTTCTCGATGGCTTTCTCATCGTTGAAGAACGCATCGGTGAACTGCACTTCTACATAGCCTCGAGGTTCGCCGTTGTAGGAAATGGTGTTGCCCGAAAGGGTGTAGTAGGCCGTTGGCATGGGCATCACAGGCGTTGAGGCGTTGCCGCCCTCGTCAACGAAATAGAGGTTGTCACAGAGTGACTCGTCGACGACGAAATGCACCGTGGCGTTGCGGCCTCCATAGGCACCGCCCATGGTAGCCCATATCTGACACTTGTGCGCGTTGTCGAGCGTGTTGTCATAAATGTCGTTGCCAAGCACGAGTGTGCGTACCGGATACTGGTAGGCGAAGTAGGCTGTTGTTCCTCCTTCATAGTCGGGGAAGTCGGTATCGGCATTATAACACGAGGTGAATGCGAGAGACACGGCTCCCAGTACTATTCCGTAAAAATATTTCTTGAGTATCATCATAATATCTTAACTCTTAATTCATTCTCAATACGCTTTGCTCATTATTGCCAACCCTTGTTTTGCTTGAGATTGCTCCATTTCAGGACTTCACTCTTGGGAATCGGGCCGTACCACTGATAGGAACTGTCGTAATTACGATTCTCCACGTCAATGATAGTATAGGTGAGTTCACCCGTTTCCTCGTTGCGGTCAACCTGCATGCCCTTGATACCTTCGTTCAGAGGAAGCATCCAACGGCGGAGGTCCCAGAAACGTTTGTTCTCAAAGCAGAGCTCCAGACGGCGCTCGTTACGGATGAGGTTGGTCATCTTCGCTTGGTCAGCGGCGCACTCTTCCAAGTAGGTATCGCCTTCGGGAAGAGGCTGGCCAATCTCGTTGGTGCCCAGACCGGCACGTTCGCGGATGGCCTTGATGACGTCGTAAGCCGTGAAACCGACACCTGTGGGGTCGCTCTTGGGTCCCCACGCATCGTTCGCTGCCTCGGCATAGGCTAAGAAGATTTCGGTGTAACGGATGCGCGGATAGATGTGCTGTTGCTCGATGGTGGAACTACCCTGGGGATTGACATCGTCGCGGAGAAGTTTCAGCAGGTAATAACCAGTAATAGTGGATGTGGCGAGATGCTTGATGTTGTCGTCGTTCTTACCATCTTCATTGGGATAGGTGCCCGTGATGATGACGACCTGTCTGAAACGCGTTCCGTTGTAGAGCACGTTGTCCTTCAGACGCGGGTCGCGGTTGGCATACGGGTCTTTCGGATTATATCCCGAACGGGAATCGGTGATGGGAAGACCATTGCGCATGGGGAAGGCATCCACGAGATTCTGCGAAGGATTGACACGACCGTTGCCATAGAGCGAGGGAGGGAAGTTATCACGTTCCTGCGTGGCATTCTTACTGCGGTCGGCACGCCAGAGAATCTCAGGCATTTCCGATGCGCTGGGCTCCAGTTTCGTCTTGTTCTTGTACCAGATGTTGCCGGTGGGGTCGAAACCCTCCAGTCCACCGATGCGTTTGAGGACATTCGCACACATGGTGGCAGCCTCGGCGGAGGTGACACCGCTCTGGTCGCGGAAGGCGGGACTGGCGGCAAGCAGGGCGACCTGTGCCTTGACAGCCTCGGCAATCTTGCCGGACATCAGGTTCTTGGACCTGCTGCCGAAGATGAGGTTGTAATTGGAGTAGTTGGCGCCGAGTGCCAGGTACTTTTCTGGGATTTCGTCGTTGCTGCTGATATCTTCATAGTCAGCAGGCAACAGGGCCATGGCGTTGTCGCAGTCCTCAAAGCACTGCTTCACGCAGTCGGCAAAGGTGGCACGCGGCTGGTTGAAGTCGGAGCTACCGTCTTCTGGTTCGGTCAGCAAGGGCACGCCATAGAGAACACCGTCGTCGGCATAGCCACCGTGAGCCTGAAGCAGATGGTAATAGAGTACGGCACGAAGGCCATAGGCTTCACCCTTCAGACGATCGATGAACATCTGCTGCTTGGATTCGGCACTGGGAGCCCACTTCACTTTGTCCACCTTGGTGAGGAAGAGGTTGATATACTGGATGCCGTCCTTGCAGGCATTCCACTGCGACACGGGGTTGTGGCCCTCGTCGGCAGTCCACGAACTGGTGGCCATGAGGCTGTAAGCGTTGCTCGACACGTTATAGGCGGCGTCGTCGGTGGCGACATCCGTCGTCGTGGTGGTCAGGTAAGGAAGACGCCCATATCCATACATCAGCAGGCCGTGGGCATACTGTGACTCCTCGTACATGGCCTCCTCCGGACGGTTGTTCTCGTCAGCAGGTTCGAACATGTCGTCGCATGATGTCATGACACAGAGTGTGCAAAGAAGGAGTGTGCAGCACAACGCTGCCGATACCTTATTATATATAGTAGTCATCATAATTTTCAATTATCAGTTGTTGATTGCCAATTATCAATTAAAGGGTTACCTTCACACCAAGATTATAGAAACGGGTCTGGGGCGCGTAGCCGACGCTGGTCTCCATGATCTTCCTGTTCTTTGAGAAGGTCAGGAGGTCGTTTCCGTTAAGATAGACCGACAGCGCTTTCACCCATTTGCCCTGGAACATGTCCTGCGGGAAGTCGTAGGTGAGCTGTACCTTGCGGAGGTCGAAACGGTCGGTGCTGTACATCCAGAAGGTGGAAGCGGCACCATTGTTGGCATGGGTTGATGTTGTTAGACGGGGATGAGTGGCAATGTCTGCCGTTTCAGGAGTCCAGCGGCCGCGAGCATTCACCGAGTACTTGTCTTCATACTGCATATAGTAGTAGGTGTTGTTCTTCATACCATAGGCACCGAACTGGCCGTTGCCCAACATGAAGAGCGTGAAGTTCTTGTACTTCAGCGTGAGGTTGACGCCCAGCGTGAGGGGAGCGCCGTAGGCACCGCTCTTGCCAAGGTCCACCAAGTCTTTGTCGGAGATGATACCGTCGCCGTTGACATCCTCGTATTTCAGGTCACCAGGCCTGATGGTACCGCCGATTCTCGGCTTTGGGAGGTCAGGTCTCACGTCTTTCACCTTGCCTGATTCGTCATAGGTGAAGTCGTCGGCCGAGTAGAAGCCCAAACATCTGTAACCGCGGATAGCGTCTAAGGAATGACCTTCAACTTTCAGGTTGTCGTACTCGGGCAGTTCATCATACTTCTTGTATTCTGTCGTGAGATAGGTGCCCACAACACCCACTTGCGCAAACACCTGGCCGAGCTGCTTCTGTGCAGATACGCTGAAGTCAAGACCTTTGCGGTTCAGGATATCGTTGTTGATGGCAGGCTTGAACGTACCGCTGGAAAGACCGTTCGCCAGGTGTGAGGGGAACGTGGTGGGATTCTTGATGATATAACCGTTCATATCCGTATTGAAGAACGTCAATTCGGCCCTGAGCAGTTTGTTGAAGAACGAGCCACGGAGGTTCACGGAGAACTCCTTGCGGTGGATGAAGTCCAAGGCGGGGTTGCTACCTGCTGTCGAATAGGTGAGGTCGGCCGTCGTGCCTTCATTCCATTGGAAGCCGCTGCCGGCTGTAGCCCACAAAGCGTCGTAGAGATAGTATTCCTTATCGCCCATATACACGTCGGCATCCTCGTTCAGGTCGCTGTATGAAGCGCTGAGCAAGAGGTCATCCACAAAACTGCCCTGCATGAAAGGCTCCTTGGCAATGTTCCAGCCCAGGGTGAAGGAGGGCGAGAGGGCATTGCGGTTGCCTTCGGGAAGGCGTGCGGAATGTACACCTGCTACCGAGATGTCGGCAAAATAACGCTCCATGAAGTCGTAGCCCGCCTGCAAGCCTATATTGGCATTGGTGTAACGGTGGTAGGTGCCGCTCGACGTGGTGGTGTACATGTTGGCAAGCAGCATACCCGTGACATGGTGACGACCGCTGAAGATGTGGTCGTAGTCGAAATGACCGTTCCAGCTGATGGTCTGGCGGTATTTGGTGTCCCCCATGGACATGTGGCCGGTCACGATTTCGTCGTTCTGCTGGGTGAGAGCCACGATGGCGTCCTCGGAGTCGTAGTTACTCCATGTGGGGATGAACACCGCGTACTTGTTGTTGTACGAAAGGCTGTAGTTGGCAGCGTAGTCGATGGCGAAAATGGTCTTGAAAGACAAGCCTTTCACGAACTTGTCCATGTCATAGTTGATACCGGCATCGAACTGGAACTGACGGCTGACGGCTTGGGTACGGCCGCCGAAGTAGCAGTTGGCGATGATATTTTCCTGGGTGGCCTTCGTGCCGCCGGGGAAATACTTTCCGTCGAGCAGGTTCAGCGACTTGCCAAGGATGGCCAGTGCCTGGGTGGCATTGGGATCAACCATGTCGATGGGAATCAGCGGCGCTGCATTCTCGGGGAAGTTCGGGCGCATGGTAGCTGCCTCTTGCCAGAAGTTGCCTTTGTTCTGGTGTGCATTGTAGAAGGTGGCGCTGGCATTGGCAAATCCCTTGACGAGCCTATTGATCATCAGGTCAACGTTACCACGCACGCTGAAGCGGTCGGTATAGTTGTCCTTGGCAGGACCGAAGTTGAGGAGGTCTTCCAGACGATAGTAGTTGATGTTCGTATAGAAGTGGGCACGTTGGCCGCCACCCTGTACCTCCACGGTCGCGTCGGAACGGTTATATACCTTGCGCACATACTCGTCGGAATAGTAATTGATGTTGGGATAACGGTAGGGATTCAACCCGGAGGCATGATTGTAGATGTCCGCCTGGCTGTATCTGGGTTCTTGACCGTCATTGGCACGTGCCTCGTTGTAAAGAGTCATGTATTCTGCCGAGCCGAGATACTCGGGGAAAGCCTTGGCGACATGGAAGCCAGTATTGGCGTTGACGTCAATCTGAAGGCCGTCCACCTTACCGCGTTTGGTGGTGATGACGATGGCTCCCTTGGCGGCCTTGGGGCCGTAGAGCACCACGGCTTGAGCACCTTTCAGGAAGGTGACCTGCTCAATTTCCGTAGGGAGCACGTTGTTCGACGGGCGTTTGATACCGTCGATAATCACCAAGGGGAGGTTGCTGTTGTCGTTATTGTCGAGACGGTCGTTGTCCATGCCCCAGAGGTTGTTGCCGTTCCAGCCGCCGACAAGACCATTCAAGTCTTCCAAGCTGCTCATGGTGTGGTCCTTCTTCAGCAGCTCTTCCATATCGACGTAGGAGACACCTCCGAGAAGATGGTCGGCATCCTTGTCTCTGAAAGCTACATGCACTTTCTTTTTAACGACTGTGGAATCAACATCCTCTGCAGTCTGCGCACTACCCGACAGTGAAACCCCGGCTAATACGGCAAAGAGAAAAATGTTTGTCTGTATCTTTTTCATAATCTTCATGTTCTAAGTTTCATCTGTTACCATCCGGGATTTTGTGGGAATCCTTCGTAAAGATAAATATCCTTGTCGGGAAGGGGGAACCAGTAGTGCTTTTCTATCAGAGGCCTGGTAATCAGCTCTTCCTTGTGGAAGTTGCCCACCTTCGCGTCTTTCGGGTCGTGTTCCTTGAACCACGAGGCCTCTTCTAGACGCTCGAACTCATGAGAGTATTTCACTGTGTAAGGCGGCTCGGTGAGGAGCAACCAACGCTGAAGGTCGCACCAGCGGAAGCCTTCGAACGACAGCTCCACGGCACGCTCACGGCGTACTTCATCAATGAAGTGCTCGCGGGTGTCCATGAGGTTGGGCTGCACATGCTCCATAGGATAGTCGTCGGTATTCACGCGGTCGCGCAGCGCATTGATGGCATCTACTGCCGAGAGGCTCGGACAATAGGTGGGCTTGTCTTTCAGGTCGGAGGCAGTTGTGGCGATGGCTGCCTGGGCCTCGGCATACATCAGATAGATGTCGGCAAGGCGCATGTAAGGAAGGTAGCACTGGAAGGCGTGGTCCCAATCATACCATCTGTCTCCTTCGTTGTTCTGGTGAGGCACCAGTTTCTGGATGAAATAGCCCGTGCTGCTGCCATGGTCCACGTCACGCATGGCACCACCGGTGAAGAGGTCACAGTATTCAAGTTTCTTCTGGGCGGCAGTCAAACCATCGGTATTGAGCACATAGTGGAAACCGTCGAACACGATGTCATGATAGAAACGGGGGTCGCGGTCTTTGTAGGGATGTTCAGGATCCCATCCCGAGGCGGGGTTCAGCACGTATTCACCGTTCTGCACCAGATAGATGGGCTGGCCATTAGCCATTCCGTACTGGTCGATGAGGTTCGCCGTCGGATGGTGGATGATGTTGTCATGGTGTACCAGACCGGCCACCTTCGGACCGAAAATCTTGGCACAGTTCCAGTTGGCGGAGTTCACTCCCGGGTAGGCACCGCGGAAGATGGCCTCGGTGGAACCGGGCATGTTCCAGTTCTGCTTTTCTGTCCAGAATATGTCGGCGTAGCACGACTCGGCATTTTCATCACGCTCGTGGTCGTAGATATTGGAATATTTATATTCTGCAAGCTTGTACTTCACGGTGCCTTTGTTCACCAAGTCAAGCGCCTTGCCTAAAGCCTCGGCAGCCTTCTTGCAATAGGCCACGTCATAATCGTAGGTCTTGCCGTTGGCACTGGCACCTAACAGTTGGGCGACACCGCCATCCTTGGTCTTCTCAAACTCTTTCATGAGGGGAGAACCAGCCCAGAGATAGCACTTGCCCAGGTAGCAGAGGGCCATGAACTTGTTGACGCGAAGGTCGTTCTTGCCGAATGTCTGCTGGCCAGCCAATGTCTCGTCCCAGTCGAAGGGGAGGAGGTCGTAGGCCATCAGGAAGTCCTCGGCACAGCGGTCGGCACATTCCTGGAAGGAAAGGCGCGGCAGTTCGGGAATCGACGCAGCCTCAAAGGCTTGGTCGATGTAAGGCAGACCGCCGAAGTAGCACATCAGTTCGAAATGCCACCAAGCACGGAAGAAATACAACTGTCCGAGCAGGAGGTCGCGCTCTTCGTCAGTACCGACGAGCGACTTGATCTTCTCAATACCCATGTTGCACTTGCGGATACTGTACCAGGAGTTTCTCCATAGCGAGCTCCTGTCACCGTTCAGCCAGCACTGTGAGTTGGTGTACCAGTTGCGGTAGTTACCCAGGTCCACCTGATGGTCCATGTGTGCATAGCCTTCGGGGTTGTGTACTGCATCGTCGCCGAAATTCCAGGCGGTACAGTAGTTCACTTTTTCCTTATCGGGAATCATGTTGTAGATTTCCTCGATATATCCCTGGAAATTGCGGTAGTTCTTGAATGCCTCGTCCTCAGCCACGATAGCCTCGGGGTCTTTTTCAAGCCAATCGGTGCAGGAGGTAAGGGAAGCTCCTGCGGCCAACAGCAGCATCGAACCGCACAAAAGGGATTTCATATTTAATATATAGTGTTTCATACTTCTGTCTTCAATTATCAGTCATCAAATATACAACTTAAATCCGAAGTTATAACGTCTCACAGTGGGGTAGGCACCGCCGCCGCCGCTCCAGCCGTAGTTACTCTCGCGGTCGTCGGGCATCTTGGTGATGAGGAAGAGGTTGTTGCCGTTGACGTAGATCTTCAGGCTCGTGAAACCAAGTTTCTTGACCCAGCCCTTCGTCCAGGTGTAGGCAATCTCCACGTTCTTCAGACGGAAATAGGAACCGTCGAAGAGATACTGTGTACCATCGTTGTACGACACCTGTGTGGTGAAGCGAGGCGGAACAACGACACCTGAGTTGTCAACAGGATTCCACCATGTACCGTTGTCATAGGCGGTGAGCAGTTTGTTGTTGAAAGAAGGAAGGCCCACGTCACGGGTGACACCAGTCACGCCATACAACTGTGCAAACATACTCCAACCTTTCCATTCCCAACCGATAGTGGCGTTGTAGGTGTGTTCGGGGTTGCCAGTGTATCCGAAAGGTGCCTGGTCGTTTGTCTCGTCAACGACACCGTCACCGTTGAAGTCAACGATATAATGGTCGCCGATGAGCACCTGGCTGTCGTCTTTCTCGCGCGCCGGCGTACTATATAATTCATCGTAGGTTCCGATAAATCCGTTGTCGATGAACGAGATGTACTGTCCTTGCGAATAACCCTCGGCCTTGCGGTAGCTGGGAAGCAGTTTCGGGTCGTCCTTCAGGATAATCTTGTTGTGGGCGTAGGTGTAGTTGGTGTTGGCCCAGAAACGCATGCCGTTCTGCAGCACTTTGTTGAAGCGAATCTCTAATTCAAAACCGGTGTTCTTGATCTCACCCTTGTTGATGTCGGGGGTGGTGTAGGCACCGAAGTAGGAGGGCACCGAACGGTTGCTACCGGAAATGAAGATGTCGTAACGGTCATCGTGGAACACGTCGAAACTACCCGCAAACATACCACGCAGGAAAGCATAGTCGAAACCGATGTTCATCTTCCTCACGGTTGCCCAGCGGAGGTCGGGACTGGCAAGGTTCGCCTCCCTATAGCCCGTGAACGGACTGCCGCTACCATCGATGGAGATAGTGTAGGGACCGATAACTTCCCAGTTGGACAGATAGGCCCAACGGGCACCGGCATTGTCATCACCAATCTCACCGTAGGAACCGCGGATCTTTAACATGTCGATGATGCCTTTTTCCTTCAGAGGCTCCATGAATTTCTCTTCCGACATCATCCAGCCTGCTGCTCCTGAGCAGAAGAATACGAAACGGTTGTCGGGAGAGAACTTCTGCGAGCCGTTGTAGGCGCCGTTGAACTCCGCGAAATAGCGGCTCTTGAAATCGTAGGTGGTACGGAACACCCAGTCTTCGCGACGGTTCTCGAGGTCGGCATTGCCAGCGTTGATGCGGCGCTTCCAGTTACCCATGAGCGTCACGTTGTGGTCACCGAACTGGCGGCCCCAGAACAGCTGGAGCGACATTTCCGTGGCACGTGAGGTGTAATTCACACTACCCGCGCTGGTTCGCCAGTCGCGGCTCTCATAGAAGTCAAAGCCAGTGTTGGTGAAGATGGGGGTCTCGAAAAGCATCTGACCATCCTCGGGGAGCATGTAGGCTCGGTAGTTCTTGTGTCCCTCGGCATTGATACCGCGGTCACCCTCGTTGAACTGATTGTCCCATGAAATGGTGCCTCGTGCCACAAGGCCCTTGGTGATGAAGTCGAGGTTCTGCTCCAAGGCGAAGTCAGTGAAGACGCGCGTGATGGCACTCACCGTGTAACCGGCCGTGGCCACACTCATCGGAGAGTTTTCGATGTTCGATACCAAAGGATAGTATCCCCATGCACCGTTCGAGAACTGTACAGGGAAGAGGTTGGGAGCCATGCCATAGGCACCGGCCCATTTCTGCTGCTGGAACCACTCGCCGCTATTACCATAATAATAACGGGGGGTCTTCTGCTGCGCGTTGCTGCCCGCCAGACTGACCCTGAACTGAGTGGTCTTGGTAATCTGGAAGTCGAGGTTAGAGCGCACGTTCAGACGGTTGTAAGTATAACCGCCTTCATAACCCTGGCGGTTGTCCCACAGACGGGTCATGTCACCTTCGTTCTGGTAGTCGAAGGCCACGAAGTATTTCACGAACTTCGTACCGCCGCCGAAGTTGATGTAAGTATTGTACGACAAGGCGGTACTCTTGAACATCTCGTCCTGCCAGTCCACGTTGGGATAGCGCTCGGCCTGGCTGTAGTCGCCCAGGTAGTTGCCGTTGATGTCATAGTTCGGCTTCACCGTGTGGTCCTGGTTGCGGAAATTGTTGATGAACGTCTGCGGACGATAGTAAGCCCACGACGCTGCACCGCCGATGGCAAGCTCATGCTCGATGGCCTGGTTGCGGAGCATATAGGCATCGTAAGAGTCATACTTGCGCGGGAGCTTGGATACGGCCTTCAGGGTGGCATTGAAGCCCACGTCAATCTTGGCCTTACCTTCCTGACCGCGCTTCGTGGTGATCAGGATCACACCGTTGGCACCTTTCACACCATAGACGGCGGTAGCCGACGCGTCTTTCAGCACCGACACCGTAGCCACGGAAGTGACGTCAACCGACTTGATTTCGCGCTCCACACCGTCCACGAGGATCAGCGGCTGCGCATCCTGGTTCCAAGCGGCGGCACCGCGGATGTAGATACGTGGGTCTTCCTCACCGGGCTGACCCGTTGATGCGATGGTGGCGATACCTGGAAGGTTACCGGTAAGGGCGGCACTCACACTGCCGATACCTGCTGCACGCTCCAGCACCTCGCCGGTTGTCTGCGTGATGGCACCCACGACCGATGCTTTCTTCTGCTGGCCATAACCAACGACGACCACTTCGGAAAGCACTTTGTCGTCGTCCTGAAGGGTGATTGAGAAATTGCGGCGCTTTCCTACACGTTGTTCTTCCGTGTTCATTCCTACATAACTGACCACGATGGTCGATTGTTCAGAAGGAACCTTCAGCTGGAAATTACCGTCAATGTCGGATACCGTGCCAATGCCAGCATTTCCCTTCACAACAACAGAAGCACCGATAACCGGCTCGCCTGAACTGTCAACGATCTTACCAGTAACTGTGACACCGCCATCCTGCGCCAGCGCAATGGCCAACGGGAGCATCAGCATCAACAATAATGGCAGAGACCGTCTCAAGAGTCTTGATAGCTGTTTCATCATACCTTGTTTTTTATATATTTGAATCTTAAATAGTCAAAATTTCCCCATCCAATACAAGCAAACACTTTTTCAAGTGGATTCATGTATTTTATGTGAAGCGTGGGTTGTTGTATGTTTGCTGTCGCTATGTCCCGCTTTTTGGTCTGTTTTAGTTTAGTCAACTTGTTATTAGGTCCAACGGTCAACAGCGCTATTTTCTTCGGTTTTGTTATTAAGTCTTAAGCTAATTAGTTGTCAACTTTTCAGCTCGTCAACAATTCGTTTGCAAAAGTACAAATAATATATATAATATATATAGGTTAAATGTAACATGGTTTTCGCCAAATGTGACATATTGATAATTTATGTTACAAAAAATAAAATATAAAGGGCTGTAACTGGTGTTGGTTTTGGATTTGTCCCAAAAGCAGGCTTTTTGCCGTTCGACGCGGTTTCTTTCATCATTTTCCCCCTCCCAAGTCATCATTTTTCCCTTTTTCCCCCATCTTTTCTCTCACCATTCCCCTTCCTTTGGAGGGGGCTAGGGGGAGGCTTTTAAAAAGTGGGCAGAAACATCTGCCCACTTCTCTCAAGTAAATTAAACTAAAAACTGAACCTAAGAATTACGCTAATGCAAATTATTACTATCTTTTACCTTAATATTACTTTTACTATTACTTTTACCATTACTATCTTTTTATCTTAGTATCACCCTCTTCCACACCCTCCCTACTGGGGAGGGCTAGGGTGGGGCTTCTTCCTACACCCTCCCTTTGGGAGGGCCGGGGTGGGTTTCTGGGTGGGTTTCTTTTTACTCATCCCACAGGCTACCTACCTGTGCCCAATTCTCTTCGTTGGTGTCTTCCTCGAAGAAACTGTCATTGGTATGCATTGTGACAGCGCCACGAGACGTTACTCCAAATCCAGGACGGTTGCTGTTGTCACTGGTCATTCTTTCCGTGTATCCAGCTATGGGTGCTATATATTCTTTTTTCATTGTCGTCTTGTTTACCCACCTTCGTCCTCCCAGAGGGAGGATTTCTGAAGTGGCAGGGTTAGTTATTATTAGAATGTATTATAAGAACTATGGGTTCCCTTTCCTTCACCCTCCCTTGGGGAGGGTTGGGGTGGGTATTTACTTCTTCACGACTTTCTTGCCGTTGACGATGTAGATACCTCGTTGTGTGGGTCTGCCGTTCAACTTCTGGCCGTTGAGGTTGAAGTAAGTGGCGGTTTCATCGTTCTCTTCACCGATGGTGGAGATGGTCTCTTCGATGCCCGTAGTATCATCGTCACCCATGAACATGAAGGTGAATCTCGGTGCGTTGGCCATTTCGCTCTTGGCAACGGGCAGGTAACCTTGGTGACCGCCGCTCTCGATGCCACCCTTCGGTACTTGGTAGAAGGCTTCTTCGCTGGTTTCCGGACGACCATAGGGTGTGCCGTCTGGTTTGAGGTGTGTCCACGTGTCTGTCAGCACGAAGTTGATATAACCATTGACTTCGCGGTCCACGGTGCCTGCGTTGAGCTGTGCCTTCATCAGTGTGGCACTCATGTCTTTCGCAGTCTTTAGGCCTGTCGTGGCACCCTCTACATAGTCGTGCATATCTGGAACAAAGAGGTGGAATCCGCCATTCAGTATCTCAACCACACCGTTATTGGTGTTGTGGAGGATATAGGCCTCGCTGCCACCATCGGCTGCGCAGGCAGGCATTAGGTCACCTGCAGCTTCGTCATCCACCACTTCATAACCTATCGTTTTATCAGCATAATTGATACTGGTGATAACTAGGTTCTCGAAGGGAACACCTGTCATGTAACTTGTCAGTTCGGGGTCGATGATGCGGCCGCGGCTCTCAGTCGCCCAGCCCTTGTCGCTCAACTGCTTGAAGTCGTCCGACACGGCGATCTTCTTCACCTCATAACCCTGGAACGTGAGTTTCACGTCGCATTTCTTCGTGAGTTCGTCCGACATGGCCATCGCGAAGATGACATCGCCGCTTTCATCCTGTGCTGCTATCGGGGTAAATGCTGTGGCGTTTGCGTCGTTATATGTATAGGTGGTAGTGCCATCGCTTACCTGGTAAGTTGCTTTCTGGGTGTCACCCACAGCCTTGGCGCGTACGTAGATGGCTTCACTCTTGTCCAGTTGCGGTACGATGAAGCCGATGGTGCCGTTGCCGACGGCCAGGGCGCCGCTTTCGTCGGCATTCGTGCCGGTCATGGTCATCACCTTATTATTATTGTCGTGGGTGATACCGATACCACGGGTCTCGTCGAACATGGTCGTGCCACCATAGAGCTGGCCACCTGAAACGAAGATATTACCATCCCACTCCTCGGGAGTGACGCGCAGTCCGTATTCATTCCATATCTTCAGGTCTTCCTCGGTCACTTTCAATTCGTTACCGCTTGCATCAATGCCATCAGCGTTACTACCAGAACCTATTGCTACATATTTCTTCAGGTCGGTGAAGTCCCAGGTGTAGGGATAGGTCATTGTCTCGCGGTAGCCCACGGGAATCATGAGGTCGGCATAGTCGGTGACGTAATCCTCACCAATGGTCTGCACACCCACACGAGCTTTGAACACACCGAATTTTTTGGAGTTCTTATTGACGGTGTAAGTGTACCATTTGGTTGTCTCATCCTGCGAAGGTGTAACATCTGCGTCTGTCAGATTGCCTGTCTTGGCTACGATGTCTTCCGTATAGTTCATGGGTTCATCCAATCCGCGATAGTGCAGGTGTACTGATACGTTGTCGGAAGTCGTATATTCCGTTGTGTTCAGAATTTGTCGTTTGCCATTTTTGCCCAATACCTCGTTCTCGGTGAGGATTGTCTCATCGTGCTTGTAGATAACGATGGAGTAGATTTTCAAGAGCTTGGCATCTTTCACTTCCAAAGCGAAGTCATTGTTTACGTTTGTACCATCGGCAGCCACGATAAAGTGGTACTCACCCCAGGGTTGGCTCTTGTCCGTAATGTCTTCTCCGCCGTTGGTGTCATTGCCAGTATTTACTCCCGAACCGCCGATCACATAGTCGCCGGTGATGGGATTACCCACGGCATCTAATGCGTTGGTCATCTTCAATGTCGCTGTTTCGGTGGTTACCGTGTTATCTACATTGCCGTAGGTGCCCAACTTCATCACCACGCGGTCACCGGCCTTTAGGAAGGGGATAATCAACTTACGATGGTGATTGGTGAAGTCCCAGTCGGCGGTACCCATAAGGCCGATATAACGGTCACGTGATGTCATGTCACCCGTAGCCTCGTTCTCGTTGTAGAGACCTATGAGGTTCGTTTCGGTCATGAAAATCAAACCTTCGGTTTCCTGAATCATGTCTGCATTGTCACCTTCCATGTCGTACACACTCTTGAAGATGGGTTCCTTGCCTTCATTCGTAAGGTCAGCGTATGTGTTCATCCAGTCTGTGGTCATGCCATCGAACTTGTGCACCTCCTTATAGAGTTGGGGACTGCTCTTCCATTCGTCGGAGGGATAGGTTCCACTACCATCTTTGTATTGTCCTAAAGCCAATTCATTGGTGTAGAAGTCCCATCTCTTGACCTCCTTGCCATTGGGGTTGGTTTGGGTGTCGGGATCCTTCACACGCTGGGCATAGCCATCGGCGTCCACCTGCATCACCGCTTTCTCGGCGGAGTAAGCCACGGTGAGCACGAAGGTGGCCTTACCGGCAGTGCAGTGGAGGTTCACCACGATGGCACCGCCCTTGTTCACGTCAGCCCCTTCCTTATAGGTGATATTGGAAATGTTGAGCACCTGATCGTTTCCGTTGGTGGTGATGGAGAAGGTTGCATCTTTGATGTTGCCCAGGAACTTCACTTCTGGAGCCTCCTCGCCATTGATCGTTATCTTCCGATTCTTGTCAACGGTCAGATCCGTGTACGGACCACCCTTGATAGTGCAGGCTGCACTCACGGCGGTTGTTGCGTTGTCTACCACCTTATAAAGAGGTTCCACTTTGAAGTCGGGGATAAACTCATAGGAGATAAGTCGCACTACGGGGTGCTCCGATTCTATCAATGTCGGGTTCGCGCAGAGATAATAGGCACCGCCGCGCACTACTTCAATGTCATTGTATTCATAAATATTCGTACCTGTTGCATTATTCACGCCAGTAATGAATTGGTCTGTGACTACTCCATCCTGCGCTTTCCACCAGAAAGGCATATGTTCCCCATTACCTTCACAGTAGAATTTCACACTCAGTTTACCCTTAACCTCCGGGAAGAAATAGAAATAAGTACCATAGAGAGGCCAAATGTTTTCAAAATTATCAAACCATTTATAGCCTCGGCTTCTTTCAAGAATCCAATCCTTGTCTTCTTTCCAGTAGTTATCGGTTTCGTATACGGTAAATTCCTGTCCCTTGAGGAAGTTCACCTCATTTTGCGCCAAAGCCTTCACGGCGTTCTGTTCGTTCTCGTCGCCCACATTATAATACCAATTTTCTGTTGCTTGCCAACGCACATACTGTCCGTTTTGGTTTTGGTAACGTTTTTTGTAGTTCTGGGTCAACCTGACACTCGGGTCAGAGATGTCAAGATTATGGTCGGGGTCGATGATACATGAGGCGGCGTAGTTGCCATTGCCGAAGTCCCTGACCACCGTCATATCATCGTCATGGCCGAAGCGCATGGTGATATAAGGCACGGCACCGCGTTTTTCCTCCAGCACACCCGAACCGGTGAGAGTGTATTTGTAACCGGTGTTGCCGTTCTTGGTCACCTCTTCAATATTAAAGGTGGCTTTTTTGTAGGTGGCGTGCGTGATGGTCACCGAAGTGAGCAACATACGGGGAGGGCATTGGATATCGAGATCGCCATCGTTGACGATAACATAGTCTCTGGTTCCGTAGACCCCATCATTCCGATTCACTTGTGTACCTTCAAAACTAGCGTTCGTGTTGTCGAACCTAGGAGGATTGTTTTGGTCGGTTACATCATTCTTCCAATACTCGAAACGGACGATGTCGCCGGCCTTTAGACCAGTAATACGGAAGCCATCGTAACCGCTTCCGTTGTTCATGAGCCCGAAACCGAGGTCGGTACGGTCGTTCTTGCTCATAATCCAGTTTCCTGGAGTCTGGATGATAAAGCGTGCGCTATGGTCAAACCAGTTCAGGTAGGTCTGCTTGTGTACTTTTTGACTTCCGAAAGCACCAGTTTGTGAAATGGATACCAATGAGTTTCCATTCCATTCGATAGAAAAATTGCCATTGCCAATGTCTCCATCATCCGGGGACATCAGCCTAAAGATGTGTCTTTCCACGAGTTTTCCTTTGTCGTAGGCCATCGTGTTGCCAATCAAGGCAACGAGCATCAACAATAAAGAAATTGTTCTTTTTCTCATAATTCTTAAAAAATGTTTTTAGTTTATTGGTGTTGAATATTTAATCTCGGATCACTAGTGTCCGGAATAAATTACCAAAACCTTAATTGGCCATCATTTTCCGGTTCTAATTTAGAATTATCGATTTGCTTAAACAATTCAGATAAGGGTATTCTCTCAAAGAGAACGAGCCCTACCGCCTGAGAGAAAATGT
>JAFYJN010000049.1 GCA_017538105.1 Prevotella sp. | reverse complement strand
GGAACGGCGCGCCACTGCTGAGGCCGAGGCTGCTGACCGTAGACGTGCCGAACGTGAACAGGCGGAGGCCCGCAAACAGCAGTTGGCCGCGGAGCGTGAACAGCGTGAGATGGAGCAGGCGGCGGCAGCGGCGCGCCAAGCGGCCCGTGAAGCCGAGGCTGCCCGTCAGGCTGCAGAGCGCAAGGCATCGGCAGAGCGCGAGAGGGCACAACGTGCTGAGCGTGCCGAGCATGCGGCTACGGAGGAGAGCGAATCGTTGGTGTCGACCGCCGACCGTCGCATCAGTGGCAGTTTCGAGAGCAACAAGGGACGATTGCCCATGCCGGCCAGCGGACGCATCGTGAGCCATTTCGGACAATATAATGTGGAAGGATTGACCAATGTGAAACTCGACAACAAGGGCATCAACATCCTATGCTCGCCGGGAGCTCAGGTGCGCAGCATCTTCGATGGTGAGGTGAGCGCGGTGGTGAATATCGCCGGTCAGATGGTGGTCATGGTGCGCCATGGCAGCTATATCTCGGTGTATTGCAACCTTAAGACGGTGAGTGTGCGTCAGGGACAGAAGGTCTCTACCCGTCAGGCGCTGGGCACCGTCGGACAGGACAATATCCTCCAGTTCCAGCTACGAAAGGAAACGGCGAAGCTCAATCCCGAGCAGTGGTTGGGAAGATAGAGGAAAGATGAAATGATTAGAAAATTAAAAGGTTATAGAAAATAATTGGGGAGTAAAAGGAAAAAAGTCTCTGCGGTTGATTTACAACTTGCAGAGACTTTTTTTATGTTGGGTTATAACTCTATGGTGTCCAGCAATTTCAGATATAATTCAAATGCCTCTTCCATCTCACTTACGCGAATATATTCATCGGCGGAATGGGAGCGGGCACTGTCACCAGGCCCCATCTTCAGCGAGTAGAAAGGCATAAGAGCCTGGTCGCTGAGTGTGGGAGAACCGAAGGGTTGCCGACCCAATTCCACGCAACGTTTCACGAGAGGGTGGTCAAGAGGAATATGTGATGACTGTAGGCGTGTGCTGCGTGCCGTCACATCGCTCGTCACATGGGCCTGGATGAATGCGAGCACCTCTTCATTCGTGTAACATTCATTGGTGCGCACGTCAACAACCATCTCGCAGCGGTCGGGCACTACGTTGTGCTGCGTGCCACTGTATATCATTGTCACCTGCATCGTCGTGGCACCTAACAGGGCACTCTCTTTCTCAAAACGGTACGATGACAACCACTCCAGGTCTTTCAATGCAGCTACGATGGCATTCTTGCCCTCGCCACGGGCTGCATGTCCGCTGACACCATGGCTCACCACATCGAGCACCATCAGACCGCGCTCCGCCACTGCGGGTTGCATGGCTGTCGGCTCGCCCACCACGGCCACGTTGATCTTGGGCAGGATGGGGAGGATACGGCGGAAACCGTTTTCGCCCGACACCTCCTCCTCGGCCGAGGCGACATAGAGTAGGTTGAACGACCGTCTTGTCTTGACAAGGTGACGATATACCTGCAGCAGTGTCACCAGTCCGCCGCCACAGTCGTTGCTCCCCAAGCCGTAGAGCCTGTCGCCATCCATCTCCGCGGCGAAAGGGTCGCGTGTCCATGTGCTCACGGGCTTCACGGTGTCGATATGTGCGTTGAGCATGAGGGTGGGACGCCGCTCGTCATAATCAGGATCGGTGAGCAAGATATTGTTGCCGTGGCGCGAGGGACACAGCCCGCGTTCTTCCATCCATGCCGTCATGAGGTCGGCCGCCTTCTCCTCGTTGCGACTCACGGAAGGGATGCCTATGAGCGTTTGCAGCAGTTGCAGTGCTTCTTTGGTGGGGTTCTCTGTCATCATGATGCAAAAATACTGCAAGGCGAGCGAAATACCAAAAAATTATGAGCTATTTCTCTTGTCTTCCACATAAAACATGGTGATTGTCTGCGGACAATCACCATGATGCTTACTATGTTTCGAAAGTTTAGCTAATCCGTTTTTTTATTTGAACGAGATGCTTTCGAGGATGGCCTTCACGTCGGGGTTGTCGACCGTGAGTTTATCAGACAGGGTGACGGAAAGGACACCTTTGGGCATGTTGCCGTAGAGCATGCAGTTTGTCTCGCTGTTGATGAATTTCACCTGTTTGTAGGTGACATCACCATATTTCACGTCTTCTGCCGCCTTACGTGAGTCCTCAGACCCTTCGATGCAGGATTTCACCCGCTCGTCGGCAGTCATCGCGTTATCGTAGGTGTGAATGACAATGTCTTGCCATTCGCCAAGATCGGTACCCGGCTTCAGCTTGATTCTGAACTTGTCACCCTCGACTTTGGGATTCTCTATTTCCCATCCGGCAGGGATGTTCACCTTGATGTACGCGTTCTCGGCCACCACATCCCCTGCGGGAGCGTCGGCTTTCTGCTCCACTGCCGGCTCGGCGGCGGTGCTGTCGGTACTTTCAGAGGTCTGGGTACTCTTGTTTCCACATGATGCCATGGCGAAGGCGGCAACAGCCACGATGGCAAACTGAAAGAATTTCTTCATTGTACTGTGATTGTTTTAATGGTTAATAAATGATGTTTTTTTCAACTGCAAAAATACGAAGAAAAAGTCAAAAAGTCAAGAACTCATCAACTAAATGCAAAGAAAAACCTCTTTTTCCTTTGTTTTTATCGTGGAATGGTGTATTTTTGCATATTAAATAGTATGTTATTATGCAAACAAGGTGTCATTTCTCGGTACTTATCCATCAGCAGGCGGCCAAATACGGCTCCAAGCCGGCGCTCACCTACCGTGAGTTCGGCAGCCTGAAGTGGAAATCGCTTACATGGAACTATTTCTCGCAACGCGTGAAACAGGTGTCCAATGCGTTGCTGAACCTCGGCGTGGGGGTGCAGGAGAATATCGGCATATTCTCGCAAAACTGCGTGCATTACCTTTTCACCGACTTCGGTGCCTTCGGCATACGCGCTGTCACGGTGCCTTTCTATGCCACAAGCAGCGAGGAACAGATACAATTCATGATTGGCGACGCGGAGATACGCATCCTCTTCGTGGGCGAGCAGGAACAGTACGACAAAGCACAGCGCATCTTCCCCAAGTGTCCCACTTTGGAACGTATCGTCGTATTCGACAGCAATGTGAAGATTAGCGACCACGACACTAACACCATCTTCTTCGACGATTTCCTAAAACTTGGCGAGGGCTTCCCCCGTCAGGCGGAGGTGGAAAAGTTGTATGCCCAAGCCAACGATGAGGATATATGCAATATTCTTTATACTTCGGGAACTACGGGCGACAGCAAGGGCGTGATACTCACCCACGGACAGTACAACGCCGCCATGATAGCCAACGATGGGTGTGTGCCTGTGGGCGAGAACGACCGTGTGATGAACTTCCTTCCCTATACGCATATCTTTGAGCGTGGATGGGCCATTCTTTGTCTTACCGAGGGGGCATTGCTCATCGTCAACACTTATCCGAAGGAGATACAGCAGACCCTGCGCGAGACTCATCCCACCTGCATGGCTTCCGTGCCGCGCTTCTGGGAGAAGGTGTTTACAGGTGTAAAGGCCAAACTCGACGAGGCCAGCGGCGCCAAGAGGGCGTTGTTCCAGAAGGCGCTCAAGGTGGGCAAACGCCATAACGTGGAATATGTGTTGCGTGGCAAACGGCCACCATTGGCGTTGTCGCTGGAATACCAGTTCTTCAACAGGACGGTGTTCAGCCTCGTCCGCAAGGAACTGGGACTGGAAAACGCCCATTTCTTCCCCACGGCGGGTGCCAAGGTGTCCGAAGAAGTGGAGGAGTTCGTCCATGCCGTGGGCATCAAGATGATGGTTGGCTATGGCCTGACGGAAAGCTTGGCCACGGTGACATGCGACCACTTGGACGAACCCATCTCCATTGGGTCTGTGGGAAGGCCTGTCGAAGGCATAGAGATAAAGATTGGCGAGAACGAGGAGATTCTGCTCAAGGGTCCCACCATCACTCGTGGTTACTACAAACGCGAGGCGCTCACCAAGGCGGCTTTCGACGAGGACGGCTTCTTCCATACGGGCGATGCAGGATACATACGTGATGGTGAACTGTATCTCAAGGAGCGTATCAAGGACCTGTTCAAGACCTCCAACGGCAAATATATCGCACCGCAGATGATTGAGGCCAAACTGTTGGTCGATAAATTCATTGAGCAGATTGCCGTCATCGCCGACGAAAGGAAATTCGTGTCGGCGCTTGTCATACCGTCATACCCCCTGCTCGAGGAATACGCCAAGGAACATGACATTGAGTATGCCAATATAGAGGAATTGTGCGCCAACGAGAAGATACGCGATATGGTCATGGAACGTCTGGAGACGTTGCAGCAGAGTCTGGCCAGTTATGAGAAGGTGAAACGCATCACCTTGTTGCCGCACCCCTTCACCATGGAACGGGGCGAGCTGACGAACACGCTGAAAATCAAACGGCGTGTGCTCAACGACAACTACGCTGCGGAAATAGAGGAGATGTACAAAGAATAGCAATGATTACCAGCGACCAACTGAAAGACGTCATGGAGCGTGCTGACGCGCTCTTCCGTTACCTCGACATCGACCGCAAGAAGGTGGAATTCGAGGAGGAGCAGTTGCGCACACAGGCACCCGACTTCTGGGAAGATCCCAAACGGGCGCAGGCGCAGATGAAAAAGGTGAAGGATATTGAGAAATGGCTCAAGGGATATAAGGAGGTGCGCGATGCAGCCGACGAGCTGCAGCTGGCTTTCGACTTCTACCACGACGAGATGGTGTCCGAAGAGGAGGTGGATGCCGACTATGCCAAGGCTGTCAAGTTGATAGAGGAGCTGGAACTGAAAAACATGCTCCGGCAGAAGGAAGACCCCATGGACTGCGTGATGAAAATCAACAGTGGTGCGGGGGGCACGGAGAGCCAGGACTGGGCGCAGATGCTCATGCGTATGTATATGCGGTGGGCCGAGGCCCATGGCCATAAGGTCACCGTGAGCAACCTGCAGGACGGTGACGAGGCGGGCATCAAGAGCGTCACCATGGAGATAGAAGGTGGTGAATACGCTTACGGCTACCTGAAGAGTGAGAATGGTGTTCACCGCTTGGTGCGCGTGTCACCTTTCAACGCCCAGGGAAAACGTATGACCAGTTTCGCCAGCGTCTTCGTCTCACCGCTCGTCGACGACACCATAGAGGTGTATGTCGACCCCTCCAAACTGTCGTGGGACACATTCCGCAGCAGTGGCGCCGGTGGCCAGAACGTGAACAAGGTGGAGTCGGGTGTGCGTCTGCGCTATTGGTATACCGATCCCGATACGGGTGAAGAGGAAGAGATTCTCATTGAAAATACCGAGACACGCGACCAGCCTAAGAACAAGGAGAAGGCGTTGCTCTTGCTCAAGTCGCAACTCTACGACCGTGCCATGAAGAAACGCATGGAGGCGCAGGCCAAGATTGAAGCGGGAAAGAAAAAGATAGAGTGGGGTAGCCAGATACGCAGTTATGTGTTCGACGACCGTCGTGTGAAAGACCACCGCACCAACTACCAGACCACCGATGTCGACGGGGTGATGGATGGAAAAATCGACGGGTTCATCAAAGCTTACCTGATGGAGTTCCCAGTGGTGGAGGAAGATTAAAAGATTAAAAAATTACAAAATTAAAAGATTAAAAGCATAAACTCACAAACTATCTAACACAATGAATGACAAAAGAATCGCAAAACGCACGAAGCGTGAGGCCGCGGAGAAAAAACAAGCGGGTTCCGTCGTTAAATGGATTTTCGGTCTGTTGATACTTGGTGCCATTGGCTTCGCTATCTGGGCCACAGCGCTGGTGTCGTGATGAGCGGACTGGAGATAGAACGCAAGTTCCTCGTACGCAAAGACCGGAACTTCCGTGAGATGGCGTCATCGTCCAGCCGCATCAAACAGGGATATATCGAAGCGCGTGGCGCCACTGTCAGGGTGCGCATTCGTGGTGACAAAGGATATCTCACCATCAAAGGCCCATCGTATGACGGTGGGTTGAGCCGCTATGAGTTTGAGAAGGAGATAACGCTCAACGAGGCGGAGCATCTCATGAAACTGTGCGTGGCGCCAGTCATCGACAAGACACGTTACCTCGTGCCCTTCGAGGGACATTTGTTCGAGGTGGACGAGTTCTACGGCGACAACGATGGTCTGGTGACGGCCGAGGTGGAGCTCAAGAGCGGTGACGAGCCTTTTGCCAAGCCCGATTTCCTTGGGCCCGAGGTGACCGCCGACCGACGGTTCCGCAATGCCGCCCTCCGTGAAAATCCCTTTAAACTCTGGCGCGAACAAATACCACCGGCATACCGATGACTTGGGCAGGTTATCGAGTTTTTTGTTTAGCTGAAGGGTGGGCCCCTAAATACAATCAATCAGCATGTCGCATCCGGAAAGACAGAAATTCGGCACAAAACTAGGCATCATCCTCGCCACGGCGGGTTCGGCGGTGGGGCTGGGCAACGTGTGGCGTTTTCCATACATGACGGGTACGAACGGTGGGGCTTCTTTCATCCTTATCTATCTGGCATGTGTGTTCTTGCTGGGCATCCCCTGCATGGTGAGCGAATTCATCATCGGTCGTCATGGCGCTTCCAACACGGCACGTGCCTACAGTCGCATCTCGGGTGGCAGCATGTGGAAATGGGTGGGTGTGTTGGGCGTGCTCACGGGGTTCCTCATCACGGGCTATTATGCCGTGGTGTCGGGATGGTGCTTGGAATATATCTACGGGTCGGTGGCGGGCAAACTGACGGGTGACGCGAACTATTTCTCCGATTATTTTACTGATTTCTCCACCAACGCCTACAAACCCATCATTTGGGCGGTGCTCTTTTTGGTCATCACCCATTTTGTCATCGTGCGCGGTGTGCGCAATGGCATAGAACGGGCCTCCAAATTGCTCATGCCGGCTCTTTTCTTGTTGTTGTTGTTGCTTGTGGGAGCCTCTTGCACCCTTCCGGGTGCCTCCAAGGGCATCGCGTTCCTCTTCGACTTTACCAATTTTGAGAAAGTCGATGGCAATGTGGTATTGGGTGCTCTTGGACAGTCATTCTATTCGTTGAGTCTTGCCATGGGTTGTATATGCACCTACGCCTCCTATTTCAACCGACACACCAATCTGTTGAAGTCGGCCGTACAGATCAGTCTGCTCGACAGTCTGATAGCCATCCTGGCGGGACTGATGATTTTCCCGGCCGCTTTCTCCGTGGGTGTCAATCCCGACAGTGGCGCTAAACTGGTGTTCATCACCTTGCCCAACGTGTTCCAACAGGCATTTGGTGGTATGCCGGTGGTGGCGTTCGTGGTGTCGCTGCTCTTTTACGCGCTGTTGGCTTTGGCGGCTCTCACGTCGCTCATCTCACTCCATGAGGTGAGCACTGTCTTTTTGCAAGAGGAGTTGAAGGTGTCTCGTGCCAAGGCGGCCACCTTCGTTACTGCCAGTTGCGCGCTGATTGGGGTGTTCTGCTCTTTGTCGTTGGCGCAAGATCGTGGACTGACATTGTTTGGCATGCCTTTGTTCGAGCTCTTTGATTTCGTGACGGGACAGATATTCTTGCCCGTTGGCGGTATGCTCACCTGTATCTTCCTGGGTTGGTTCGTTCCCCGGAAAATCGTGCACGACGAGTTTACCAACTGGGGAACGCTGAAAGGCTCCCTCTTCGGCATCTACCTGTTCTGTGTGCGTTTCATCTGTCCCATCTGCATTCTCTTGGTGTTCCTCCACCAGTTGGGTGTGTTCTAAACATTGTGAGCCATGGAGCATAGAGGACATTTCGGCAGTCGGTTAGGTGTTATCCTGGCCACGGCAGGCTCTGCGGTGGGTCTGGGAAACATTTGGCGTTTCCCGTTCATGACAGGTCAGAACGGTGGAGCGGCATTCATTCTGTTGTATCTGGGTTGTGTGTTCCTCTTGGGCATACCGGGCATGATTGCCGAGTTTGTGGTGGGTCGTCATGCCGGAACGAATGCGGCACGTGCTTACCGTAAGGTGGCGGGCCGTACGCCATGGGGATTCACGGGTTATCTGGGTGTCTTCACCTCGATGATTATCCTGGGTTTTTATGCCGTGGTGGCGGGGTGGTGCCTGCAGTATCTCTTCGTCTCCTTCGCCGGTACGTTGGAAGGTGACGCGACGTATGTCTCCGACTATTTTCGCTCTTTCTCCACCAATCCGTGGAAACCCGCTCTCTGGGCCGTGGCCTTCGTGGTGATCACCCATCTAGTGGTGGTGCGGGGCATTCGCCGTGGCATAGAGCGGGCTTCCAAACTGCTCATGCCCCTTTTGTTCATGCTCTTGCTGATCATCGTCATCGCGTCATGTTCGCTGTCGGGAGCGGGAAAAGGCATAGAGTTCCTGCTCAAACCCGATTTCTCCAAGTTGTCGACAGATGTGATGTTGGAAGCCTTGGGACAGGCATTCTTCTCGCTCAGTCTGGGAACGGCTTGTCTGTGTACCTATTCCTCCTATTTCTCGCATAGGATAAAACTGGCGCGGTCGGCCACACAGATAGCTTTGGTCGACTCGTTCATCGCCATCATGGCGGGACTGATGATATTCCCCGCCGCCTTTGCCGTGGGGGTGAGTCCCGACAGTGGTCCCTCGCTGATTTTCGTTACTTTGCCCAACGTGTTCCAACAGGCGTTCTCGTCAGTGCCCGTGGTGGGTTACCTCATCTCCGTCCTCTTCTATTTCCTTCTGGCCATGTCGGCGCTTACATCTACCATCTCGATGCACGAGATAGGTACGGCTTTCTTCCACGAGGAGTTTCATATATCGCGTCATTCCGGAGCCTGGGTGGTCACGTGTGCTTGTGGCTTGCTGGCGGTGTTCTGCTCCCTGTCCATGGGTGCCGTACCCTCGTTGCAGGTCATGGGCAGCAACCTGTTGGATGCTTGCGACAAGCTGACGGCCCAATACCTGCTGCCTCTCGGGGCCTTGCTCACTTGTACGATGGTGGGTTGGTACCTTCCGCGAAAATTGGTGCGTCATCAGCTGACTAACTGGGGTTCACTGCCTAGAACGTCTTATCATGTGTTCCTCTTCTTGGTGCGTTTCGTCTGTCCCTTGGGCATCATTGCCGTGTTTCTGAGACAACTGGGCATCATTTGATTACCAGACTATGTGGCTGAAGGAGTTTTTCTATTTCCACCGTTCCGACCGAAAGGTCATTATCACCTTGCTTGTGGTGGCCGCATTGGTGCTGGGCATTGTCTATTTCGTGTCCGACAGCCAGAAGACGACACCGCTGACCGAGGGCGACTCGCTGGCCATTCAGGCACCACCATATAGTCGTAAGTCATACGCCCAGCGTCACGACTGGAAATCTTTTCCCCATAAATATTATAAGGTGGAGGGTGGTCGTCAGGCGGAACTCTTCCCCTTTGACCCCAATACAGCCGATTCCACGCAACTGCTTAGATTGGGCCTTCAGCCATGGCAGGTGCGTAACATATACAAGTATAGGGCAAAGGGTGGGGTGTACCGCCAACCTTCCGATTTCGCGCGTCTCTATGGGTTGACGCAGAAACAATACAAGGCGATGGAGCCTTACATACAGATTGCCGATGATTACCAGTCGGCTTCGGCCTTGGCTCCCCCACGCGAGGAATATGTGCGTGACACCGTGCGTTACCCTGTGAAACTGCAACCTACCGAGCATATCGCACTCAATGGAGCCGATACGACGATGCTTAAAAAGGTGCCGGGCATAGGCAGCGGCTTCGCCCGACGTATCGTCAGCTATGGTCAACGTCTGGGTGGTTATTGCCGTGTTGAACAACTACGTGAGATAGAGGGCTTTCCCGAAGAGGCACTCTCCTATTTTGTGTTGGGCACTCCCCAGATACATAAGATGAATGTGAATAAACTGTCGCTGAACCAACTGAAGCAACATCCTTATATCTCTTTCTTCCAGGCCCAGGCCATTATCGACTACCGACGGCTCAAGGGACCCTTGAAAAGTCTTGACGACTTGCGCTTGCACAAAGATTTCCCGCCCGAGGCCATCGAACGGTTAAGACCATACGTGGAGTATTGATGCTATTCTAAGAAACTAATCACCTTTCCTTGCCAAAGTCTTTGAAGGAACTGCCCAACGGGCCAAACCTCTATGCCATTGATCAGACGGGGACGCTCTTCCATAGCCAAAAGAATCAATTTGGCTTGGGGGTGTTCTTCGCTAAAGGCTTTCAGTCCCTTTGTGTCTGTAGAAGACACAGAACTTGATGATTTTATTTCAATGGCTACTTCTGCATGACCGATGACAGCATCAATTTCATACCTGTTGTCACGTGTATGCCAATAGGATAGGGACTTGTCACTGTCGTTATAAGCCAGATATGCTCGCAATTCCTGTATAATGAAGTGTTCGAGAGCATGTCCATAGCTGTCTGTGCCTTGCTGCAAAGGATGACGGTGAAGCAGATAGTTCGGTATAGCCACGTCAAAGAAATAAAACTTAGGTGACGCCGACAATTTGCGTTTGACGACTTTGGTATATGCCGGCAGGTAGAAACCAAGCATCGTCTCTTCTAGTATTGAAAAATATTCTTTAACCGATTTGGATGAAACTCCGCATTCTTGGGCTATATTGGTATAGTTCACTATTTCAGCATTGCTCAAAGCTGCTACTTGCAGGAATCTGGTAAAGGCATCAAGACGACGAACGATGGCCTCCTCGATGATTTCTTGCTGTAGGTAATCCCCAATATACGCTTTTATTCTGTTCGTGGGTTTTTCTGCAAGGTAGTGTCTGGGCAACATGCCGTTATTAAGAGCACGATTGAGGTCAAAATCAGGAATCTCAGCACTTACCAATGGGAACAATGTCTTGCGGATAGCCCTTCCGCCCAACAGGTTGGCACCGCTTTTGCGCAGCTTTCTCGCACTTGATCCGCTAAGGATGAAGTGTAATCTTTTGTTTTCTATGAGCCAATGTACCTCATCGAGCAAAGCCGGCACTTTCTGTACTTCGTCAATAATGACGATGTCTCCCTCATCGAGCATCATACATTCCTCCCGTAGCATTGCCGGCCGTAATTGCAATGCCATTC
Source organism: Prevotella sp. (assembly GCA_017538105.1). Lineage (GTDB taxonomy): Bacteria > Bacteroidota > Bacteroidia > Bacteroidales > Bacteroidaceae > Prevotella. Next base: position 5,204 of record JAFYJN010000049.1, on the reverse strand, counting down.
TTAGGTCTGATTTAAGTAAATCATAATAATGTGCATCAGGAAATAGCATCTTCAGCAGGGTACTTTTCCCCGTTTGTCGGGAACCCCACAAAAATAGGCTGTCTTCATGAATTTCTTGTAGTTGCAGAATTCGGTTGAGTATCATAGTCTTGCGTTTTGTTGGCAAAGATAATTATAACAAATGAAAGATGCAAGAAATTGCGAGAAAATCTGAAGTGCTACTTCAAATTTTCTTGTTTTTTTTGAAGTAGCACTTCAGATTTTCTCGCCTACTGGAAATCAACACGCTCTCTTCCAGGGGAGCCATAGTCTCCCCTTATTATATGAAAACTTCTTGATTTGGTATACTGTTGTTCGGGGCATAAAGTATTTTTATTCCACCTTATAAATTTTCACCCCGTCAATCTTGCCGGCGATATAGGCGGGGAACGTAGTCCCTTGGTGCGCCACGTTGTCGATATACAGCGGCTCGTTTTGTATCATAAGGTGGCAGGTGAAAGTGTCGCCGATGCCCAATTTGCTGTTCTCGGCCTCGTTCACCACGAACCGTCCGTCACCAAGATGTTCCACCACGATACGCCGGTCGGGCAGCCAGACGATGCACAGTTCCTGTCCGATGGCCAGGTCTTCCGATGTCACCTTGTTCGTTGCCAGTATCATGCTTTGCACCTCTTTCTTTTTGAGGCTCCCGTCAATGAATGCGCGGTAGTTGGCGTAGCCTACGAAGCGGGCCAGCACGTCATGGGTGTGGCGTCGTGTCTGCACCTGTTCGTTCTGCAGGTATCCCCAAATACGTTTCAGCGTGGTGGGCGACAGGTATTCGCCTGTTGCCTCTTGGATAATTTGGCTCAGATCTTCGAAGTCGCGTGATGTCTCTGGTGCGAAACCGGCCTTTTTCCCCACCTCCCGTTTCAACAGTTCTTGCTCCATTTTTGTTTCTTTTTTGCAAAGATAGTGCAAGGTGAGTGAAATACAAAAAGAACTTGTACTTTTTTTTCCGAGATAATATTTTCTTTTTTTGTGTATTTCTGTGATATCTGTGAGACAGAAAGGGAGGGTAAGAGGGGGAGAAAACGAGTGAAGTGGCTCTTTATTTGAAAAGGATACAAAAGGACAGATAAAGGACAAGAAAGGACTTGCTGGAAAGAAATAAAAGTATTTCCTTTGCAACGTCATAACCGCTTTGTTCATTCTTGCCCATAGAAATCCTAGGAAAGAATCTTCTATCAACATGCAAGGATGGCAAGGCGGTTTCTTGTCTCCTTACCAGGCAACAAGGTGGAGGCCCTATGATCATTTCTTTGCCCAATGGCTGCTGCTTCAGTTAGATAAATCCAATTATCTTACGCCACCAATATATTTTTTGCCGTCAATGATTTTGATGCCTTTCGAACCGTTCTGCACTTTACGTCCGCTAACGTCGTAGATGTCGTTGTTCATTTCGGCTTTTTCTTCTTTACTCACCTCCTTGACAGCCGTAGGCACTTCGCTGAACTGCCAACAGTCAAAATCCATCTGCGGGTTTCCTCTTCCCGAGATGGTAAAAAACACATCGTGAACGCCAGTGATGGGCGTGGAAAGGTCACACGTGAAGTCTTGCCACTCACCATTGGTCTGCTCAGCGGATATACGTCCGATGGCCGTCCTCTCCCTACTGTCGATGCGGACAAGAAACGTTCCCTTGCTGTCGACGCGCAATCTGGCCGTGAACGATTGGGCGCCTGTCTCGCCGAAATCCACGCCACGCACCTTGATATAATTGCCTGACTTGATGTTCGTGGTGTAGCAACCGTTGTAATCGCCCTCGCACCTCACTCCGTAGCATTGGTTGATTGTTTCGCCCTCCTGGCGCACATAAGGGTTGACGTGCTGTAAGGGAGCGACACCATTTGTGGTGGCCTGGATGAAAGGTGATGTGCCGTCTTCGTTCGGTGTATATTCCTCGATGCAGGTGGCACGCTTGTAACCGCCGCCATCAGGTAGCTTCCCGTTGTGATAGAACAGGTAGTGATGACCTTTGTACTCCACGCTGCCACCATGAATCGTAAAACTGTTTTCCGCCTCACCCATCATCTTGCCTTGATAGGTCCACGGTCCGGTAATATTGTCGGCGGTGGAGTAGGCCCAGTGCTCGGGAACGCCACCGGCGGCATATTCCAAGTGGTATTTGTTGCCACGTTTGTATATCCACGATGCCTCCTCGAAATTAGTCTTGGGTGTGCCGTCGTCGTTATAGCCCTTAAAGGGACCGAATGCCGATTCGCTTTTGGTATTTACCTCTATCTCGTTGCTGGTGAGTGAGGTCATGCTATTGGATAGCTTGGCATACCACAACATATTGTTGCCATAGAATAGGTAAGCCTGTCCGTCATCGTCGATAAACACCGAAGGGTCAATCTTGAACCACCCTTTCACCAAAGGTCTTTTGATGGGATCTACGTAAGGTCCGGCAGGATGATCGGCCACAGCCACTCCGATGCCGGGGTATGCCTCACCCTTGATGGTGGCGGTGACGTACCAGTACCATTTTCCATTGCGCTCTATACACTGGCTGGCCCAGCAATCGTTATCCTGCTTGGCCCATGAAGAGAAAGTGGCCGATGTCAGCGGCGTTCCCCGATACGTCCAGTTCACCATGTCCACGGTGCTGTAGAGCAGCCAGTCCTTCATGGTGAAATAACCGTTCTGGGTGACATCTTCGTCGTGGTCGACAAAGAGATAAAGCGTGTCGCCATGTACGTAGGGTGCCGGGTCGGGAGTGTATCTGTCGCAGATAATGGGATTTTGGGCCATGATGCCTGTGCACGACAGCAAGACCAACAAGACCGACAGTGAATGTTTAAGCAATGCCCTCCACACTTTCTGTTGTGAAAAGTCTTTTCTGGTGATCATGTAAATAACGTTTAGGTTTGATTTAATCAAGGCAGGACAGGAAATGATGGAAAAGCGGTGCAAAGGTACGGCTTTTCCACCATACCCGCAAATTTAATGTTCTTTATTCTTGTTCAATCTGTCCCATCAGTGTCCTTATGTCTTTATGTTCCTTTGTCTGGAAAATGAAAAGGACACAAAAGGACTGCTAAAAATTTGGTATATAAAATTAAAATCTATATATTTGCAGTCGAAGATGTGGTGTTCTGACCGGGAGAAATCCTTGTGCGGGCACACATTTTCAATTGGCTTACAGTGTAATCGCTTGTTAGTCAACGTCTTATCGGTATAAATAGCGTTATGCTTTCCACCCAATAGAAACCTAGGAAATTTCTACTCAACATTGGAAAAGCATGCAACTACAGCCCATATTGCGTGGCCTGTTGTCATGGCATCTTATGTTGAAGGTTTTCCTAGGACCTCTATTGGGAGATGCAGGCATACAGTGCCACGCTGCTTCATGTATGTATAATCATTAACCTAAACAAGGCATTCTCGGGAAACATGGATTTGTTTTCTTGCATGATACCAATGAATAAACCTATTTATTATATGAGTCCAAGTAGTAGAAAACTAAAATTTGTGCAGTTCACGCATCCAGGAGGTGAACATTCAGTATCACCTGCAGCGTTGGCGGCGGGTGTAAAGAGTTGGAGTCGTGTCCATGGACGAAAGTTCATTAAATCAAAAGGGCTGATTGTTACGGGGAGCACACTTTCTATCCCACAAGATTTACTCTTTTGGGGAGAGTGGGAACCTGACTCTTATGTGAAAAGGGTTACGGCTTTTTCTGGAAGCGGTATTTTGCCAAAGTATGTCCATGAACCATTCATTACGTTGATGGGCGGGAAAATGGTTGTTCCTTCCATGGCCGTCAATCAAGACAAGTGTTGCCTAAATACAGACCCTTTTGTGTTCAATGACTATTTCCTTTACAGCCTTTGTAAACAGGTTCGTTTTGTCAACCTAAGATATCTTGACCAAGGGAGTATCATCATTTTTGGCTCAACAATATCCAAGGAAAAAGGCGGACCCTATTTCGTGGTTGATACTGTTTTCGTGGTTGACAAATGGAGAAGTTATCATCCGGGGAGTGCAAGGGCTGATTTAAAAGGCTTTATTCCCAAATACTATGATGACATCATGTTGTTTGATTATACTGGTTCTATTGCTACAGAAGAACTAACATGTTATCATGGAGCAGCATTTGATCGGTCTGTCGGGGGAATGTTCAGCTTTGTTCCCTGCAAGCCATGTGATAAAGGACATGTGGTGGGTTTCTCCCGCCCCGTCATATCCTCTATAGATTTCCCTGGTATTATCAATGACAATCTCAATTCGGCTCCTAAATATTCAGATATTAGTTCGTTGGCTGAGATGAAGAAAATATGGGACAAACTATGTGGAGTTATTCAAAGTCAGGGCTTTGAATTAGGCGTGAATTTGAAATATAAGAAAATTCCATAAACAATTATTCACTTAACAACTCGTCACCTTAAAAACTTAAAAACTCAAACAATATGAAAAAACTGTTATTTCTTGCAGCGATGATATGCTGTCATTTGTCTTCTTTCTGTCAAGAATATCGTGCTGCAGCCGAACAAGGTGATGCAGAAGCACAGTTTCAATTGGGAAACTGCCATTTAAACGGTGATGGTGTGCCACAAGACTACGCCAAGGCGGCGGAGTGGTTTCGGAAGGCAGCCGAGCAAGGACATGCCGGTGCGCAATGCAACCTGGGCTGGTGTTATGCAACTGGCACAGGCGTGGCCAAGGATGAAGCCAAGGCTGTGGAGTGGTATCGGAAAGCGGCAGAGCAAGGACATGCCGATGCGCAATACAATCTGGCTTATTGTTATGGAACTGGCAACGGTGTGGCCATAGATGAAGCCAAGGCCGTGGAGTGGTCTCGGAAGGCAGCCGAGCAAGGACATGCCGTTGCGCAATTCGCGCTGGCTTCTTGTTATGGAACTGGCAACGGTGTGGCCAAGGATGAAGCCAAGGCTGTGGAGTGGTATCGTAAAGCGGCGGAGCAAGGACATGCCGATGCGCAATGCAACCTGGGTGTTTGTTATGAAAATGGCACCGGCGTGGCCAAGGATGAAGCCAAGGCCGTGGAGTGGTAACGAAAGGCGGCGGAGCAAGGACAAGCCTATGCGCAATGCGAACTGGGCTTATGTTATGAAAATGGCACCGGCGTGGCCAAGGATGAAGCCAAGGCCGTGGAGTGGTACCGGAAGGCGGCGGAGCAAGGAGATGCCCGCGCGCAATAT